>NZ_MVOJ01000052.1:0-26747 GCF_002018845.1 Pseudomonas sp. MF6394
CCGAGTGGTGGGGCAAGAGCCCTTTGGTTACTTTGGGGCTTTTCCAAAGTGACCCGCCGTCAGGGCGGAACCCTAGGTGGCCGTTACCTAAATAACGGATATGTACCCGGTCCAACTGTGTTGACTGTCAGGCCGTCTTCGCAGCGATGCGGCGACCCGACAAGCCAGCTCCCACAATTTGATCGCGGGGCGTCAGGTAGATAAGCGTCGACTGTCAGGCCGTCGCGGGAGCAAGCTCCCTCGCCACAGGTCCAGCATCGCGCCGAAAATGTGTAGATACCTATGGCTTGCCGGCGATGGCGTAAGGCCAGGCGAATCAGAGCCGCTGGATAGTCACAGACCCCGCAGGACCAGCCGGCCCCGGTTGCCCTTCCAACCCTGGACGGCCCTTTTCGCCGCCGTCCGCGCGGTACACCAGGCAGCCCTTGGATTGCCCACCCTTGCCGGGTTTACCTGCAACACCTGCCAGGCCTCCGGCCCCGCCATCGACCCAGACCTTGATCTGTTCAGCCGGGAACGCCTGCGGCAACTCCAGGCGTACCTGGGCGCCCGCTGCCCCTGGCCGGCCATCGCCGCCGTTATCGCCATTGAAACCGCGCCCGGCTGACCCCCAGGTGCAACCCGGGTCCACGCCGTTGGCACCATCCAGGCCCGCATACCCTTGGGCGCCGGCGCCGCCACGGGCATCCACCGACAGCGCTTCGGCGGTCAGCGAGTTAATGCGCAAGGTCAGGTCACGCCCAGCCTTGGCGGGTTTTTCGTGGGTGCCGGGAGCGCCCCGTGAGGTGATCTGGCTACCGTGCTCCAACTGCGCATCGCGCACTTGCATTTGCAGTGCGGTATTGCCGGGAACAATGGTGATGCGTGCGTCGCGCCCCAAGTGCAGCTCATCCACCGTGACTTGGCTGATGGTGGCCGGAATCAGCAAGGTGCCGTAGTCCGCCACGTCCAGGCGCTCGAGTTGCAACACGCTGGTGCTGCTGGGCAAACGCATCAACGAATTGGTTTCAACACTGACGCTCTGGGCCAGGGCAACGGGGCTGACCAACAGGGCCAACAGAAAAACCTTACGCATCATGGGGCTCCTGAGTGTTTTCAAATTTTTCTTTGAGCGCACAGTAACGACTTCTACAGGCGATTTGCCAGTGAAGGATCAAAAAACTTCAGTTCTCCCCCGGCGGCTATCGACCGCCGCGCTCTAGGCCCACGCGCCCAGCCGCGCTAGTCTCTACGGTCTTGATGCGAGGATCTGCAATGACCGCTGGAATTTCTGCCCGTACGCCCCAACAAGCCTTGGCGGCCCTGCTGGACCTTCACAGGCCAAAACGCCTGTTATTAGTGGGCGCCAGCCATTTTCCGGCGCTGGATGCTTTCAAAGCTGCGCACCCGGATACCGAGGTGTTCTATGCCCCGCCAGGGCCATTGCCGGAAAACCTCGCGGTGCAGCGCTTTGACCTCGCGCTGGTGGTCGACTGCCTGGAGCACCTGACCAAGCCCCAAGGCCTGACCCTGCTCGGTGGCATTCGTAACCTCAACGCCAGCCGCATCGCCGTGCTGGCCGACCTGGGCGCCTGCGACTGGAAGGACACCGACTTTTTCTCCCTGGCCCTGCAAGCCGGCGAACGCTTCCAACGCGATGATCAGGTACTGACGCTGTTTACCTATGATCTGCTTGACTATAAACAGGTGCCGGACTGGCTCAACGCCCGCTTCTGGGCCAACCCGGAAAACTTCGGAAAGTATTGGTGGTAACCCGATGAGTACATCCATTTGCCCGTGCGGCAGTGGCAATCTGCTGGATGCCTGCTGCGGCCATTATCACGCCGGTCACCCGGCCCCCTGCGCCAGCGCGTTGATGCGCTCGCGCTACAGCGCCTATGTGCTGGGCCTGGTCGATTACCTGGTCGCCACTACGCTGCCTGCGCAACAGGCCGGCCTGGACCGCGACGCCATTGCCGCCTGGAGTGCCCAAAGCACCTGGCTGGGCCTTGAGGTGGAAAGCTCCGAGGTGTTCGGCGGCCAGCCGGAACATGCCTTTGTCACCTTTACCGCGCGCTGGCATGACGCTACTGGTGAACATAGTCACCGCGAGCAGTCTTCTTTCGTACAGAATGAGGGGCGCTGGTACTTCATCGACCCTACGGTAGAAGTGAAGGCCGGACGTAACGACGCCTGTTTGTGTGGCAGTGGGCAGAAATTCAAGAAGTGCTGTTCCAGCTACTTCTAATCACTTGACGGGGAAAACGCCATGCTTCGGATGTATAGCTTGATGCTGGCGTTGACCCTGGGCCTGACCGGCTGCGCGTCCTGGTTCGAAGACGACACGCCGCCGCCCCACGTTTCCCTGGTCAAGGTCGAAGTGGTGCGGGCCAAGCTGTTGGAGCAGAAATTCAAGCTGTACTTTCGCGTGGACAACCGCGACGACGCCGACCTGACCGTGCGTGGCCTGGTCTACAAGGTCAGCCTGGGCAACCTGGTATTGACCGAAGGCGAGTCCAACGAGTGGCTGACCGTACCGCCACGCGGGCATAAATTCTTCAAGGTCTCGGTGCGCACCAACCTCTGGCCACAGGTGCGTGAGGTGGTGCAGATGCTGAAAAATCCCGACCGGCCCGTGCCTTATCGTTTAGAGGGCGAACTGAAAACCGGATTATTCATCGGTAATGACGTGCAGGTGGCACACAATGGCGAGATAATCCCCGGCGATTTTATTCCGGAGCAACATCGATGACACAGCAACCCCATGTCCATGGTCCTGACTGCAACCACGATCATGACCACCATGATCACGACCACGGCCATGTCCACGGCCCGAACTGCGGCCACGCTCACCAAGAGCCGGTGCGCAATGCGTTGAAGGACGTCGGTCGCAACGACCCCTGCCCGTGCGGCAGCGAGAAGAAATTCAAGAAGTGCCACGGTGCTTAAGTACTGAAGATCAAAATGCCGGCGGCCCCCGCCCCAGCCTTGATCCAAGGTTACATGCGATCAAATGTGGGAGCGGGCTTGCTCGCGAATGCGTTCCGTCAGTTGATACAGACACTGACTGATACACTGCTTTCGCGAGCAAGCCCGCTCCCACACAGGTCTGCGCCTGACTCAAGTTCTAATGCTTAACCCAAAACTCCCGCTTGCGTCGTTTCGCCGCGCTCACTAACGTAGCGCCTTTACTGACGCTACCCCCCGCAGGAGCTTTGCCATGGCCTCGCCAGCCCTCTTACATTTTCTTCCCCGGTTCGGCGTTGCCGCGGCAGTGGTCAGTGCCTTGGGCCTGGCCGGTTGCCAGCTCCAGAACACCCAGGGCACCCTACCGCCCGTTGCTGGCGTGCAGCCGATCAAGGGCCTGGCACAGAATGTGTCGGTGCGCCGCAATGCCCAAGGCATGCCGCTGATCGAAAGCAACACCTTCCACGACGCACTGTTCAGCCTCGGTTACGTGCACGCCAGCGACCGCATCACCCAGATGGTCACCCTCCGCCTGCTGGCTCAGGGCCGTCTGGCGGAAATGTCGGGGCCGCAAGTGCTGGACGTCGACCGCTTCATGCGGGCGGTCAACCTCAAGAAAAGCGCTGGCGAGTTGTACAACGCCTCATCGCCACGCCTCAAACGCTTCTTTGAAGTGTATGCCCGAGGCGTCAACGCCTACCTGTTCCGCTACCGCGACAAGCTGCCGGCGGACCTGGCCCAGAGCGGCTACAAGCCCGAGTACTGGAAGCCGGAAGATTCGGCGCTGCTGTTCTGCCTGCTCAATTTCAGCCAGTCGAGCAACCTGCAGGGGGAGCTCTCGTCCCTGGTGCTGGCGCAAAAGGTCGGCGTCGACAAACTCGCCTGGCTCACCCCAAGCGCACCGGACGAACCCGTCCCGTTGGCAGAAGCCGACAAGCTCAAAGGCGTCAACCTGAGCCAGATCACCGGCCTCGCCGGGCTGGAAACGGTAGGCCAGCAATTGCGCAGCCTCAACGCCCTGGGCGTCACCACCTCAAGCAACTGGGCCATTGGCCCGCAACGCAGCCGCAGCGCCAAGAGCCTGTTGGCCAACGACATCGCCGCGCAGCCACAAGCACCGTCGCCGTGGAACTACGTGCAGATTCGTGCGCCCAAATACCAGGCCGCCGGTGCTTCGATTGCCGGCCTGCCGACCCTGCTCTCCGGTTTCAACGGCAAAGTGGCGTGGAGCATGAGCGCGGTCAAGGGCGACACCCAGGACCTGTTCCTGGAGAAGGTCAAACGCCAGGGCAACGCGCTGTACTACGAGAACAACGGCAAATGGCTGCCGGCCGGCGTGCGCAACGAAACCTTCTTCATCAAGGGCCAGCGCTCGATTCGCGAAGTGGTGTACGAAACCCGCCACGGCGCCCTGCTCAACAGCAGCCAGGCGCTCACCAGCGGCCTTGGCCTGGCCTTGCAAACCGCCGACTTCAAGGACGACAAGAGCCTGGATGCATTCTTCGACCTGTCCCGTGCCCAAAACGCTGGCAAAGCCTCGGATGCCACCCGCGAGATTCGCGCCATCGCCTTGAACATGATCTTCGCCGACGCCAGCAACATCGGCTGGCAAGTCACTGGCCGCTTCCCCAACCGCCGCGAAGGCGAAGGCCTGTTGCCATCGCCGGGCTGGGACACGCGCTTTGACTGGGACGGCTACGCCGACGCAATGTTGCACCCGTACGACCAAGACCCGGCCCAGGGCTGGATCGGCACCGCCAACCAGCGCACCGCACCGCGTGGCTACGGCATGCAACTGTCCAACGCCTGGGATGCACCGGAACGCAGCGAACGCCTGGCGCAACTGGCTAACGCCGGCAAGCATGACAGCCGCAGCCTGATTGCCATGCAATACGACCAGACCACCCTCTTCGCCGCCAAGCTCAAGAATATGTTCCAGGCGCCGGGCATGGCCCAGCCCCTCAAGCAGGCCATCGATGCATTGCCGGCAGCGGAACGCGCCAAGGCCCGCGAAGCACTCGAGCGCCTGATGGCCTTCGATGGTCGACTGGCGACCACCTCGGCTGACGCGGCGATCTATGAACTGTTCCTGCAAGAAAGCGCCCGGCAAATCTTCCTCGACAAACTAGGCCCGGAAAACAGCGCCAGCTGGAAAGCCTTCGTCAGCAACGCCAGCCTGTCCTACTCGGCCATCGCCGACCACCTGCTGGGCCGTGAAGACAGCCCGTTCTGGGATGACACGCGTACCGCGCAAAAAGAAGACAAACCTGCGATCCTGGCCCGCACCCTGGCCGCCGCCATCACTACTGGCGACAGCCAATTGGGCGCCGATCACAAGGCCTGGCAGTGGGGCAAGCTGCACAGCACCACATGGAAAAATACCAGCGGCCAGGTCATCCGCGGCCCCTTCGCCAGCGGTGGCGATCACAACACCCTGAACCCGGCACCGTACACCTGGGGCCAGGATTTCAACGCGACCCAAGTGTCGGCGCTGCGCATGATCATCGACTTCGGCCAGACGGAGCCAATGATGGGCCAGGGCGGCATCGGCCAATCCGGCAACCCGGCCAGCCCGAACTATGCCAGCGGCATCGACCCGTCGCTGAAGGCGCAATACCTGAGCTTTCCGATGCAGCCGCAGAATTTTGAGAAGGTGTACGGCAAGACAAGGTTGACCCTGACGCCCGGTAAGTAAACCGGTTTCCAGTGACGAAACCGGATAAAGCGGGCCTGCCTGCGATAGCAGCCGAGTAACCACGATGCGAAGCGAGCCGCTCTTGATCTTGCTCTTGATCTGCTTTTGATCTTAGGCGCCCCGTTAAACCACGCTGGCCGGAATTCGACAGGGATTTGGGGGGTAAACCGGCAGGGATGCCGGTTTAGCCGCCCCGCGCCATGGATGGCGCGTGGCGGCGGCCCCCCAAATCACTGGCGGATTACGGGCACACCGAGCCCAAGCGAGGTGCCGAGTGGTGGGGCAAGAGCCCTTTGGTTACTTTGGGGCTTTTCCAAAGTGACCCGCCGTCAGGGCGGAACCCTAAGTGGCCGTTACCTAAATAACGGATATGTACCCGGTCCAACTGTGTTGACTGTTAGGCCGCCTTCGCGAGCAAGCCCGCTCCCACAGTTGGATTGTGGGGTATCAGGTAGATAGGTGTCGGCTGGGAGGCCGTCATCGCAGGCCCCCCCCCAGTTGGATCGCGGGACATCAGGCCAACATCGAAGGCAAACCCACCTTTGCACTGCCCGCATTCAAATAGAACTTCTAGACCCAGCCCCGCCTCATAAGTAACAAGCCCACCGCCCCGGCCACCCCATGGACCTCGTCATCGCCCGCCCCGAAGGCCTCTACTGCCCTGCCGGTGATTTTTACATCGACCCCTGGCGCCCAGTGGAACGCGCAGTCATCACCCACGCCCACGGCGACCACGCCCGCACCGGCAATCAACACTACCTGGCCGCCGCCCCCGGCGAAGGCATCCTGCGCTGGCGCCTGGGCCAGGACATCAACCTGCAAACCCTGGCCTACGGCGAACGGTTGGTGCATCACGGCGTGACCTTGAGTTTTCATCCGGCCGGGCATGTACTGGGTTCGGCCCAGGTACGCCTGGAATACCAGGGCGAAGTCTGGGTGGCGTCTGGCGACTACAAGGTCGAGCCCGATGGCACCTGCGCGCCTTTCGAACCGGTGCCCTGCCACACCTTTATCACCGAATCCACCTTCGGCCTGCCGATTTACCGCTGGCAGCCCCAGGCGCAGATTTTTGCCGGGATCAATGACTGGTGGCAGGCCAATATCGCCAACGGCAAAGCCAGCGTGCTGTTCTGTTACTCCTTCGGCAAGGCTCAACGCATCCTCCATGGGCTGGACGCCAGCATCGGCCCGATCCTCAGCCACGGCGCGGTAGAGCCGTTGAACCGGGTGTATCGCGAAGCGGGCATCTACATCCCCGAGACCCTGTATGCCGGCGACTTCAAAAAAACCGACCCACTGCTGCGCCAAGCCCTGATCATCGCCCCGCCCTCTGCCGGAGGCAGTACCTGGATGCGTCGTTTTGGCGACTACAGCGACGCCTTCGCCAGCGGCTGGATGCGCCTGCGCGGTACACGGCGGCGGCGCGGTGTGGACCGTGGCTTCGTGCTCTCGGACCACGCCGACTGGCCTGGCTTGTTGTGGGCCATCGAACAAACCGGCGCACACCGGGTGATGGTCACCCATGGTTCGGTGGGTGTGTTGGTGCGTCACCTGCGGGAAAAGGGCTTGGATGCCCAAGGTTTCAGCACCGAATACGGCGATGACGAAGAAGAGGTCACGGCATGAAAGCCTTCGCCGAGCTGTACGCCAACCTCGACGCCACCACCTCCAGCAATGCCAAGCTCGCGGCCCTGCAAGCCTACTTCCTGCAGGCGCCACCGGCCGATGCGGCCTGGGCCGTGTACTTTCTCAGCGGTGGGCGGCCACGGCAATTGGTGCCGACACGTCTGCTACGGGACATGGCCACCGAAGCGGCCGGTATCGAACCCTGGCTGTTCGAAGAGAGCTACCAGTCGGTGGGTGACCTGGCCGAGACCATCTCCCTGCTCCTGCCAGAATCCACCTACACCTCCGAAGACGGCTTGGCCGTATGGCTGGAAGAAAAACTGCTGCCCCTGCGCGGCCTACCGCCCATGGACCTGGCAGAACGGCTGCCCGCGCTCTGGGCGCAATTGGACCAACCGAGCCTGATGGTGTGCATCAAGTTGATCACCGGCAGCTTCCGGGTCGGGGTGTCCAAACTGCTGGTGACCCGCGCCCTCGCCGCCATGGCCGACCTCGACAGCAAGCGCGTGGCGCAGCGGCTGGTGGGCTACACCGACCTGTCGAACCGTCCGACAGGCGAAGGCTACCTCAAGCTGATCGCCGCCGAATCATCCGACGAGCACGCGCAACGTGGCGGGCAGCCCTATCCGTTTTTTCTGGCTCACGGGCTGGCGCAACCGGTTGAGCAATTCGACAGCATCCTCGGTCCGCCCGCCGACTGGCAGGTGGAATGGAAGTTTGATGGCATTCGCGCACAACTGGTCAAGCGCGAGGGGCGCCTGTGGGTCTGGTCTCGCGGTGAAGAGTTGCTGACTGAACGTTTCCCTGAACTCCACAGCCTGATCAGTGGCCTGCCCGACGGTACGGTGATTGATGGCGAAATCGTGGTGTGGAAAGACTCGGTGCAACCCTTCGCGCTGCTGCAACAGCGCATTGGCCGCAAGACCTTGAGTAAAAAAGTGCTAGAGGATGCGCCAGTGGCGGTGCTCGCCTACGACCTGCTGGAATATCAGGGCGACGACTGGCGCAACCACACCCAGGCCGAACGTCGTACCCAATTGGAACAGGTGATCGCGGCGTGCAACCAACCGGTGTTATTGCCCTCGCCCTTGCTGGAAGGCAAGACCTGGGCAGCCTTGGCCGCGCAGCGCGAAGCCTCTCGCAGCCTGGGGGTGGAAGGCATGATGCTCAAGGATCGAAAGGGCCTCTACGGCGTGGGCCGCACCAAGGACATGGGCCTGTGGTGGAAGTGGAAGGTCGACCCCTTCAGCGTCGACGCCGTGTTGATCTACGCCCAGCGCGGCCATGGTCGGCGCGCCAGCCTCTACAGTGACTACACCTTCGCCGTATGGGACGGCCCGCCAGGCAGCGAGCGCACCCTGGTGCCGTTCGCCAAGGCGTATTCCGGGCTGACCGACGAGGAAATGCGCAAGGTCGACGCCATTGTGCGCAAAACCACGGTGGAGAAATTCGGCCCGGTCAGCAGCGTGACGCCGAGCATGGTGTTTGAGCTGGGTTTCGAGGGGATTGCCCTGTCCAAGCGGCACAAGAGCGGGATTGCCGTGCGGTTTCCGCGGATGCTGCGCTGGCGCCAGGACAAGGCGGTGGAAGAAGCGGACAACCTGGCCACGCTACAAGATCTGCTGACCTGATATAGCCAGCTCCCACCTTTTGATCAGCGACCGATCCAGAATGGTGCACTGGAAATTCCATGCCCACTTTCGGGCACCGCCTACACTTGAAACTGCCTTATCCCACCTTTTAAAAAGCCCATCCGGAACTATGGTGCAGAAATTGCTACTTGTGATGGGTCTGACACCGTTCAGTAACAGTCCTAATCGCGCCACAAGCGCTTATCTTGGTTTCCAGGGATTACCTAATGAAAAAAGCATTGCTGACCCTTTCTGCACTGGCTCTGTGCATGGCTGCTGGTGTTGCTACAGCCAAGGAATACAAGGAATTGCGTTTTGGTGTCGACCCTTCCTACGCACCGTTCGAATCCAAGGCCGCCGACGGCAGCCTGGTGGGCTTCGATATCGACCTGGGCAATGCGATCTGCGCGGAGCTGAAGGTCAAGTGCAAGTGGGTCGAAAGTGACTTCGACGGCATGATCCCGGGCCTGAAAGCCAATAAATTCGATGGCGTGATTTCGTCGATGACCGTGACCCCAGTGCGCGAGAAGGCCATCGACTTCTCCTCCGAGCTGTTCTCCGGCCCGACTTCACTGGTGTTCAAGAAAGGCGCTGGCTATTCGACGCCAGAATCTCTCAAGGGCAAATCCGTCGGCTACGAGCAAGGCACCATCCAGGAAGCCTACGCCAAGGCTGTGCTGGATAAAGCCGGGGTGACCACCAAGGCTTACGCCAACCAGGACCAGGTGTACGCCGACCTGACCTCCGGGCGCCTCGACGCTTCTGTGCAGGACATGCTGCAAGCCGAACTGGGCTTTCTCAAGTCGCCAGCCGGTGCCGGCTATGAAGTGAGCGCCGCGATCGACGACCCGCTGCTGCCGTCGAAAACCGCGGTCGGTATCAAAAAAGGTAACACTGAACTCAAGGCGCTTTTGGATAAAGGTATCAAAGCGTTACACGATGATGGCACCTACGCCACTATCCAGAAGAAACACTTTGGCGATCTGAACCTGTACAGCGGCAAATAATGCCTGGGGCGCCCTGCTTCGGGCGGGGCGCTTTTTTATCGCCATAGGTCCTGATTTATGTTCGAAGATCTGTTGCAAACCCTCGGGCTGAGCGCATTCAGCCTGAAGGGTTTCGGCCCGCTGTTGCTGCAAGGTACCTGGATGACCATCAAGTTGTCGGTGCTGTCCCTGGCCGTCAGCGTCTTGCTGGGCCTGCTCGGCGCCAGCGCCAAACTGTCCAGCCTGGCCATTGTGCGTATCCCCGCCCAGCTCTACACCACCCTGATTCGCGGGGTGCCGGACCTGGTGCTGATGCTGCTGATTTTCTACAGCCTGCAAACCTGGCTCAGCGGCTTTACCGACTTTATGGAATGGGAATACATCGAGATCGACCCGTTCAGCGCCGGGGTGATCACCCTGGGCTTTATCTATGGGGCGTATTTCACCGAAACCTTTCGCGGCGCGATCCTCGCCGTGCCCCGTGGCCAACTCGAAGCCGCCACTGCCTACGGGCTCAAGCGCGGGCAGCGGTTTCGCTACGTGACCTTCCCGCAGATGATGCGCTTTGCGCTGCCGGGCATCGGCAATAACTGGATGGTGATGCTCAAGGCCACCGCGCTGGTGTCGATCATCGGCCTGGCAGACCTGGTGAAAGCCGCCCAGGATGCCGGCAAGAGCACCTATCAACTGTTTTATTTTCTGGTGCTGGCGGCGCTGATCTACCTGTTGATCACCAGCGCCTCCAACTTTGTCTTGCGCCGACTTGAACGTCGCTACTCCGCAGGCGCCCGGGAGGCAGTGCGATGATCGAGCTATTGCAGGAATACTGGCGCCCGTTTCTTTATAGCGACGGCCAGCACATCACCGGCCTGGCCATGACCTTGTGGTTGCTCAGTGGCTCACTGGTTATCGGCTTTCTGGTGTCGATCCCGCTGTCCATCGCCCGCGTCTCGCGCAAGCGCCTGGTGCGTTGGCCCGTGCAGTTCTACACCTACCTGTTTCGCGGTACGCCGCTCTATATCCAATTGCTGATCTGCTACACCGGCATCTACAGCCTTGCCGCCGTGCGGGCACAACCGGTGCTGGATGCGTTCTTTCGCGATGCGATGAACTGCACCCTGCTGGCCTTCGCCCTCAACACCTGCGCCTACACCACGGAGATTTTCGCCGGGGCGATCCGCAGCATGGCCCACGGCGAAGTCGAGGCGGCCAAGGCTTACGGCCTCAGCGGCTGGAAGCTGTACGCCTATGTGATCATGCCTTCGGCGTTGCGACGCTCGTTGCCCTACTACAGCAACGAAGTGATCCTGATGCTGCACTCAACCACTGTGGCCTTTACCGCAACGATCCCGGACATCCTCAAAGTGGCGCGGGATGCCAACTCCGCCACCTTCATGACCTTCCAGTCGTTCGGTATTGCCGCACTGATCTATCTGACGGTGACCTTTGCCCTGGTCGGCCTGTTTCGCCTGGCGGAACGTCGTTGGCTGGCCTTCCTCGGGCCGAGCCACTAAGGAGTTTGCATGCGCCACCAGCTACATGACCTGATCGCGCCCGTGCCCGGCACGGCGCGGCAGATCCACAGTTTTCACTTCGGCCCGCAGCAGCCCGATGGCAAGGTGTACATCCAGTCCTCTCTGCATGCCGATGAGTTGCCCGGCATGCTGGTGGCGTGGCATTTGAAGGCGCGCCTGGCAGAGCTTGAAGCGAACGGGCGCTTGCGCAGCGAAATCGTGCTGGTGCCGGTCGCCAACCCGGTGGGCCTCGAACAGGTGTTGATGGACATCCCCTTGGGCCGCTACGAACTGGAAAGCGGGCAGAACTTCAATCGCCTGTTCGTCGACCTCAGCGAAGACGTCGGCAACCAGGTCGAAGGCCTGCTGGGCGATGATCCTCAGCGCAATGCCCAATTGATCCGCAGCGCACTGTCCCACGCCCTGGCCGCGCACACCGCCCAGACCCAGTTGCACTCCCAACGCCTGGTGCTGCAACGCCTGGCCTGTGATGCCGACGTGGTGCTGGACCTGCATTGCGACTTCGAAGCCGTGGCGCACCTGTACACCACGCCCGACGCCTGGCCGCAGGTAGAACCCTTGGCGCGCTACCTGGGTTCGGAGGCCAACCTGCTGGCTACCGATTCCGGCGGGCAGTCTTTTGACGAATGTTTCACCTTGGTGTGGTGGCAGTTGCAGCAACGCTTCGGCGAACGCTACCCGATCCCCATGGGCAGCTTGTCAGTCACCGTCGAATTGCGCGGCCAGGGCGATGTCAACCACGGCCTCGCCGCGCTGGACTGCCAGGCCATCATTGATTATTTGATCCACTTCGGCGCCATTCACGGCGATGCAGCCCCCTTGCCTGCCCTGGCCTACCCGGCTACGCCGCTGGCGGCGGTGGAGCCGGTGACCACCCCGGTGGGGGGCTTGCTGGTATTCAACGCTCTGCCAGGCGAATACCTGGAAGCCGGGCAATGGGTCGCCGACATCATCGACCCCATTACAGACCGCGTAACGCCTGTGCACTGCCAGCACGCCGGGCTGCTTTACGCCCGCTCGCTACGTCGCATGGCCACGGCCGGCATGGTGATCTGCCATGTCGCCGGCACACAGGCCTACCGCAGCGGTTATCTACTTTCGCCTTGAGGATGCACGCCCCATGTACAAACTGACCGTTGAAGGCCTGCACAAAAGCTATGGCGACAATCAAGTGCTCAAAGGTGTGTCGCTCAAGGCCAAGACCGGTGATGTGATCAGCCTGATCGGCGCCAGTGGCTCAGGCAAGAGTACCTTCCTGCGCTGTATCAACTTTTTGGAAACCCCCAACGATGGCGCCATGACCCTGGACGGCCAAGCGATCCGCATGGTCAGCGATCGCCATGGCATGCGCGTGGCCGACGACGCCGAGCTGCAACGCCTGCGCACACGGCTGGCGATGGTGTTCCAGCACTTCAACTTGTGGAGCCACATGAGCGTGCTGGAAAACATCACCATGGCCCCGCGCCGCGTGCTGGGTTGCAGCAAGAAGGACGCCGAAGACCGCGCCCGCCGCTACCTGGACAAAGTCGGGCTGCCGGCGCGCGTGGCTGATCAATACCCGGCGTTCCTCTCAGGTGGCCAGCAGCAGCGCGTCGCCATCGCCCGCGCCCTGGCGATGGAGCCGGAGGTGATGCTGTTCGATGAACCCACATCAGCCCTGGACCCGGAGCTGGTGGGCGAAGTGTTGAAGGTGATCCAAGGCCTGGCCGAAGAAGGCCGCACCATGATCATGGTGACCCACGAGATGAGCTTTGCGCGCAAGGTCTCAAGCCAAGTGCTGTTCCTGCACCAAGGCCTGGTGGAGGAGCAAGGCCTGCCAGAGGATGTGCTGGGCAATCCAAAGAGCGAACGCCTGCAACAATTTTTGAGCGGCAACTTGAAGTAGGAGCGAGCTTGCTCGCGAAAATCGTCAACGATAACGCGGGCATCCTGGATAAACGCGGTGCCTGGGCCTTTTTCGCGGGCAAGCCCGCTCCTACAGTGGAACGTCGGCGCTGCCTCAGGGGTCTTTGAACTAACCCCTCCAGAGCGTCCGCTGCCGCATGGCAAAAAACCACGACTTCGCCAAGCAATGGTTTGCCACCCAAGGCTGGAAGCCATTCGCCTTTCAGAAAGAGGTATGGGCCGCGGTCAAGGCCGGCCAGTCGGGGTTGCTGCATGCCAGCACCGGGGCGGGTAAAACCTATGCCCTGTGGTTTGCCGCCCTCAACCGTTTCGCCATCACCCGCCCGCCCGCCACAGGCAAACGCAAACCGCCTGCCGAGCCGCTGAGCGTGCTGTGGATCACGCCGATGCGCGCCTTGGCCGCCGACTCCGCACGCGCCCTGCAAGCCCCACTGGAGGCGTTGCAGATCCCCTGGAGCGTGGGCCTGCGCACCGGTGACACCAGCAGCAGTGAACGCGCGCGCCAGACCCGTCGCCAACCCACCGCCCTGGTCACCACCCCGGAAAGCCTAACGTTGATGCTGGCCCGTGCCGACAGTGAGACCAGCCTGGCGCACCTGCGCATGGTCATCGTGGATGAATGGCATGAACTGATCGGCAATAAGCGCGGCGTGCAGTTGCAACTGGCGCTGGCACGCTTGCGACGCTGGCATCCGCAATTGATGGTGTGGGGCATTTCAGCGACCTTGGGTAATCAGGCTCACGCGTTGGAGGTTTTGGTCCCACAGGGTGGCGGGGTCAACGTGCAGGGGCAAACGGCGAAGGCGCTGAAGGTCGACACCCTGTTGCCGGCGGTCACCGAGCGTTTCCCTTGGGCCGGGCATATCGGTTTGAAGATGTTGCCGCAGGTGGTCAATGAGGTGGAGGCCAGCAGCAGTTGCCTGGTGTTTACCAATACCCGGGCGCAGTCGGAGATCTGGTACCAGGCGATTCTGGACGCGCGTCCGGACTGGGCCGGCTTGATTGCCCTGCACCACGGTTCGTTATCGCGCGAGACCCGCGACTGGGTGGAGCGGGCGTTGAAAGACGGGCAGCTCAAGGCGGTGGTGTGCACCTCCAGCCTCGACCTGGGCGTGGACTTCCTGCCGGTGGAACGGGTGCTGCAAATCGGGTCCGCCAAGGGCGTAGCGCGGTTGATGCAACGCGCCGGGCGCTCCGGCCACGCGCCTGGGCGGCCCTCACGGGTAACCCTGGTGCCAACCCACAGCCTCGAGTTGGTGGAGGCGGCGGCCGCCCAGGATGCAATCGCCCAACGGCGCATCGAAGCGAGGGAATCACCTTACAAGCCGTTGGATGTGCTGGTACAACACCTGGTCAGCATGGCCTTGGGCGGCGGCTTTACCCCGGCGGCACTGTTGGACGAAGTGCGCGGCGCCTGGGCCTATCGCGACCTCACCGAAGCGGATTGGGCCTGGGCCCTGGGGTTCGTGCGCCATGGTGGCCTGTCACTCACCGCTTATCCGGATTACCGCCGCGTGGAGCCCGATGAACAGGGCATCTGGCGTGTCCCGGATGCACGCCTCGCACGCCGCCATCGCATGAGTGTCGGCACCATCGTCAGTGATGCCAGTATCCAGCTCAAGTTCTGGAGCAAAGGCGGCGGCGGCAAGAACCTGGGCAGTGTCGAGGAAGGCTTTATTGCAAGGCTCAAGCCGGGGGATGGGTTTCTGTTTGCCGGGCGCTTGCTGGAGCTGGTGCGTGTGGAAAACATGACCGCCTATGTACGCCGCAGCACCGCGAAAAAAGCCGCCGTGCCACGCTGGAACGGCGGGCGCATGCCGCTTTCCAACGAACTGGCCCAGGCGGTGGTCGAGCGTTTTGATGCCGCCGCGCATGGGCACTTCGACGGCCCGGAAATGCAGGCGGTGCAACCGCTGCTGCACACCCAATTGCGCTGGTCCGGCCTGCCGACCCGTGAGCATTTGCTGGCTGAAACCCTGCGGTCGCGGGAAGGCTGGCACCTGTTTCTGTACCCCTTCGCTGGCCGCCAGGTACACCTGGGCTTGGCCAGTTTGCTGGCCTGGCGGGTCAGCCAACAGCAGCCGCTGACCTTCTCGATTGCGGTGAATGATTATGGCCTGGAGCTGTTGAGCGCCACCGAGGTGCAGTGGCCACGACTGTTGAATACCCAGTTGTTGAGCCCCCAAGACCTGCTGGCTGACGTGATCGCCAGCCTCAATGCCGGCGAACTGGCCCTGCGCCGCTTTCGCGAGATTGCGCGAATCGCCGGGCTGGTCTTTGCCGGGTATCCCGGCGCGCCCAAAAGCACGCGACAAGTGCAGGCCTCCAGCGGTTTGTTCTTTGAGGTGTTCAAGCAATATGACCCGCAGAACCTGCTGCTGGCCCAGGCCGGGGAAGAGGTTCTGCGTGATGAATTGGATATTCGCCGGCTGGAACAGACGCTGAATCATCTGTCGACGTTGAAGTTGGACCTGCACACGATCCAGCGGCCCACGCCCTTGGCCTTTCCGCTGCTGGTAGAACGGATGCGCGAAAGCATGAGCTCGGAAAAACTCTCGGAGCGCATCGCGCGGATGGTCAAGGACCTGGAAAAAGTCGCCGACAAAGGGCAAGGCTGATGCATTACCCACTGATGCTGGAAGGCGAAGAGCTATGGCTATTGCCGGACAAGGCCGTTTATTGGCCCGCACGTCGATGCCTGTTGATTGCCGATGCGCATTTTGGCAAGGCGTCGGCCTATCGCAGCCTGGGGCAACCGGTGCCACAGGGCACGACTACGGCCAACCTGGAACGCCTGGACAGGCTGTTAACGGCCGTGCCCTGCGCGCAGTTGATCTTTCTCGGCGATTTCCTGCACGGCCCCGGCTCTCACGCCAGCGGCACCCTGAACGCAATCCGGGCCTGGCGTGAGCGCAATCGCCCACTGGCCCTGACCTTGATTCGCGGCAATCACGACAAACGCGCCGGCGACCCACCGCTGGATTTGGGCATCGAGGTGGTCGCGGAGCCTCTGCTGATGGGCCCTTTCGCCTTGCAACATGAGCCAGACGCACACGCCAGCCACCATGTACTGGCGGGGCATGTGCATCCGGTGTACCACCTGCGAGGCAAAGGGCGCCAACGGCTGCGCTTGCCGTGCTTCCAGATCGGCGCTCAGGTTAGCCTGCTGCCAGCCTTTGGCGCGTTTACAGGGGGTTATGCCGTGGAGCAGGCCCAGGACCACCGAATCTTTGTGATCGGCGATCACCAAGTCTGGCCGATTCAATGAATCGATAAAGGCCCGCTCAGGTATCAGGCAACAGGCGCGGGTGGTGGCTCGTCCGGTAAGGTCGGCTCACCCGGCTCGGTAGGCTGCGGGTAATCAGGTTCGGGTTGACCGGGGATGCCACCCGCGTGCGCGGGGTTGGCCATCAAGGACCAGGCCAGAACACCAATCTGGTTGGGTTCAAGCCGGGCGAGTTCTGCGCTGATTCGCGGGTCGATCTTCATAGGGTACTCCTCAAGTATGGCCCGGCGCGTTTCACACGCGCCGAAGCAGTACACCTAGATAGAGTCACTTTCTGCAGACAAATTCCCTTTGCCCGTAGGAGCTTTAGATCAAGCGCGTGGGAGAGTGACGCCGCGTTGGCCCTGATACTTGCCCGCACGGTCTTTGTAGGACACTTCACAGGCCTCGTCGGACTGCAAGAACAGCATTTGTGCCACGCCTTCGTTGGCGTAGATTTTCGCCGGCAAGGTGGTGGTGTTGGAGAATTCCAGAGTCACGTGGCCTTCCCACTCAGGCTCAAGCGGCGTGACGTTGACGATAATGCCGCAGCGGGCGTAGGTGCTTTTACCCAGGCAGATGGTCAGCACGTCGCGAGGAATACGGAAGAACTCCACGGTGCGCGCCAGGGCGAAAGAGTTGGGCGGGATGATGCACACGTCGCTCTTGACGTCGACGAAGCTCTTTTCGTCGAAGTTTTTCGGATCGACGATCGCCGAATTGATGTTGGTGAACACCTTGAATTCATCGGCGCAACGCACGTCGTAGCCATAGCTGGAAACGCCGTACGAAATCACGCGCTCGTCGCCTTCACCACGAATCTGGCGTTCGACGAACGGCTCGATCATGCCGTGTTCCTGCGCCATGCGGCGAATCCACTTGTCCGATTTGATGCTCATGGCGGTGTCCTGAATAGCGAGGCGAAAAAAATCTGTGGGCCATCTTACCGGGGCCGGCGTTGGGGTTCAAAGGCCGCACGGGTTTTCTTGATGAATGCACCGCCAGCTATAAGCCGCAGCCAGCGTGGCCGGGGCCCGGATGGTCGGCGGCAATGACTGTAAATACCACCGCCAGTCACGAAAATAGAGAAACCTTCGGAAATACCATTGGCACGTTCCGGAAAAAGGGTTAAGGTGGCGCCACTGTGCTGCTTGTGTCACTGAGAATCTCTACACGATATGTTGAATTTCGATCCAACCATCTCCAAGAATTTTTCCTGCTCTTTGCACTCAGTCTCGGCCAGGGCTTTTCCTGAGTCGCAGTTAACTTTGTCCAAGGAGATACACCATGTCTAATCGCCAAACTGGTACCGTTAAGTGGTTCAACGATGAAAAAGGCTTCGGCTTCATCACTCCACAATCCGGTGACGACCTGTTCGTTCACTTCAAAGCTATCCAATCCGACGGCTTCAAAAGCCTGAAAGAAGGCCAACAGGTTTCTTTCATCGCTACCCGCGGTCAGAAAGGCATGCAAGCTGAAGAAGTTCAAGTTATCTAACTTGTACTGACTTAGTCGAAAAAACCCCGCCCTTAAAAGCGGGGTTTTTTTATGCCTGGAATTTGGTGCGCCACACCGATGTAATGTCGGACACAAAAAAATGTGGGAGGGGGCTTGCTCCCGAATGCGGTGCATCAGTCAACACATCAGCGACTGTCACACTGCTTTCGGGAGCAAGCCCCCTCCCACATTCAAACCTTCAAGCTGCGTTGTTACTGGAACAACGACTCACTCGACAAGCCATTCTTCTCCAGGATCTCGCGCAAGCGCTTGAGGCCCTCTACCTGGATCTGCCGCACCCGCTCACGGGTCAGGCCAATCTCCAGGCCTACATCCTCCAGGGTGCTGCTCTCATGGCCGCGCAGGCCGAAGCGGCGAATCACCACTTCACGCTGCTTGTCCGTGAGCTCTGACAGCCACTGGTCAATACTTTGGGAAAGATCATCGTCCTGCAACAGCTCGCAAGGGTCTGTTGGACGATCATCGGTCAGGGTATCCAGCAGGGTCTTATCCGAATCCGGCCCCAGCGAGACATCCACCGAAGACACACGCTCGTTAAGGCCGAGCATGCGCTTGACCTCCCCTACCGGTTTTTCCAGCAGGTTGGCGATCTCTTCAGGCGAGGGTTCATGATCGAGTTTTTGCGTCAGCTCACGCGCTGCCCTCAGGTAGACGTTGAGCTCCTTGACCACATGGATCGGCAACCGGATCGTGCGGGTCTGATTCATGATCGCCCGTTCGATGGTCTGGCGAATCCACCAGGTGGCGTAGGTGGAGAAACGGAAGCCCCGCTCAGGGTCGAACTTCTCCACAGCCCGGATCAAGCCCAGGTTGCCCTCCTCGATCAGGTCCAGAAGGGACAGCCCACGATTGACGTAGCGTCGGGCGATTTTCACCACCAGGCGCAGGTTGCTTTCAATCATGCGCTTACGCCCAGCCGGATCACCCTTCTGCGACAAACGCGCAAAATGGACTTCTTCTTCGGGGGTCAACAGAGGGGAAAAGCCGATTTCATTGAGGTACAGCTGGGTCGCGTCGAGCGCCCGCGTGTAGTCAACGTACTTGTGCTGCTTCAACGCAGCAGCATTTTTGGATTTGGTGCGAACTGAAGGTGGTGATACCCCTTCATTATCTGACATCGTTTCCAAATCGATGCTGGCCTCCATAAGGAGAACCTCATCGTCGATGTCAAACTCCGGCACTTCTTTACTGAGAGCCATTGTTATAGTCCTTTGGTGAGTTCGACCTCAAGCTCAAGCGACGCCTCTATCCTTGGCAACGCTGGAGCCTGTTCCTTCTACGTGAGGGAACAGGCTGTGCAACACATCAACGACGGGGCAGGAATTGCAGCGGATCTACAGGCTTCCCTTGGCGGCGAATCTCAAAGTGCAGTTTCACCCGGTCTGTGCCCGTTGACCCCATTTCGGCAATCGTCTGTCCGACCTTGACCTGCTGCCCCTCCCGAACCAACAACCTGCGGTTATGACCGTAGGCACTGACGTAGGTATCGCTGTGTTTGATGATGACCAGCTCGCCGTAGCCCCGCAAACCACTCCCGGCGTACACCACTGTCCCATCAGACGCAGCTAAAACAGGCTGTCCCAAATCCCCGGCGATATCAATGCCTTTATTCAAACTACCGTTTGAAGAGAATTTTCCAATCAACACTCCGTTTGAAGGCCATCCCCAACCGGTCGGCGCAGGCCCGGCGGGTGGCAACGGCGCGGGTGCCGGCTTGCTCGCAACCGCAGGCGCGGCGCTGCCTGCAGGCCGGGTAATGATGGTGGTCTTGCTGGAGGACGATGGCGAAGATCCCGACTTTGTCACAACTGCCGTAGGTGCAGAACCTGAGCGGCCATCGAAACGAATGGTCTGCCCTGGATGGATCGTATACGGCACAGGAATGTTGTTACGGGCGGCCAGCGCTTTGTAATCCCAGCCATAACGGAAGGCAATCGAGAACAGGGTGTCGCCTTTGCGCACCACGTATTGGCCAGTGGTCACCGTGGGTCTTTGTGGGGTTGCGTTGGTACGGTCAACGACCCGCGCACCACCGGATGGCGTGCTCGAGCAGGCTGCCAATAAGGAACTCAAGACAAGGCCAAGCACCAGTCGCTGAAAGCTTGTTTTACTCATTCGCTGCGCAGGACCTGTGAGACTCACCCGCCGCTCCCTTTGTGGTGGCTGAACGTTAACGCCTGGATCAGGCTTGAAATATGACGCAAGTATAACTGGGCATTGGCTTTTTACTGGCACATGACTGAAAGGAAAAATTCATCATGTTTAATCGTGGCTGCCAGGCATGTTGATTCAATAGACCCCGCCGTAAGACACATCCCCGCTTACAGAATTCACTGCGCGCGAATAAATGATCAGGCCAGCGGGCCGTTGAGCAAAGGTACGAAACGCACGGCACCGAGTACATGCCGGGAAAAACCTTCGTCCTCACGGATAATAAGCATCAACTGTTGCACTTCGCCGGAGCCCACCGGGATGACCAACCGCCCGCCAGGTGCCAATTGATCCAGCAAGGCTTGCGGCACATCGGTGGCCACGGCGGTGACGATGATACCGTTGTAGGGCGCCAGCGCCGGCCAGCCCTCCCAGCCATCGCCCCAGCGGAATACCACGTTGCGCAGGTTCAGCTCCACCAGACGCTCTTTGGCCCGGTCCTGCAGCACCTTGATGCGCTCGACCGAAAACACCCGCTCTACCAATTGCGACAGCACGGCCGTCTGGTAACCGGAGCCGGTGCCAATCTCCAACACCTTGTCCAAAGGCCCCGCCGCCAGCAGCAGCTCGCTCATGCGCGCGACCATGTAGGGCTGGGAGATGGTCTGGTTGTGGCCGATGGGCAACGCCGTGTCTTCATAGGCGCGATGCGCCAGGGCCTCATCGACAAACAGGTGCCGCGGCGTGCGCCGGATCACTTCCAGCACCTGCGCGTTGGACAAGCCTTCTTCATACAGGCGCTGGATCAACCGCTCCCGGGTGCGCTGGGAGGTCATCCCGATGCCACGGCGCAACAAGTCGTCTTGTTCACGAGCCATCAACGCAGTCCCTCCAGCCAGCCATCAAGGCCACTGAAGGCATCACTGAAGGTGCGATCAAACAGCAACGGGGTAACGGAGACATAGCCTTGCATCACCGCATGAAAGTCCGTGCCCTCGCCGCCATCTTCGGCGTCGCCGGCCGCGGCGATCCAATAGCCTTCCTTGCCGCGTGGGTCGACCACCTTCAAGGGCGCGGCCGCACGGGCGCGATGGCCCAGGCGTGTGAGCTGGATACCGCGAATGTGGTCAAGGGGCAAGTTGGGGATATTGACGTTGAGCACTGTACGCGGCGGCAGGTCCAGGGAAGCATGGGCCTCCACCAACTTGCGCGCGTAGTAGGCCGCCGTCGCCAGGTTATCCAATTGCCGCGAGGCAAAGGAAAAGGCAAAGCCGGTGCGGCCCAGGAAGCGCCCTTCAAGGGCCGCCGCCACGGTACCGGAATACAGCACGTCATCGCCCAGGTTGGCGCCCAGGTTGATTCCCGAGACCACCAGGTCTGGCTGGTGCTCCAGCAAACTGTTGATTGCCAGGTGCACGCAGTCGGTGGGAGTGCCGTTGACACTGATAAAGCCATTGGCCAGGACCCGCGGGTGCAGCGGACGGTCGAGCGTCAGCGAACTGCTGGCGCCGCTCTTGTCCTGGTCGGGGGCAACCACCACGCACTCGGCGTAATCCTGCAGCGCAGCATGGAGCGCGGCAAGACCGGGTGCGGTGGCACCGTCATCGTTTGATATCAGAATACGCATGGGCTGTCCGTCTGCCCCACCGGCACCAGATCAACAAGCTCGCGCACCAAGACAGTGGCGAAGCATCCGGCCGGCAGGACGAATTCCAATTGCAGAATGTCAGGCCCGGGATAATGCCACGTCAACCCGCCAATGGGCAGTCGCAGAATGCGACGTTCCTGGCTCATTCCCGCCTTCACCAGCCAATCACGTAGGTCAGCTTCGCCAGCAGCGACAGATTGTTCCAGCTCATATGTAAGACCTTTCGCCGGCGAATCGCCTTCGCCCCACTGCGGGCCGGTGGGATGCAGGTCCAGGATCGCCAGGCGCGGGTCACTGCATTCAGCTTCCCCGGCC
This sequence comes from Pseudomonas sp. MF6394, assembly GCF_002018845.1. Lineage (NCBI taxonomy): Bacteria > Pseudomonadati > Pseudomonadota > Gammaproteobacteria > Pseudomonadales > Pseudomonadaceae > Pseudomonas > Pseudomonas sp. MF6394. The sequence continues at coordinate 22,222 of NZ_MVOJ01000052.1, forward strand.
GGAAAAAAACTGCGACTGTCGGTAAATGCCAGCAGATCGCCGACTTGCGCTCGCTGCCATGAACCATCGGCGACGCGGGCCGCCAATACTTTGTTGAACAGGTAACTGCGAGCCGTGGACAGCAAGCGCGAGCGCACGTTGCGCTGCTCGGGCAGGGCCTTGCGAGCAGCCCACTCGCGAGCGTCTACTACGTTGCCGCCGTTGTGGCCAAAACGCTGGGTGCCGAAGTAATTGGGGATGCCGTGCCGGGCAATCAACTGCAGACGTGCGTCGATGGCAGCGGTGTCGCCGGCCAGTTGGGTCAGGCGCAGGGTGAAGCCGTTGGCCGAATGGGCACCACGCTGCAGCTTGCGCTTGTGACGGGCGGTTTTCAGGATCTTGAGGGTGTCGTTTTCTGCGCCGCTCATGTCCGGGTCGGCCTTGCCGGGCAATTGCACGCTGAACCACTGGCGGGTCAGGGCCTGACGGTCCTTGAGCCCGGCATAGCTGACGGTGCGCAACGGTACGCCAGCAGCCTTGGCGATACGCCGTGCGGCCTCCTCGGTGTTCAAGCCGCGCTTTTCCACCCACAACCACAGGTGCTCGCCATCGCCGGTCAGCGGGATGTCCAGCACCTCATCAACCTGGAAGTCTTCAGCCGTGGCCTTCAGTACCGCGCTGCCCAGGGCCTCGCCATAGGCCAGCGGGCCCAGCAGTTGCAGGTCGTTCATGCGCGCAGCAACAAGGCGACGGAGTGCACTGCGATGCCCTCTTCACGACCGGTAAACCCGAGTTTTTCGGTGGTGGTGGCTTTCACGTTGACTTGATCCAATTCAATTTGCAGGTCTGCGGCGATCGCTGCGCGCATCGCTTCGATATGGGGGGCCATTTTTGGCGCCTGGGCGACGATGGTGTTATCGACGTTGCCGACCTTCCAACCCTTGGCGTGGATCAGACCGACCACATGGCGCAGCAACACACGGCTGTCCGCGCCCTTGAAGGTGGGATCAGTGTCCGGAAAGTGCTTGCCGATATCGCCCAATGCCGCCGCGCCGAGCAAGGCATCGCTCAAGGCGTGCAAGACCACGTCGCCGTCGGAATGAGCCAGCAACCCATGGTGGTGTGCAATGCGCACGCCGCCCAGGGTGATGAAATCGCCTTCAGCGAAACGGTGCACATCGTAGCCGTGGCCAATACGCATAAAAAAAACGCCCCGATTTAATTCAGGGCGTGATTCTACCTACTTTTGCCTCGGATTAACCGAGCAAAGCACGACCATGATGCCGCAAATGGTCTTCGATGAAGCTGGCGATGAAGAAGTAGCTGTGGTCGTAGCCAGGCTGCAGGCGCAGTTCCAGCGGATGGTTGGCCGCCTTGGCCGCTTGCTGCAGGGCTTCGGGCTTGAGTTGGACCTCAAGGAAATCGTCGCGATCGCCCTGGTCCACCAAGAGCGGCAACTTTTCCGAGGCTTCGCTGATCAGCACGCAGGCATCCCATTCGCGCCATTTCGAACGCTCTTCCCCCAAATAACGGGAAAAGGCCTTCTGGCCCCACGGACAGTCCATCGGGTTGTTGATCGGCGAAAACGCCGACACCGACAGGTAACGTCCAGGATTGCGCAATGCACAGACCAGCGCACCGTGCCCCCCCATGGAGTGGCCGCTGATACCGCGCTTATCGGAGGCAGGGAAATGCGCCTCTACCAATGCCGGCAATTCCTGCACCACGTAGTCATGCATCCGATAGTGCTTGGCCCAGGGTTCCTGGGTGGCATTGAGGTAGAAGCCCGCGCCGAGGCCGAAGTCCCAGGCATTGTCCGGGTCGCCCGGCACGCCAGGGCCACGGGGGCTGGTATCTGGCGCGACGATGATCAAGCCCAGTTCGGCAGCCATGCGCTGGGCGCCGGCCTTGTGCATGAAGTTCTCGTCAGTACAGGTCAACCCGGACAGCCAATACAACACCGGCAGCTTGCCGCCCTGCTCCGCTTGCGGCGGCAGGTAGACGGCAAAGGTCATGTCGCAACCCAGCACATCGGAATGATGCTTGTAACGTTTATGCCAGCCGCCGAAGCTCTTCTGGCATGACAGGTTTTCCAGACTCATGGCCGACCTCAGAAGTGAATGACGGTACGAATGCTCTTGCCTTCATGCATCAGGTCAAACGCTTTGTTGATATCTTCCAGGCCCATGGTGTGGGTGATGAAGGTATCCAGCGGGATTTCACCGGTCTGGGCCATTTCCACGTAGCTTGGCAATTCGGTACGACCGCGCACGCCACCAAACGCTGAACCACGCCAGACGCGCCCGGTGACCAGTTGGAACGGACGTGTAGCGATTTCCTGGCCAGCACCGGCCACACCGATGATCACCGATTCGCCCCAGCCTTTGTGGCAGCACTCAAGGGCCGCACGCATCAGTTGCACATTGCCAATGCATTCAAAGGAAAAGTCCACGCCGCCATCAGTCAGGTCGACAATCACGTCCTGGATCGGGCGGTCGTAGTCTTTCGGGTTGATGCAATCAGTGGCGCCCAGTTGCTTGGCGATTTCGAACTTGGCCGGGTTGATATCAATGGCGATGATGCGACCGGCCTTGGCCTTGACCGCGCCGATAATCGCCGACAGACCAATGCCGCCCAGGCCGAAGACGGCCACGGTATCGCCCGGCTTGACCTTGGCGGTGTTGATCACCGCACCGATGCCGGTGGTGACACCGCAACCGAGCAGGCAGACTTTTTCCAGCGGCGCTTCTTTAGGAATCTTGGCCACGGAGATTTCCGGCAGCACGGTGTACTCGGAGAACGTCGAGGTGCCCATGTAGTGGAAAATCGGCTGGCCCTTGTAGGAGAAACGCGTGGTGCCATCCGGCATCAAGCCCTTGCCCTGCGTGGCGCGAATGGCCTGGCACAGGTTGGTCTTGCCACTCAGGCAGAACTTGCACTTGCCGCATTCCGGGGTGTACAGCGGGATCACATGATCGCCCACAGCCACCGAGGTCACGCCCTCGCCGATGGCTTCGACCACTGCGCCGCCTTCATGGCCCAGGATCGACGGAAAGATGCCTTCCGGATCAGCGCCCGACAAGGTGTAGGCGTCGGTGTGACACACGCCGGACGCGACCACCCGCAGCAACACCTCGCCAGCCTTGGGCATGGCGACATCCACTTCAACAATCTCAAGGGGCTTCTTGGCTTCGAAGGCTACGGCGGCGCGGGACTTGATCATCCGGGTTTCTCCATCGGGTTAAAAACTAAGGCTGTGAGTGTAAAACATCGCCCTTTGATGAATAATCCAGGCAAAAGCAAAACATTATTGCCGTACAGGGACAATCAACATGCTGGAGAACCGCTGGGAAGGCATTGACGAGTTTGTCGCGGTGGCCGAATGCAGCCAGTTCACGGCAGCGGCGGAGCGACTGGGGGTATCCTCCTCCCACGTCAGCCGGCAAGTGGCGCGCCTGGAAGAACGCCTGCAAACCCGATTGCTGTACCGCAGCACACGCAAGGTGACGCTGACCGAAGCCGGCCAGACCTTCCTGCAACACTGCCAACGCCTGCAGGACGGTCGCGAGGAGGCCTTGCGCGCGGTGGGCGACTTGACCAGCGAACCCAAGGGCATGTTGCGCATGACCTGCGCCGTGGCCTATGGCGAGCGTTTTATCGTGCCGCTGGTGACACGCTTTATGGCGCACTATCCGCAACTGCGCGTGGACATCGAGTTGACCAATCGCTCACTGGACCTGGTCCACGAAGGCCTCGACCTGGCCATCCGCCTGGGACGTTTGCAAGACTCGCGCATGGTTGCCAGCCGCCTGGCGCCTCGGCGCATGTACCTGTGTGCGTCGCCCTCCTACCTCGAACGGTACGGTCGGCCACACAGCTTGTCGGAGTTGAGCCGGCACAACTGCCTGATTGGCAGCTCGGATATCTGGCAAATGGCCCAGGACGGGCGGGAATTTTCCCAGCGGGTACAAGGCAATTGGCGCTGCAACAGTGGGCAAGCGGTGCTGGATGCGGCATTGCAAGGCATGGGCTTGTGCCAGTTACCGGACTACTACGTGCTGGAGCATCTGCACAGCGGGGCGTTGGTGTCGTTGCTGGAGGCTCATCAACCGCCGAATACTGCGGTGTGGGCGTTGTATCCGCAGCAGCGGCATTTGTCGCCGAAGGTGAGGAAGTTGGTGGATTTCTTGAAGGTGGGGTTGGCTGAAAGGCCGGAGTACGAGCATTGAATTGAGGTGGCCTGCACCGGCCTCATCGCGGCATAGGTATCTACACAACTACGGCACAACGTTAAATCTGTGGCGAGGGACTGACAGCCGACGCTGATCTGGCTGAGGCACCGCGATCTAAATGTGGGAGCTGGCTTGTCTGCGAAGACGGCCTGACAGGCGACACCTATCTACCTGACACCCTGCGATCAAACTGTGGGAGATTCTATGGTTGAGGGGCAACCCTCAACCAACCTTTGGCTGATATTCGCTTTGCCCTTTCAGTAGAGCGAACACCACTCGAGCAAGCTTGCGAGCCAATATTACCAACGCTTGAGT
>NZ_MVOJ01000053.1:0-24952 GCF_002018845.1 Pseudomonas sp. MF6394
GAAGGAGTGGGGGCAACAGCAGCTGCGCTGGTAGACTTATCCACAGTTGCTGGTAACAAAATCAGCAATCCGCCCTGGGTCAAATTTCAATCGGCAGGGTGGGTCAATTTTCCATCAGCGCCAACACACTAAGCAACCATCAGAAAATTTTGACTGTACGCCAAAAAATTCGCATCTACCAGCATCTAAACAGGCGTTGTTGATTATCATAAAACACTGACACTGTATTATATAATCGTGCTTTTGTGTTATTTTTTTAATATTTACTGATTACGTACTTGCTTAACCACTCAGTTGCGCTAGAATTAATAGACGCGAAATTTAAATCTCTAATTTTCCAACACTTAGTAAAACCTCGTTTGCCATCCCACTACCATTGTAGGAGCAAATCAGGAGACATAAAAAATTAGCGGTAGCGTGCCTGGCCCTCTAGATAAGTATTGGAGACTGTAATGAAGTTTGAAAAGTCACAGACAGCAATCGACCACCTGACTCCCGAGCAACACCGAATTACCCAGGAGGCGGGCACCGAAAGGCCCTTCACGGGCGAGTACAACGACAACAAGGAGCCTGGCATCTACGTCGACATAGTGTCGGGAGAGCCACTGTTCGCTTCGACGGACAAGTTCGATTCGGGTACTGGCTGGCCCAGCTTCACCAAGCCGATCGTTTCGGCAAACGTGAACGAGGTGCGGGACAGCGCACACGGCATGGTCCGGACGGAGGTCAGGTCAGTACACGCAGACAGTCATCTCGGCCATGTGTTCCCCGATGGTCCTTCCGACCGCGGCGGTCTGCGGTACTGCATCAACTCAGCGTCCCTTCGCTTCATCCCGCGCGACAAAATGGAGGCCGAGGGATACGGCGAATATCTCGATCAGGAAGAGGAGGCTTAACATGCATCAGCGCGCTGTTCTCGCAGGCGGGTGTTTCTGGGGCATGCAGGACCTAATCCGCAAGCAGCCCGGCATCGTTTCCACTCGTGTCGGTTACACGGGCGGCGATGTTCCGAACGCCACTTATCGCAATCACGGCACGCATGCCGAGGGGATCGAGATCGTCTTCGACCCGGCGGTGACGAGCTACCGAAACATCCTGGAATACTTCTTCCAAATCCACGATCCGACGACAACGAACCGCCAAGGCAATGATCGTGGGCTCTCCTACAGGTCGGGCATCTATTACGTCGACGAGGAGCAGAAGCGCGTCGCCGAAGATACGATCGCCGATTTGGATGCCTCCGGGCTGTGGGGTGGCAAAGTTGTCACCGAGGTCGAGCCGGTCAGCGATTTCTGGGAGGCCGAACCGGAGCACCAGAATTATCTGGAGAAGCGTCCCGGCGGCTATACCTGTCACTTCCCCCGACCCGGCTGGGTACTTCCGAAGCGCCAAAATGCTGGCGATGCGTAGCCCGCAGGCGGGGCTGTCGCGGAGTAGGTTTCATGGACCTTACCCTAGCGCCGGTCCGGTTTGCAATCTTCGTGGCTGCGTCGACCAACTATGCGGTCATCGAACCCAGCCTTGATGAAGTGGGTCATTCCCGTCCGCCGCCGCAGTACTAGGATCGCAGAATCATGCCAGACCTCTCATCCTTTCCAATCACGCAGCGCTGGCCGGCCTCTCATCCCGACCGCCTGCAACTGTACGCCGCGCCTACTCCCAATGGCGTCAAGGTCTCAATCATGCTGGAGGAGACTGGCCTGGCGTACGAGCCCCACCTGATCGACATCTCGAACAACGAGTCGAAGGAAGCGGCGTTCGTCTCGTTAAACCCGAACGGCCGCATACCGGCGATCATCGATCCGGCGGGCCCGGACGGCAACCCCACTGCCGTCTGGGAATCCGGTGCGATCCTCCTCTACCTGGCCGAAAAGACGGGCCAGCTCATTCCAAGCTCGCCCGTCCGACGCTACGAAACCCTGACCTGGGTGTTCTTCCAGATGTCGGCAATTGGGCCGATCTTCGGTCAGCTTGGCTTTTTCCTACGATGGGGCGGTAAAGACTATGAAGACAAGCGGCCTCGGCAGCGCTTTATCGATGAAGCTATACGCCTCCTGGGAGTCCTGGATCGCCAGCTGGAAGGCCGCGACTGGATCGTCGACGATTATTCGATTGCGGACATCGCGACGCTCGGCTGGGTGAATGCGCTGGTTGAGTCGTATGCTGCTGGCGACATCCTTGGCCTCAGTAACTATTCGAACATCCAGGCATGGCTCGGACGTGGGCTGGCTCGACCGGCAGTACGGCGTGGCCTGCACACCCCTGCGAGGCCGGCATGAGCATCATCGCCGCCTACTATTACGACGAAGGCAAGCGAATCCGGGAAATTTCGCTCGATGAGCGCGTCCAGATGGACAAGGGTCGCTCGAACTTCTGCTGGATCGCGCTTAGCGAGCCCTCCACCAACGAACTTCATGCGCTCCAAGCGACCTATTACCTTCATCCGCTGGCAATCGATAACGCGATGCACCCGCTGTGCCCGCCCAAGCTCGAGGTCTACAACGATGAGTTGTACGTCGTCGCGCAGACCGCCGAGCTGGTCGGCGACCGGATCAGCTACGGCAAGATGGCGATCTTCACCGGTCACAATCACCTTATCACCGTGCGGCACGGCAATGCCGGAGCGCTGGGCAAACTTCGGGAGCAACTCGAGGCATCGCCGACGCAGTTCGGCAAGGGTGTCGACTATGTGCTGCACGCGATCTTGCATCGCGTGGTCGACCAGTATCTGCCCATCTTCGAAATGATCGAGGACGACGTCCTGGCGATGGAGCGACGGTCGCTGCACGATTTCCTCGGGCCAGAAGAGGTGGCGCGAATCTTCGAACTAAGGTCCGAACTCACGCGGTTCCAGCGCACGCTCGGGGCTATGGCCGAGCTGGTGCGAAAGCTCGTTCGCGGCCACTTTCCCTGCATCAGCGCCGAAATGACACCATATTTCCACGACGTCGCGGACCATGTCCACCGCGTGCAGTCCATGGTCGACGGCCTCCTGCTTGTCCTGTCCACGGTCTTTGAAGCCAGCAGCCTTCTTGAAGCGCAAAGGACGGGGGTGATCACCCGCCAGCTGGCGGCTTGGGCGGCAATACTGGCAGTCCCGACGGCGATCGCTGGAATATACGGCATGAACTTTAAGCACATGCCGGAGCTGGACACGGCCTACGGATACTTTGTCGTGCTCGGAGTGATAGCGATATCGTGCGTTTTCCTATTTGTGCGCTTCAAGAAGGCTAAGTGGCTGTGAATACTGCCCATCGTTTTCTTCGCCGTCATCTGACGGTTACAGCGGGCCTTATACGGAAGCTTGTCCAATCCAACTCAAGATGAAGGTGCGTCCATGACATAGCAGCTGACCGACGCTCTACAAGCAGTTCAGTCCTTCATCGCCAAGGGCTAAGACCGCGAATAGCGCGTCAAGGACAGCAATCTCGTCGATCTCGAGCCAGGATCAACCATCGGTCCGTGCGGCATCTGCGTCGACGCGGCGTTTCGCCTCGGAAGCGGTGATGATGGCGATAACGCCTCCACCCTCTACGCGATCACCGATCCGGCGACCGAGCATAAGGGCCTGTTGATCGACGTGTTCGATGAAATCTGCTACCGCGACCCAGTTCAAGAGTCGGGACCTCAATGTAGAAGAAGTTGACTAACGAGCATTCGCGTCATCCGATCAAGCAAGCTGGAGACATTTATGAAAGCCATTGGTTACAAGGTTCCGGGACCCATCGCCGCGGATGCCGCGCTGGTCGACATCAATCTGCCTCGGCCTGTCGCTGCAGGATACGATATCCTGGTTGAGGTGAAGGCCGTCTCGGTCAACCCGGTCGACTACAAGGTCCGCAACAGCACGCCGCCGGCAGATGGCGATTGGAAGGTGCTGGGATGGGATGCCGCCGGGATTGTGCGCGAGGTCGGCCCCGACGTCACGCAGTTCGAGTTAGGCGACGAGGTCTATTATGCCGGATCGATCACACGGCCCGGTACCAATGCGGAGTTCCATCTCGTCGACGCCCGGATTGTCGGTCACAAACCTGCGTCGCTCTCCTGGGCGGAAGCGGCGGCGCTGCCGCTGACGACGTTGACGGCCTGGGAGGCGATGTTCGACCGCCTGGACGTGGCGAAGCCCGTACCCGGTGCGGCGGAGGCGATCCTCATCATCGGTGGCGCGGGCGGGGTTGGGTCGATCGCCGTCCAGATCGCGCGACAGCGCACGGACCTCACCGTCATCGCCACAGCCTCTCGACCGGAAACCCAAGAGTGGGTAAGAGGGCTTGGAGCTCACCACGTCATCGACCATTCTCGTCCGCTCGCGCCACAGATCGCCGAACTCGGCATCGGTGCTCCCGCTTTCGTCTTTTCGACCACACATACCGAGCAACATGTCGCCGACATCGCCGAACTGATCGCCCCACAAGGACGGTTCGGACTGATCGACGATCCCAAGGCATTCGATATCATGGTTTTCAAGCGCAAGGCGGTGTCGATCCACCACGAGCTGATGTTCACGCGGTCGATCTACGGCACGCCCGACATGAATGAGCAGGGCGAGATTCTGGATGCGATGGCAGCGCTGGTTGACGACGGCAAAATCCGCACGACGCTGACCCGGCGACTGTCGCCGATCAATGCCGCCAATCTGAAGACGGTGCATGCACTGATCGAAAGTGGCGCGGCTAAAGGCAAGATCGTCCTCGAAGGCTTCTAACGACCGCGATCGCCAAACATCTTGTCCAACCTCAAAAAGCCGAACGGGTTATGCCCCAGCGATGAGAATCCCATGACCAAATCTATTGCCACCGCCTCGATCAACCGCGAAACCGCAGTCGCCCTCATCGACGCGGCGCTCGCTGCGGCCCGTGCCATCGGCATCCCGGCTGCCGTCGCCGTCGTCGACGCCACCGGTAACCTGCGCGCGTTCGAGCGCACCGACGATGCGCCGTTCCTTACCGTCGATGTTGCCATCGACAAGGCCTGGAGTTCCGCCTCGTTTGGGTTCCCGACCCATGTCTGGAACGACTATGTGACCAACGATCCAAAAGTGGCGCCGCTAGCCTATCGCCCTCGGATGGTCGCTGTCGGCGGCGGTTATCCGATTCTGGAGGATGGGAAGTTGATCGGCGGCATAGGCATCTCCGGAGGCAACTATCAGCAGGATCAGGATGCGTGCGTCGAGGCACTCATGAAAATCGGGTTCCAGTTGCCAGCCTGACGACTGTGAGGCCATCACCGGTGGTAATGGCCAACAGATCCAACCTTTGAGAGGCCTAATGATGGAAGCGTTCGTCGTCTTTACGCGGGAAGAAACCAGCGACCCACATGCACTCGCAACCTATTCTGCAGGCGTCGGACCATCGTTCGATGGTCACGACGTTACCTTTCTCGCCGCTTATGGCGCGATCCAGCATTTGGAGGGGCCGCCCATCGAAGGGGCCGTAATCTTGCGTTTCCCGACGATGCAGGCCGCTCGCGACTGGTATGACAGTCCCGCCTACCAAACCATCGCTGCTCAACGCTTTGCCGGTTCCCGTTACCGCGCCTTTATCATTGAAGGGCGGCGGTGACATACCGACAGAAGCACTTCGGCGCTGACCACGAGGTATCGGCGTGTGAACTCGCATCTTGGGAATCTGTGGGGGGGACCAAGACAGCGGCGCTAGGGGCTCATATCGTCGATCGGATCAGAGAGTTGCTCGGCGAGAATGGGTTATCTATTGCCGAGCTGACGGAGCGGAGCCGCCCTCTCCCAACGGATTGATTCAATCGTTGACGCTCCTCCTATCCGGATCCGGGTTTTCGCACGCTGATCAACAGAGTTACAGCGCGCAACGCCTGTAGTGGGCATCAGGGGATGGGTGGCAATCAGGATGATTGCCCACCTTCCAACGATTAACCTTGCTCAAGTTGCTTCACTAGTCGCTCCGCGTCGAGATGGAAGTCCGAGAAAACAATGCTACCGCCAGCGTCGATAACCGTAAACCACGGAGTTCCTCGTGTGCGGTAGTCTTCCATGAAGGTTGGAAACGGCGAGCCGGTCGGTTGCTCGTCGTGACCGAAAACGATAGGAAGCTCATACTTGAGCTGGTTCACGCGCAACTTCTCGAAGGTATTCTCATGCGTTCCTTCGAAGACGGTCTGGATCACTGCGAACCCCACGTCTTTTGAGCTCAACGCTGCATGCAACTTTTGTAGCGTCGGAAACCCATGCAAATGGCAACCTTGGCACCAATGCTGGAAGGCAAACAAGATTTTCGGGCCGGGCCCGATATCTGACAGTTTGAACGGCGCGATACTTTCCCCATCTTTGCCAATCCATTTTTGCACCCGCAGCTCAGGCGCTTGTCGTTCGATCTCGTTCATCTGATCCTCCAACCCCGATACAGAAGCTTAGTGGATGATCGCGCGTCGCGACGGTGCGCGAACGTCCGACCTTATTTTCCCTATTTCCTGAAGCCAGAATAGATCAGATCGACATTTCGTCCTTAATATACTCAAGCTGCCGGCGAGCGCGAACTGGGCAACCATGCACTGGTGAGCCTTGAGCTTTGCACGCTGCCCATCCGTTTGAGAGCGAACCTGCAACTTCCGCTCCGCATACCGCAGATCAGCGTACGCAGCCTTGGGGTTATCTACCCTATAGCCATTGGGTATTGGGAATCATGCTGGCCTGACGCTATGTTCGATACGCGATTTTTTACGATGATAGAGCATCTGTATCTGATTTTTAGTCGATTGGCTTATTCGGCGGATGTGCGGGCAAATGCTTTACGCAGAGTACTGAAATGAAGGCCGGCTTCGGTCTGCCGTATCGAGCAAGAGGGGTCACTATGGTCACCAGAGGTTTCACCGGTCGCGGTTCAGGCGACCAGTCCGATCGGATTCCGCCAGGTCAGCATCTGGTGGAGGATTTCCCTGTTCTGTCGGCCGGCCCTACGCCGAGGGTAGAGCCCTCCGACTGGAAATTCACAGTCAAAATTGGTCCGAAGCCCGTCAAAACGTGGAATTGGGGCGAATTCAACACTCTACCAAAGACCCAGGTGACAAAGGATATTCACTGCGTCACCTCTTGGTCCAAACTGGATACCGTTTGGGAGGGTGTACTCATTGAAGACATCCTTGCAGATGCAGAGCTTGATCGGCCTACCGATTTCGTCTTGGCGCACTGCTACGATAATTATTCGACAAACGTCCCTCTGACGGATCTGCTTTCCGGGAAAGCGATGGTCGCCCTCAGTTATGCGGGCAAGCCACTTTCCCGCGATCATGGGGGGCCGGCGCGTCTTCTAGTGCCGCACCTTTACTTCTGGAAATCCGCCAAATGGGTGAATGCGCTGCAATTCACGACGCGTGACGAGGCCGGCTTTTGGGAGCTGCACGGCTATCACATCTACGGCGATCCGTGGCGCGAACAACGATACACCCATGACTGAAAACGAAGCGCAAGTCCGTTCGTGGCAATCATGCGTGATCGACGACATCATCCAGCAAACACCGAGTATCAAGAGCTTCTTCCTTCGGTTGAGCAAGCCGTTCGCGCACACCGCAGGTCAGCACGTCGATATCCGGCTGACCGCGCCCGACGGCTACAGTGCAATGCGCAGCTACTCGATCGCGTCATCGGCAGTTTCGACCCCGATCGTCGAGATAGCTATCGAGCGCATGCCGGATGCCGAAGTTTCGCCGTTTTTTCACGACATCGCGGCGATTGGTGACGAAATCGAAGTTCGCGGTCCGCTCGGTGGCCATTTCCTTTGGCCTGAGCCTGCCATAGATCCGGTTCTGTTGATCGGGGGAGGCTCCGGCCTCGTGCCGTTGATGGCAATGATCCGGCAGCGCCGCGCATTGGCCCAAGCCGTTCCGACAGCGTTGCTCCTGTCCGCACGAACCGCCGAGGACGTTCTCTTCTCAGAAGAACTTCATTGCATCGAAATCAGCGATCCGGCGTTCGTCCTGGCGCTCGCGATTACGCGCGAGAAACCGGTTCGCGCATCGGACTTTGCGCGACGGATCGACGGCATGATGGTCCAAGAAATTCTAACCAGGCTTCAGGGAAAGCCGACGCAAGTGTTCGTCTGCGGGTCTAACGGATTCGTCAACATCGCAACCGATAGCGCGCTGCTGGCGGGCTTGGACGCCTCCATCATCAAGACGGAGCGCTACGGGGGCTAGCGGCGCGAGCTATCTCACGTCGCGCCGATCGTAGACGTGCGCCCTGGGAAGCTTTGGCGATCAACGTGAACCGTTTTGCCGAACACAGTCTTCGTACCCCCCGGCCTCTAGAACGCCTTCGCTCGCGATACCTGGCTCGACATCAAGCTCAATTTGAAAGTTCCTGCACTATCCGTCGTCCTGATATGCTCGACCAGCATGATGGGCGATTCGAGCGGGACCGCTTCCGTCCCAATCGAGGCTCGGTTACCTTAGAGCATCGGCTCGGCGCTACAGGAGGCGCGTGCGGCCTCTGCCTGGCGGTGAAAGCACTTTGGGCCATGTCGCCTGGATAGCGGCCAATCGTCAGCATCTGCTCCGATGTCGGCCAAGGTGCAGTCGCCATCTTTGAACGCCGCGAATTGGAGATCAACGCCATGACAGCGATCCGCGTGCAACTGCCGGAGATGCAATATGACAACTGATGTATTGCTGTACACCACGAATTGGTGCCCGTTCTGCCGCCGAGCGAAGGCGCTCCTCAAGGAAAAGGGCGTGCGATGGAAGGAGCTCGATATTGAGGCGGATCCGGCTCACCGGCAGGCCATGGCGGAAGCGTCGGGGCGAAGCTCCGTGCCGCAGATCTTCATCAATGGCACCCTTATCGGTGGCTCCGATGAGCTATTCGCGCTCGATGTCAGAGGCGAGCTCGACAAACTTCTCGGGCGCAACCCGCCTGCCACCTGAGGAGGTGCGGCTTGGGGCAGCCAGCCCGCGAGCCTTCGCCGGTTGATGAATACAAAAGGAGAGTCCGTTGGTCTCAGCCATCTGGAAAGACACTACTATCGCCACAAGCGACGAAACAGTCATCGTCGAGGGAAATCACTACTTCCCACCGTCAGGAGTCGACCTGAGCCTGCTTGAGATGAGCCCGCACACATCTGTCTGTCCGATCAAAGGCGCCGCGCGCTTCTTTCATGTTCGCGCGGGTGACGCGCTCAACGTGAACGCCGCTTGGACCTATCCCGCCCCCACTCCGGATGCCGAGGGTATCCGGGATTACATCGCTTTCTGGAAAGGCGTGGACGTTGCCTAGCAGACTGGACGGACGACTTCGCTGATAGCCATGCGGGCGCCGACATCTCAATTATCCTGCCCACCCCGGGCCTCGTCGGCTGCAGGAATCTGCCCGGCACCTTAGCGCGACCCGGCACTGGCGGTCTCGCACCCGCCGCGCCTCTGTTCTATCAATAAGGATGGATGACATGGAGCATTCCGAGTTCGATGCCGCTTTCGCGAAGCTTGCGGAGGGATACAGAGAAGGGACTTATGAAGGCCGGCGTTTCAGCTTGATCGTCCGGCGATCTGGGGACGGACGTCGCAACAGTCTGTTCGCCAGGGAGTTGGACGGGACTGACATTGTCAGCTTCAACCTCTTCCGCGTTACATCAGATAGGACATTGTTGAAGCCGTGCGAAATGTCCGCCGAAAAGGTCGTAGCGTTCGTGCTGGAGTTCCGACCGGACACCTGACGGGCAGAAGAAGATCCCGGCCAACCGGCGCGCCTGCGACGGCCGGCTATCTAAGGCTGCGCAAGCCTATAGCCGCAGCTCATTGCACTTCGTCTGGCGAGGAATTCAACATCGATACGTCGCCATCCGCGGGGATATCGGTACAGGCGCCCGTGTAAGCCAGATTGAGAAATCCTAAGCGATGACTAACACCAATGACGCCACCCTTCCGACACATTCTATTCTTGAGGAATGCACAGCGATGGCTGTCGTCAACGCTCTGAAGATTATTCTGAAGAACAGCTACGCGATCTACCTTAAGACAAAAAATGCCACTCGGGCGCATCCCGCCCCTACTTCAGGGACTTTCACTTGCTTCTCGCTCTGTCACTCACAGCATCGGCACGCCCATGACGCATGGTATCCAGGCCTCATAATTTTCCCATATAACCTTCTTGTCTTTTGCGCACCCAGAAAGACTCGAGGCTTTAACTGGACAGATGAGCCCTCGAGGGTAGTGTTCACCTGATTGGCTTTCTCATATCTGATGTTGATTCGCACAGTGTGCCAACCAGGTGATAGTTTCAAAAAACCTGCGCTTCAGAGCGAATTAGACGATCTTCGATAAGAGCGATCCGCCTCAAAATCCAAAACATCTAACATTGTCCTAGAGCCATATTTGTACCTAGTACTATGGCGCTCCCATTAACACATTTGATGATGCACAGAAAACTTAGCTCATGATAGCTTTCAGCTAACAGCTATTCGGAAGCCCGAAAGGATTCAACCGTTTAAGCGTGAACCGTCGATTATAAATACTTTCGTAAGTTAGCTTTAAAGGACGCTTTTAGTCCTTGTAAATACGCATTACGACTCCACAGCTACCAAATCCATACGGCGCCAGCAACCATTAAAACACCCGACACTACTAAAACAATAGTAGAGGCGCGATTGCTGCCTTTCAAAGTATGACCAACACCCACATCCATAACTAGGTGTCGAATTCCGGCTACGAGATGATAAATAAATGAAGAGTATACCAACCAGAAACTAACTTTGCCGAAAGGTGAAGAAAAAATCTCCTTGACTTCATTAAAACCCTTTTCTGACTCCAACGATTTGCTCAGCATATACAGTATCAGTCCCAGAAAAATAAAGAGCATAATTCCTGAAATCCGGTGCAGAATCGATGTAAGCGCCGTGAGAGGAAGCTGAATGGTTCGAATATCAAGATTAACCGGCCGCTTTTTATTCATTTTGACTCCAGTCAACAATTCTAGTGGGGGATTTCAGTTTTCGATCTCATTCATCATAGCAGCTGTAACTGGGGTTTGGGGAGCAATGGAACCAAAAACCAACATAAGCCCTACCACCTCCGCTCAGAGCCCTCTTCCCAGGCATCTGCCTCGATAAAGCAATTACGCATCTCGGCCTCTTGGCTGATCTCGGTCAGCAGATCATGTACCGTCTTATCCAGTGCCTCATCGTTGCGATAGGGAATGCTCAGCGCGTAGTTGCCCGACTCAAGCAGCTTCATGCCGTAAGGTTCCAGGCAGTAACGCTCGATATTCTCCAGTGCCCGTTTTTTACCACGCACGAACTTGCTGTTGTTCTCGACGGCCAGGCGCAATATGACCGTCGCGATCCGTTCGGCATTGTCCACTGCCGGTGGGACCGTGATGTTGAGATGCTGGGTGATTTTTGCGGGTACGCCGATCGTTATGCCGCGATGCCGGAGGTAGCGGTAAAGCGTGCTTTTGGAAATGTGCAGTTTCTTGCCAATGGCGCTCACACTTAACCGACCCTCTCGGTACAGCGTTTCTGCGGCCATAGCGGTCGCTTCCGCCTGAGCGGGCAGCCCCTTCGGGCGGCCACCGACTCGACCACGTGACCGTGCAGCGGACAAGCCTGCCTGTGTGCGCTCACGAATCAACTCACGTTCGAACTCTGCCAATGAAGCGAACAGGTTGAACACAAAGCGGCCTTGCGCGTGGGTGGTATCGATGGGGTCATTCAGACTTTGCAGGCCAACGTTACGAGCGGCCAATTCACCGACCAGTTCGACCAGGTGCTTGAGCGAGCGCCCTAGACGATCCAGCTTCCAAATCACCACAGCATCACCGGCCCGTACATGAACCAATAATTTGTCCAGTTCCGGACGTGCGCTTTTTGAGCCGCTGGCAACGTCTTGATAGATCCGCTCGCACCCTGCCTTTGTCAGAGCATCGATCTGGAGGTCGGCGTTCTGATCCCGAGTACTCACCCGCGCATAGCCAATTTTCATCAAAAGTACCGTTTACTCAACAGAGAAATTGAAAATAGAACCTTGATTAACGATACCAGTATTTAAAACCATAATATGGGCTAACTCGGAGCTGGGCAGGTCTTCCGTTAAAGTTCTATAAAACGAGGGTTTTATCGAACCGTTGCGGCGCAGTGAGGATCGAGTGTATAAACACATAAACACCTAACATTGGAAAAAGTCATGAATACCACTCGCTGGAACGTCGCCGTCTCCACCGACACCGACCAATCGCTTCGCATGTTTCTGGCCAGCCAAGGCGGTGGCCGTAAGGGCGACCTGTCGCGCTTCATCGAAGAAGCGGTGCGGGCACACATCCTGGAGCTGAGCGCCGAACAGGCCAAGGTTTCCAATGCCCATCTGAGTGAGGCCGAACTGACCGAAGCGGTTGAAGAAGCGCTCGACTGGGCGCGTAAGCGCTGATGCGGGTTGTATTGGATACCAACATTCTGTTCAGTGCGCTGATCTCACCGCATGGGTCTCCTGATGCGATCTATCGGGCCTGGCGTTCAGCTCGCTTCGAGGTGGTGACTTCACGGGCACAGCTCGACGAAATTCGTCGCGCCAGTCGTTACCCCAAGCTTCAGGCCATCCTTCAGCCTGCCAAAGTGGGGGCCATGATCAATAACCTGCAACGCGCCGTGGTATTGGAGCGGTTGACCATTGAGGTTGAAGCCGATGATCCGGATGACTCTTTTCTGCTGGCCATGGCTTTGGCGGGCAATGCGGACTACCTAGTAACCGGTGATCGACGCGCAGGCCTCTTGCAGCGCGGACATATCGAACGCACGCGGATTGTCACCCCCGCCGTGTTCTGCGCCGAGGTACTGTGATCGATGCCGGTTGGTTTTCTGACTCAGGAGCAACGCGACGGCTTTGGTCGCTACATCGATGCGCCCAGCCGTGATGAACTGGAGCGCTACTTCCACCTGAGCGATGAAGACCGTGAAGCCGTCCAGGTACTACGGGGCAACCATAACCGCTTGGGCTATGCCGTTCTGCTGACTACCGTTCGCTTCGTCGGTGTTTTGCCGGACAAACCCACGGCTGTGCCGGTGGAAGTCCTGCTTGTGCTTTGTCGGCAATTGGCAATCGCCGACCCTGACTGTCTTGTACGTTATAGCGATCATCGTCGCTGGATACATGCGGCCGATATTCAAGAGCGCTATGGCTATCGCCACTTTACTGACCCAGGCATCGGCTTTCGTTTGAGCCGATGGCTGTATGCCCTTTGCTGGACTGGTACTGATCGTCCTGGCGTGCTGTTCGAACGAGCTACCTCATGGCTGCTCACACAGAAAGTCCTATTGCCCGGAATTTCCCAGTTAGAGCGCTTCATTGCCCAACTGCGTAGCCGGGTTGAAGAACGCCTCTGGTACACCTTGGGCCGCAGCGTGACCGAGGAGCAAAGACAGCACCTACAAGACTTGCTTCTGGTGGCCGAAGGCAACCGTAGTTCCCGACTGGATCAACTACGCTCCGGCCCGGTGATGGTCAGTGGCCCTGCACTGGTTCGGGCGCTGCGTCGGCTGGATGATGTACGCGGGTTGGGTATCGCCTTACCGGCAGCTGCGCATATCCCTCCCAGCCGCATTGCCGCCCTGGCTCGCTTTGCCAACACCGCGAAGGTCACGGCCATCAATCGACTGCCGGCGTCGCGCCGGTTGGCGACGTTGGTGGCATTCGCGGTTTCCTTGGAAGCCAGTGCGCACGACGATGCTCTGGAAGTTCTGGAAGCGCTACTGCGTGATATCTTCAACAACGCAGAGAAGGCTGACAAGAAGGCTCGGTTGCGTAGTCTAAAAGACCTGGATCGCTCGGCGGCAATGCTCGCCGCTGCGTGCAAGGTCGTGCTGGATAGCTCGATCAGCGATGACAATGTCCGTGCCCGGCTGTTCAACGACCTGCCACGTGTCACGCTGGAGAAAGCCCTGGAAGAGGTCAATGCGTTGATCCGTCCGGCCAACGATGTGTTTTACCTCGCTCTGGAGGAGCGCTACCGCAGCGTGCGCCGTTTCCTTCCTGACTTATTGAAACATATTCGCTTCGGCTTCAGCCCGGCGGGTAAGGGTGTGGCGGCTAGTTTGGACTGGTTGCAACTGAACTTGCCTCGCAGGAAGCCGGAGGATGACGTGCCGCAGGAGATCGTGGCCAAGGCTTGGCAGAACCACATCACTCGCGAAGATGGCTCCCTCGACATGGGCGCCTATGTCTTCTGCACGCTTGATGCACTACGCACGGCCCTACGCCGCCGCGATGTCTTTGTTGCACCCAGTTGGCGCTATGCCGACCCGCGTATCGGTCTGCTCGATGGTGCAGAATGGCTGTCGGCGCGACCGATCATCTGTCGCTCACTGGGCCTGACTGTGGACGCCAAAACCACCTTGGACGCCTTGTCTGCCGAGCTGGATGCGACTTGGTACGCAGTCGCCGCTCGCCTGCCCGACAATCCTGCGATCCAGTTGAGTGAGAATACAGAGGGCAAAACCGAGCTGTCCCTCGGAGCGCTGGAGAAGCTGGAAGAGCCCAACTCGTTGCTGCAACTGCGTGCAGCCGTGGCCGACTTGATGCCGCGTGTCGATTTGCCGGAAATCCTGTTAGAAATCGCCGCTCGTACCGGCTTCACTGAAGCCTTCACCCATGTGTCCGAACGCAATGCGCGGGCCGACAACTTGGTGACGAGTTTGTGCGCAGTGCTCTTGGGAGGAGCCTGTAACACCGGCCTGGAGCCCTTGACTCGCAACGACAACCAAGCGCTGCGCCGTGACCGGCTGTCCTGGGTGAGCCAGAACTATCTCCGTGACGATACCCTGTCGGCAGCCAATGCCATTTTGGTGGCTGCGCAGAGTCAACTGGAGCTGGCTCAGGTCTGGGGCGGCGGCGAGGTGGCCTCCGCCGATGGCATGCGTTTTGTCGTACCTGTGCGTACCGTACATGCCGGCCCTAACCCGAAGTATTTCGGTACCGGCCGGGGCGTCACCTGGTACAACCTGATCTCCGACCAGTTTTCCGGTCTTAACGCCATTACGGTGCCCGGCACCCTGCGCGACAGCCTAGTATTGCTCGCGGTTGTGCTGGAACAACAGACCGAATTGCAGCCCACACAAATCATGACCGATACCGGTGCTTACAGCGATGTGGTGTTCGGGTTATTCCGTCTGCTCGGTTATCACTTCTGCCCGCGCCTGGCTGATGTCGGCGGTACCCGCTTCTGGCGCACCCGCCCGGACGCGGATTACGGCAAGCTCAACGGACTTGCTCGCCAGTCAGTCAAGCTCGACCTGATCGCCGAGCACTGGGATGACCTGTTGCGTTTGGCTGGCTCACTCAAACTTGGCCGAGTGCCGGCGACAGGCATCATGCGCACCCTACAAACGGGAGATCGTCCGACCCGTCTGGCCCAGGCGTTGGCAGAGTTCGGACGGATCGAGAAAACCCTGCATACGTTGACCTACATTGATGATGAGTCCAAGCGCCGCGCCACCCTGACCCAACTGAATCGCGGCGAAGGCCGACACAGCCTGGCTCGCGCCGTGTTCCATGGCAAACGAGGCGAGCTTCGCCAGCGCTACCGAGAAGGCCAGGAGGATCAACTCGGTGCCCTGGGCCTGGTGGTAAATATCATTGTGCTATGGAATACCCTCTACATGACGGCTGCCGTGGAGCGGTTAAAGCAGCACGGCTACCCGGTACAGGACGAAGACCTGGCTCGTTTGTCGCCGCTGATCTTCGAGCACATCAATATGTTGGGACGGTACTCCTTCGCGGTACCAGAAGAGGTCGCCCGAGGTGAGCTACGGCCACTGCGTAATCCAGACGACGATATTTAGGTGCGCAGGTCGAACTCAGTGGGCTATGTTGTCAGATAGCTTAGATGGGATTGACCACAGCATTTCTCAATAAGTAGAAACACTGTGGCTTAGAGAGTTATCTCAGCGCAGCAGCAATACAGGCATGGTGGCTGTTCGAAGCATCGTCGTAGTCGTGCTTCCTACCAAAAACTGCCTGATGCGTGAATGCCCATAGGCACCCATGACCAGCAGATCAATGCCGTGCTCTGTCTGATAATCGTGCAGAGCCGACTCCACCTCACCTTGTCTGATTTCAGCTTGGACTAGGAAGCCAGCCGAGAGAAGCATGCTTTGTGCTTTTCCCAGTGCCTCGTGATTGCTCACCGAATCTGCACCGACCGTAACAAGATGAATGGGCAAGTCTTTGCAAAGCGAACTGGCGGCAAACATTTGGATGGTTTTGTAGGCTGTGGAGCTGCCGTCAAATGCGAGCATCACCTTTTCGGGCTTTTTATAGCTGTTGGCTGTGATCAGGATAGGCCGGTGAATTGTTCGCACTACAGCTTCTATCTGGCTGCCAAGGCTGTGCGCGTTGCGT
The DNA here is from genome assembly GCF_002018845.1 of Pseudomonas sp. MF6394. NCBI lineage: Bacteria > Pseudomonadati > Pseudomonadota > Gammaproteobacteria > Pseudomonadales > Pseudomonadaceae > Pseudomonas > Pseudomonas sp. MF6394. Next base: position 16,348 of record NZ_MVOJ01000053.1, read on the forward strand.
GAGTTGTCTTCACCCACTCTTCCTATCACCAACAGTCGAATATCCTCCTGAAGGTCGCTCAGACTTTCTACCAAGTGTCCGTGGCGCTGCTTCAGCTCAGGAAACGCAGCGCCGGAAATGACCGTTCGCTCCCTGGCCTTTTCCAGCATGTGTTGGCCCTGTTCCAGAGCGAGTCTGGCGCGTTGGGCATCCAATGTAGCCAGCTCCTCCAGCAGATGCTCTCGACTGCCGAGACCAATATTTCCACTTAGGTCAGCTGCTGCTGGGTATTTCTCTTCATCCAATACGTGAAGCAAGGTAAGAGGCGCGTTGAGTCGCTGCGACGCCCATGCTGCGTAGTCGCAGACCGCCAATGAGGATTGTGAGTTATCAATACATGCCATTACGTGGGTCATTGTCGATCTCCTTAGTGGCTCATGAGCTTGTCGATGGCGCCAGGTTTGTCATGCACGCCAAAGCGGTCAACGATTGTGGCGCTGGCCTCATTTAGACCCAGCACTTCAACCTCGGCGCCCTCGCGACGGAACTTGATTACCACTTTATCCAGCGCGGCGACGGCGGTGATATCCCAGAAATGCGCCTGTGTCAGATCGATGGTGACCTTGTTGAGCGCTTCCTTGAAGTCAAAAACTTCGGTGAACTTGTCTGCCGAGCTGAAGAACACCTGGCCTACCACGCGGTAAGTCCGATGCGACTCCGTCTCTTCAAGACTGCTCTTGATATCGAGGTAATGTCCGACCTTGTTCGCAAAGAACAACGAAGCCAGCAGTACGCCGACCAACACGCCGTAAGCCAGATTATGCGTTGCCACGACCACCACAACGGTCGCGACCATGACGAGGTTGGTCGACAGTGGGTGCTCTTTCAGATTGCGCAAGGAATCCCAGCTAAAGGTGCCGATGGATACCATGATCATCACAGCAACCAATGCAGCCATCGGGATCTTGGAGAGCCATTCGCCGAGGAAAACGACCATCAGCAGCAAGAAAATGCCCGCGCACAATGTGGAGAGACGGGTACGTCCACCGGATTTCACGTTGATGATCGACTGGCCGATCATGGCGCAGCCTGCCATACCGCCGAGCATCCCGGCAGCGATGTTGGCAATGCCTTGACCCTTGCATTCACGGTTTTTGTTGCTGGTGGTATCGGTCAAATCGTCGACGATGGTCGCGGTCATCATGGACTCAAGCAGACCTACTACGGCCAAGGCGGCTGAGTACGGGAAGATGATGCGCAGAGTTTCAACGTTCAGCGGGACTTCAGGCCACAGGAAAATCGGCAGCGTGTCCGGCAGTTCGCCCATGTCACCCACAGTGCGGATATCCAGACCGAGGTAAATAGCAATGGCCGTCAGGGCCAGGATGCACACCAGCGGCGAGGGAATCAGCTTGCCGATCTTCGGTACATACGGAAACAGATAGATTATTCCGAGGCCCACTACGGTCATGGCGTAAACGTGCCAGGTCACGTTGGTCAATTCAGGTAACTGCGCCATGAAAATCAGAATCGCCAATGCATTCACAAAGCCTGTGACTACCGAGCGCGAAACAAAGCGCATCAGAGAGCCCAGTTTCAGGTATCCAGCGAGGATTTGAAGCGCCCCGCAGAGCAAGGTGGCTGCCAGCAAATACTGAAGCCCGTGATCTTTTACCAGGGTGACCATCAGCAGTGCCATCGCACCGGTAGCTGCCGAGATCATGCCGGGTCGACCGCCGACGAAGGCGATGACAGCACAGATACAGAAGGAGGCGTAGAGACCGACCTTGGGGTCGACGCCGGCAATGATAGAGAAAGCAATGGCCTCCGGGATCAGCGCGAGCGCGACCACGATCCCCGCGAGCACGTCTCCACGGACGTTGGAAAACCACGTTTGTTTGAGCGATTGCAGCATCAGAATATCCAAGGCAATGCACCACACGCACACCAGGCAGATGGCGAGCGCGTCGATACGAATTCAAGTTGTGAGGATTATTTGGCTGTGTGCCTTGGGTGTAAAAACCGGGCATACAGCAGTACGCGACCGCGAGCGAAACTAGCGGAAGCGAGATGTTGCGAGGGGGCGTAGCGCTAAGGCGGCGTAGGCTGCCAGTAGATCGTTTGGAGTACAGTCATGCTGGTGTTCCTGTAGCTCAAGAGGTATGGCTGAGCGATAAAGTATACAGTGAAGATATCGTCAAATGCGACCTGCTGCCTCGTTTGGGTCAGTTCTTCCAGCCGTGCTGATCTCCCTAGGGCAAGTCTTTCTAGATTAAACCGCGACGAACTCCGCTGTCAGGCAGTGTACACATGGTGGAGAGATCAATTCAGATCCTCCTGGGGTCGATAGAGAAATCGGAAAAAATCGTACGCTAAGCATTCGGCCTGTCAGGTTGAGGCCATAGAGATTGACGCCTTGGCGTCAGAAAATGCAGAAAGCGGCCCTAGTCTGACGCGGTGCCAGTGAACCGCCTGACGCCGAGTTGAAGCCGTAAACTCAGCAACCTTCGATCAACTCGCCGAACAGTTCCTTAACCTTTGCACGTGCCTCGACCAGCGCAACTTGGCCTTGCTCAGTGATCTCATAGACACGCCGTTCACGTCGCCCGGTGCGTTCGTGGCGTGAGGTCAAATAGCCCTTCTTTTCCAGCCCGTGCAGCATTGGGTATACCGTCCCGGCGCTCAGCTCGTAGCCGTGTCGTTGCAGTTCTTCGATGATTCCCAGTCCGAAGACGGGCTTCTCGGCTGCATGGTGAAGTATGTGCAGGCGGATCAACCCGCCGTACAGGTCTTTATCTGTCATTTTTCGTGCCTCACAGCGCGATACTCAACAGCCAACCCGCTGCACCGCTGCCGACGACAACTAGCCACGGCGGGAGCTTCCAGAACATCAGTGCGACAAGGGCGACCAGGGCCAAGACAAAGTCTTGCGGCTGAAATATGGCGCTAGTCCATACAGGGTGATAGAACGCGGCCAGCAGCAGGCCAACCACCGCCGCATTGACCCCAGCCAGCGCGGCTTGCATGCCTGTATTGCGACGCAGGCGCTCCCAAAATGGCATGGCTCCCACAACCAGCAGAAAAGAGGGTGCGAAGATAGCCAGTAGGCACACAATACCGCCGACCCAGCCAGAGGGAGCGGTGCTCATCGAAGCACCAAGGAACGCGGCGAATGTGAACAATGGGCCGGGCACCGCTTGAGCCGCCCCGTACCCCGCGAGGAAGGATTCATTACTGACCCAGCCGGAGGACACCACTTCGGCTTGCAGCAGCGGCAACACAACGTGGCCACCACCGAACACTAGTGACCCCACACGATAGAAGGCGTCCACTACCACCATCGTTGGACTTGGCAGCAATTTTGCCAAGATCGGTAGGCCAATCAGCAGGGCAAAAAATAACGATAGCCAAAGTGCGCCGGCCCGGTGACTGACCGTGATAGGTAGTGGGTCGTGCTCAACAGTATGTGCTGGCTTGAACAATAGTCGGCCTATGATGCCTGCGGCAGCAATCACACCAAGCTGCCCCCACGCGGACGGTACGAGCAGGACAGCACAGGCGGCAATCGCCATTATTGTGACTCTCAGCCCATCCGTACACAGGTTGCGCGCCATGCCCCATACCGCTTGGGCGACTACGGCAACGGCCACCACTTTTAGGCCATGCAACGCGCCCGGCGAAACGGAATCCCCATAGTTGGAAATGCCCAGCGCGAACAGGATTAAAGCTACGGCCGAAGGCAGCGTAAAGCCTGTCCAAGCAGCCAGCGCCCCGCTATATCCAGCCCGTGATAGCCCCAACGCTATGCCGACCTGGCTGCTTGCTGGGCCTGGAAGAAATTGGCACAGCGCCACTAAATCAGCATAGCTGCGTTCAGACAACCAGCGCCGTCGTGTGACGAACTCGTCACGGAAATAGCCTAAGTGCACGATGGGGCCGCCGAAGGAGGTCAATCCAAGTCGTAGAAAAATAAGAAAAACCGACCATGGGCTGCGGTCATCGGTGGAGGTATTAGTCATGCGTTGGCCTACCTGATTTTCCACAGATTAATCCATAATAATCGAACTTCGATAACGAAATTCGATTTTATAGCTGCCCAAAACGACTGGAGTACCGTGCAATTCGTACTGGGTGTCGCAATGCAAGTAATCGATGTTGTGCTAGCCGCTGGTTTTGTCTGCTAGCACAGTTCATTAGCAAAACACGCTTGGCCTTAGCGTACGATTTTTTCCGTTTTCTCTATTGCCCCCCTCCTGGTCACTCCGAATGCAAATAACTGGTCAAGAATGCAGCCGGCTGGTCAATAACGGCGCCAATGGGTGGTCAAGTTGCGCAATGGTTTTATCGAGTCGGATGCCTGGGAAGAGGGCTCTGAACGGAGCTAGTCGGGCTTACGTTGGTTTTTGGTTCCATTGCTCCCCAAACCCCTAACTAAGGCTGGCGGCGACAATAATGGAGATATTCGGGGCTTACGTTGCATTTTGAGGTCGCAAGTGCATGTGCGTAAATTGAAGCAAATTGCAAGGTTATGCCCAATAGGTAGCTAGCTTATTAATTTAACAAAAGTGACGTGTGTCGTTCTGCAGGGCATGCTGTTCCCCAACCCTGGAAAACCTATCCTCTTTAACACGTCAAAGTCGATTGATAGGCTTGCTGCAACAGCTATCTGCCCGGTTGAAGTCGAAGATCGATGTATCTGTAGGGTTTGGAAATAAATGCGGGCGCCCACCGCACTCACGGCTCAGTTACCATTCTTTGTGCATCGCGGCCGCGCGGCTAGTTGGTAGCTGTTCTAAGCCTAGTCAGTGCCGCCCTTCGCCCCAAGCCCCATAGTCAGATTTGAGAAATGACAGTAGGCGATGCCGCAACGCGCTTCATCGACCTATGTAAAACGACTCCTTTATCGAAATAGTGCACTCATCGCTCTCCACGGCGATCCCTTCATCGCGAATTGCACCGCCCAAGACGATCTGCACTGAAATCAATACTTTCTGATGCCTCTTGATTAGAGATGCCAGCCATAATAATCTCATCGCCAACGCATACGGCGTTCGGCAGCCAACACACTCTCACTCACTACTGGAAGCTCAGACATGAAAACCATAGGCATTGAAAACTCGAAGTCCAGCGTACAGGCCCACTTAACGCTTGGAACCAAAACTATGGGGCTAGGTATCTATGGCGCGTACTTGGCTCTCGCTATTATTTACTTCTGGTTCGGCGGCATGAAATTTACCCACTACGAGGCCGAGGGCCTGGTTCCACTGGTGAGCAACAGCCCGCTTTTGGGATGGGTGTATAGCATTTTTTCGGTCGACATGTTCTCCAGCCTGCTCGGCATACTAGAGATTTCGATCGGCACTCTGATCGCAGGCCGCATGCTGTCGCCCAAACTATCCGTGGTAGGAGGCGCTCTGTCTGCAGGCCTGTTCTTCACAACCCTTAGCTTTATGTTTTCCACTCCGGGCGTCATTGAGCCTAGTTTAGGGTTTCCGGCGATTTCCGTTGCGCCAGGTCAGTTTCTGCTTAAAGACTTAGGGTTGCTTGCTGTTTCGATATTTGTGGCAGGCCATTCGCTGGTTGAACTGGAAAAACGTAAAATTAATGCATAATTTTTTCAATGGCTTAAGGCAGTAATGCCTTAGGCCTTTTTGCCATCATTTTCCCCCGCCAGATCTTTCAACCAGTCACGAGGGCTCAACCCCGTCTTGCGTCTAAATGCGCGAGACAGCGCCGAAGGACTTTCGTAGCCGACTTGAGCTGCAATCAGCGTAATCGAGCGCCCTTCTCGCATCAGCTTCTGAGCCAGGCTAACTCGCCAACTCAACAAATAATCAGCAGGCGTCTGTCCGATGACACTCTTGAAATGCACGGCATACGCAGCGCGTGACATATTTGACTCACTGGCCAGCTCTGCTATTGACCAGGCATGTTCCGGGGAGTTGTGCATCTGTAAAAGCGATCGGGCAAGCCGCATGTCGGCCAGTCCAGCCATCATTCCGGTGCGCAACTGGTGATGATCGAGCAGGTAACGGAGCAACAGAATGATTAGGAGCTCAAATAAGCGCTCAAGCGCGGCTTCCCTTCCACAATGCACATTTGCCGCCTCGGCAAACATCCACTCCAACGTGTCTGCCAGCATGGGCAGATCATCGAGTGCGAGCACCAAACAGTCCGGTAATGAAGCCGACAAAGGATTATCAATTCCGCCCTCAAACTCCATGGAAGCACACAACAACTTTGCGCCATCGGACTCACCCGCAAACAATTGATGCTTGGCGGGGCGTGGCATAAAAATCAAGCTAGGGCGAGTGAGCTGCAAATCCTTGCGATCGGGACCAAGCAACGTCACGCTGCCGGCCTGAAGCAGATGGATATAACCTCGCCGCTCGGCGCCATCGTAAGATGCAGAGCCGCATAGGTCGCCGTCATAGAACAGATTGGCCCGCACGCCGAACCGCGAGAGCAAATTAGACAAACGATCCATTGGCCGATCCTTGACGAGTCAGAACGCACAGACCATACCATCTGCGTTGTCGTTCAGTGCCTGTAGCGAACATGCCGGCGTAAATCAGCCAACGGATAAAGTGATCACTGAGCAGCTCAGCCTCCCTTTCCAGTTCGGCTGTTAAAAAAACAACACCGTTGTTTGAAAGCACCAGCAAATCAAGTGCTCACTCTTCTATTTTACAGTACCTGGCAACAGCACTTTGCGGTGCAGTCGATCAGATATCCGGAAGGTTGATCGTAAGCTTCAGCCTAGCGCTCTTCGAATTTAATGTCGTCGAGCTTCGGCCCAACCATTCCCCCGACCTACTCTTCCCTCCCCTAGAGACCCTAGCAGTCACTTGAATCGCGGCTGTCTGCGATAAGGTGTTGCTGGTAACTATTGCATCAGCGCCTGAAAACTCCACCTCGGCCGGCAGACTTGAGACCTTAAGTCGTATGGTAGCGAGAGGTACCTTGGAGCCCGATAGCGTCTGTACGAAAACGAACACACTGTCATCCAAAGCGACCTTTTCGAAAATTTCCGGGGAAATGTCCACCCGTACCTTGAGCGGTGTTGGTGGCAAGCCAGCAACATGGTTAATCGTCAAATTGTTGTTTTTTTCATCCGCTGAAAGACCGTTTCTTGCCTTTCCAATGGCCTGTACTAAAGCAGCGTGTGACGGATGGTCGGAACCCATCTCTGCTAATGCGTGATGCCAATATTTTAAAGCATCTTGGTAACGATGCTCTTCAAACGCAGCCAGACCTATGAGACTCAAGCTCTGGAGCTCACCCGGATTTCCATTTAAAGCTTCATCTGTCAGCGCCTTGATTGGCGGAGACCACATTTTGTTGTTAGAGAAATACAATGCTTTAGCCCACTCGCCTAATAACTCCGGTCGGCGACCGGCCAGTGACACCGTTCGTTCGAACATTCTAGCGGCATCGTCGGGCCTCCCTTGAGCCATGTAGTTTTGGGCCAGGTTATAAGCGTTCTCAGCTGACTCCGGTTGGGCGTTAACCGCGCGTTCCAGACGGTCGTTCATTTGCGCGAGTGAACCGGGAGGCTGGGCGAACTCACGAACCAGCTCGACTTTGTCGCTGGCGCCAAAATGCAGGTACAGCGCGAGCCCCAGCGCCGGTATCAAGAAAGCCACGAATACTGGTAGCGGCTTGCCTGTAGTCGAAAAACGTTCGAGGCCAGCTCCTTCGGTGTCCGCCAGCAATTCGCGGTCCGCCTCAGAGCGGGCACTGTTTTTTTGCGCAGGAGACATCACTCCGTCCCCTTGCTGAAGCTGTAGCTCCGCCAGGCGTTCCTGATACAGCGCCACGTAAAAAGCGGTGCGATCTTCTTCGCTTTGGGCACGACGTACAAACAACACAGGGATTAGCACGAAACTGAGGGCAACCAGCAACAGCAGGCCGACCCATAGCCAGAAATCAATCATTAGATTCTTTACCCAATAGGAGGAGGAGCCGTTGACGCTCTTGGTCAGAAAACACCTCAACATCATCGCCATGCCGACCACGATGACGTGCAACGATCAAGTAAATCACCCACACACCGCCCAACAACAAACCGCCAGGCCCAAACCAGAGCAACCAGGTGTGGCTGTTCAGCTCAGGTTTGTAGCGCACGAATTCGCCATAGCGATCGACCATGAAGTCGATGATCTGCTGATTACTCTGACCTTCATCGAGCATGCGAAAGATCTCTTTTCGCAGATCGGCGGCGATGGGGGCATTGGAGTCTGCGATATCCTGGTTCTGACATTTCGGACAACGCAGTTCCCGGGTCAACTCGGTGTACCGGGCGCGTTCGACCTCATCCTTGAACGCGTAAGCATCGATGGCAGCTTGGGCGGCACTAGCGGAACACAACACTAAGAGAGTTCCACATAGAAACCGGCTCATTGCGTGCCCTCCTGCACCAGACCTTGATAAAGATCTGCAAGCTGTTCACGCCACACCGTCTCATCTATAACGCCGACGTGCTTGTAGCGAATGATGTGTTGCCGCTGACCGAAAACTGACCCAGTAGAGGCTGTTCTGCCGACTGAAAACTGACCCAGGTGTTCAACTGCTTCTGCTCAATTTTTGAGCAGGAGAACACAGGGTGATCAGTATGGAAATGATG
>NZ_MVOJ01000054.1:0-24429 GCF_002018845.1 Pseudomonas sp. MF6394
CCGAGTGGTGGGGCAAGAGCGTTTTGCTTACTTTTGCGCTTTTCAAAAGTGAGCCGCCGTCAGGGCGGAACCCTAAGTGGCCGTTACCTAAATAACGGATATGTACCCGGTCCAACTGTGTTGACTGTCAGGCCGTCTTCGCAGGCAAGCCAGCTCCCACATTCGGACTGCGGCGTGTCAGGTAGATAAGCGTCGGCTGTCAGGCCGCCACGGGAGCAAGCTCCCTCGCCACAGGTTCGGCGTCATCCCCAAAGTTGTGTAGATACCTATGCTCATCGCGGGCAACCGGCTCCCACATTGATCTGTGAATGCGTTCAAAATGTGGGAGCTGGCTTACCTGCGATGGCCGCGCCTCGGTTTTCCAGAAATCACCCAGGCTGTTACCATTCGCCCCTTGTTTCAATTTTCAGTTATATCGCCCATTCGAGACCTGCCATGACCACCGTCCGCACGCGCATTGCGCCATCGCCCACTGGGGATCCCCACGTCGGTACTGCTTACATCGCCCTGTTCAACTACTGCTTTGCCAAGCAGCATGGCGGTGAGTTCATCCTGCGGATCGAAGACACCGATCAACTGCGCTCCACCCGTGAGTCCGAACAGCAGATTTTCGATGCCCTGCGCTGGTTGGGCATTACCTGGGCTGAAGGCCCGGACGTGGGCGGCCCTCACGGCCCGTATCGCCAGAGCGAGCGCAGCGACATCTACAAGCAGTACACCCAGCAACTGGTCGATATGGGCCATGCCTTCCCGTGCTTCTGCACCGCCGAAGAGCTGGACCAGATGCGCGCCGAGCAACAGGCCCGTGGCGAGACCCCGCGCTACGATGGCCGTGCGTTGCTGTTGTCCAAGGAGGAAGTGGCTGCGCGCCTGGCGGCCGGTGAGCCCCACGTCATCCGTATGAAGGTGCCAAGCGAAGGCGTGTGCGTGGTGCCGGACATGCTGCGCGGTGACGTCGAGATCCCGTGGGACCGCATGGACATGCAGGTGCTGATGAAGACCGACGGCTTGCCGACGTACTTCCTGGCCAACGTGGTCGATGACCACCTGATGGGCATCACCCATGTGCTGCGTGGCGAAGAGTGGCTGCCATCGGCACCGAAACTCATTCTGCTGTACGAATACTTCGGCTGGGAGCAACCGCAACTGTGCTACATGCCGCTGCTGCGTAACCCGGACAAGAGCAAGCTGTCCAAGCGCAAGAACCCTACGTCGGTGACGTTCTACGAGCGCATGGGCTTCATGCCCGAGGCGATGCTCAACTACCTGGGCCGCATGGGCTGGTCGATGCCGGATGAGCGCGAGAAGTTCTCGCTGCAGGAAATGGTCGACAACTTCGACCTGTCCCGCGTCTCCCTCGGCGGGCCGATCTTCGATATCGAGAAACTCTCGTGGCTCAACGGCCAGTGGCTGCGTGACCTGCCGGTGCAAGAGTTCGCCAGTCGTGTGCAGCAGTGGGCGTTGAACCCCGAGTACATGATGAAGATCGCGCCGCTGGTGCAGGGCAGGGTAGAGACCTTCAGCCAGGTCGCACCCTTGGCCAGTTTCTTCTTTGCCGGTGGCGTGAATCCCGATCCCAAGCTGTTCGAGTCCAAAAAGCTTTCCGGTGACCAGGTTCGCCAACTGATGCAGTTGATCCTGTGGACGCTTGAAAGCCTGCGTCAGTGGGAGAAGGATGCGATCACCGCGACCATCCAGGCGGTGGTCGAATCCCTGGAGCTCAAGCTGCGTGACGCCATGCCGCTGATGTTTGCCGCAATCACCGGGCAGGCCAGTTCGGTGTCGGTGCTTGATGCGATGGAAATCCTCGGCCCGGACCTGACCCGTTTCCGCCTGCGCCAAGCCCTTGATTTGCTTGGTGGTGTATCGAAGAAAGAAAACAAGGAATGGGAAAAGCTGCTGGGCGCTATCGCTTAAGCAGGCCGCTTGCGGCACGAAACCCCGGTTTTCCGGGGTTTCGTCGGTAAGTGATTGTTATCCCGGCAAAAAATTTTGGAAATTGTTGAAAATAAATTTGACACGTTTCCAAACCGCCATTAAGATTCGCCCCGTCCTCACCGATGAGGGGCTATAGCTCAGCTGGGAGAGCGCTTGCATGGCATGCAAGAGGTCAACGGTTCGATCCCGTTTAGCTCCACCAATTTACAGGTTCAAGGTTCCGGCCACACCGTCCTTGAATTGATCAGGTCTCAGCTCTGATCAGATGTACAGAAGGTTTTGTCCCCTTCGTCTAGTGGCCTAGGACACCGCCCTTTCACGGCGGTAACAGGGGTTCGAGTCCCCTAGGGGACGCCAGTTTCAACAAGCAGCTCGAAAGGTCTGCTGCGTCGCGAGACGAAAAATCCGGGGCTATAGCTCAGCTGGGAGAGCGCTTGCATGGCATGCAAGAGGTCAACGGTTCGATCCCGTTTAGCTCCACCAATTTTACAGGTTCAAGGTTCCGGCCACACCGTCCTTGAATCGATCAGTTCTCAGCGCTGATCAGTTGTATAGAAGGTTTGTGTCCCCTTCGTCTAGTGGCCTAGGACACCGCCCTTTCACGGCGGTAACAGGGGTTCGAGTCCCCTAGGGGACGCCACGATTACCCGCTCTGCGGGATTTTTAAGGGTCATTCAATTATTGAATGGCCCTTTTGTTTGTCTGGCGTTTGGCCAATTCCCTCCTTTATTCCCATTTTTCTGTACTGACCGGCGGTCGTGCTTGTCGCTTGCCAAATATTATTATGGTAATAATATTCAACCCATGAAAGACGGAGGCTTCGATGAGCGATAAAAAAGCGCAAACCCGCGAACGTATTTTGCAGGCTGCCAGCGCGGCATTGATCCAGCGTGGCCCGGCTGAGCCCAGTGTGGGCGAAGTGATGGGGGCGGCGGGGCTGACGGTCGGAGGCTTCTACGCGCACTTTGAAAGCAAAGACGCGTTGATGTTGGAAGCGTTCAACCAGTTACTGGCGCAGCGCCGCGCCTCTATCGATGACTTGGACGAGCAGCTGACCGGCGAAGAGCGCCGCACGCTGGTCGCCGCATTTTATCTGTCACGCAAGCACCGCGACTCCACGACCCAGGCCTGCCCGTTGCCCGCGACAGTGGGGGAGATGGGGCGCTTGCCGGACGCTTTTCGCGAGGTCTTGAACGAACACGTCGAGTTGATGGCCGCGCAATTGGCCGGCAGCCCCGAAGAGATCGACAAGGCCCTGGCGGACATGGCCTTGATGGTGGGTGGACTGACCCTGGCGCGGGCGCTGGGGCCGGGCGAGTTATCGGATCGGGTGATACGTGCGGCCAAGTCGGCGGTACGCTGAAAGAGGGAAAGCACGATGGGCGCATTGACCTGGGTTCGTGGTTTCAATGGCACGGTGGGGCGCCTTGCGCCGCATGCGGTCGCCAGCAAGATGCGTCGCACCTTCATGACCCCGCGCGATCTGCCGCCGCGTGACTGGGAGCTGCCGTTGTTGGCGCAATCGGAGCGCATCACGCTGCGTTTCGGCCTGTCGGCGTTGCGATGGGGGCATGGCCCGGCGGTGCTGCTGATGCATGGCTGGGAAGGCCGGCCCACTCAGTTCGCCAGTTTGATCACAGCGTTGGTCGACAACGGCTATTCGGTAATTGCCCTGGACGGTCCCGCCCACGGCCGTTCGCCAGGGCGTGAGGCCCATGTGCTGCTGTTTGCCCGCGCCATGCTTGAGGCGGCGGCCGAGCTGCCGCCGCTGTACGCGGTGGTCGGCCACTCCATGGGCGGCGCCAGTGCGATGCTGGCGGTGCAGTTGGGGTTGCGTACACAGGCATTGGTCAGCATTGCCGCGCCGTCGCGCTTTCTGGATGTGTTGCGCGGGTTCACCCACATGGTCGGCTTGCCGCCACGGGCGCGCTCAGCCTTTATCCAAGAAGTAGAGTTGAGCATGGGTATGCCGCTCAAACATCTGGACGTGGCCCACTACCAAATGAACATTCCCGGCCTGATCGTCCACGCCGAAGACGACACCTTCGTTCCGGTCAGGGCGGCTCAAGCCATTCACGAAGCCTGGTTCGACAGCCGCCTGCTGCGCCTGGAGCAGGGCGGCCACCAGAAAGTGCTCGCCGACCCGCAGGTGATCGACGCTGTACTCGCCCTATTGGCCGGCTGCCGTCTACAGGAGCGCCAGAGCGCCTGATACACTGCCCCGCCGACATCAATCGACTGGAGCAAGGCATGGGCTGGGATTTGGCAACGCCGTTCATCATCGATCTGCAGGTTGCGGCTGAAGACATCGACGGCCTGGGACACGCCAATAATGCGGTGTATGTCTCGTGGCTGGAGCGTTGCGCCTGGCGCCACTCCCAGCGCCTGGGGCTGGACCTCACTGAATACCGCCGCCTGGACCGCGCCATGGCCGTGGTGCGCCATGAAATCGACTACTTGGCGGCAGGCTATGAGGGCGATGAGTTACAACTGGCCACCTGGATCGTCGATTGGGACCAGCGGTTGAAAATGACCCGTCGTTTCCAGCTGGTACGCCCCCGCGACGGCGCGACCCTACTGCGTGCGCAAACAACCTTCGTGTGCATTGAGTTGTCCAGCGGCAAGCCCAAGCGCATGCCCGCCGAGTTTATTGACGGTTACGGCCCCGCCCTGACAGGGGGTTAACGGTTGCCGCTGGAAACCCAGTAAACTGCGCCACGATTTTTGTTGAGTGTTTTCCATGCAAATTGCTTTGGCGCCCATGGAGGGGTTGGTCGACAACATCCTGCGGGACGTGTTGACCCACGTGGGCGGTATCGACTGGTGCGTGACCGAATTTATCCGGGTCAACGACCGCCTGCTCACGCCTGCCTATTTCCACAAGCTCGCGCCTGAACTGCTGCACGGTGCCCACACGGCGGCCGGTGTGCCGTTGCGGGTGCAGTTGCTCGGCTCCGATCCGGTGTGCCTGGCGGAAAATGCCGCCCTGGCCTGTGAGCTGGGCTCTGAGGTCATCGACCTGAACTTCGGTTGCCCGGCCAAGACCGTGAATAAATCCCGAGGTGGCGCGGTGCTGCTCAAGGAGCCGGAGCTGCTCAACCAGATCGTCGAGCATGTGCGCCGCGCCGTACCCGCCCATATTCCCGTGACCGCCAAGATGCGCCTGGGCTTCGACAGCCCGGATGGCGCATTGGTGTGCGCCACGGCCTTGGCCGAGGGCGGCGCGGCGCATATCGTGGTGCATGCGCGCACCAAGGCCGATGGCTACAAGCCGCCGGCCCATTGGGAGTGGATCCCGCGGGTGCAGGACGTGGTCAAGGTGCCGGTGTTTGCCAATGGCGATATCTGGAGCGTCGAAGACTGGAAGCGCTGCCGCGAAATCAGCGGTGCCGAAGACATCATGCTGGGCCGTGGCCTGGTAGCGCGGCCCGATCTGGCACGGCAAATTGTTGCCGCCAAAGCCGGCGAAGAGGTGGTCGAGATGACTTGGGCGCAGATGCAGCCCATGCTTCAGGAGTTCTGGCGCCAGTCGGTGGCGCAACTGACCGAAAAGCAGGCGCCCGGCCGCTTGAAGCAGTGGCTGGCGATGCTCACGCGTAACTACCCGGAGGCAGTAGAGTTGTTCACGGCCCTGCGCCGCGAGACGGACTTGGGCCAAGTCAGCCGCCTGCTGGGCATGCCGCATCCAGCAGCCGCCTGAACCCCTCGATCGGCAACGGTCGGCTGTGCAAATACCCCTGGAATAAATGGCAGCCCAGCTTTTGCAGGAACGCCAACTGCTCCAGGGTTTCCACCCCCTCGGCGATGACTTCCAGGTTCAAGCTGCGGGCCATGGCCACAATGGCGCGGATGATTTCCGCATCATTGGGGTCGTGGGTCGCATCGCGCACGAACGACTGATCAATCTTCAGCGCGTCTACCGGCAGGCGCTTGAGGTAGGTCAGGGATGAATAGCCGGTACCGAAATCATCCATCGCAAAGCTCACGCCGAGTTTTTTCAGGCGGCGCATCTTCACCACCGTGTCGTCCAGGTTCTGGATCACGATGCCTTCGGTAATTTCCAGTTTCAGCAGGCTGAACGGCAAACCGTGTTGCTTGAGGCTGTGCTCCACCCGTTCCACAAAGTCGTTCTGGCGAAACTGCCGGGGACTGATGTTCACGCACAGGCTGAAATTGAGCGGGTCCACCAAGCCGTCGGCAATCAACTGGGCAAAGGCGCCACAGGCTTCATCGAGAATCCAGGTGCCGACCTCCAGGATCAGGCCGCTGTCTTCCAATACCTTGATGAATTCCGTCGGTGACTGCGCGCCCAATTGTGGATGCTGCCAGCGCACCAGGGCCTCGGCGCCGATTATCCTGTTGCCGCGCGCATCCACCTGGGGCTGGTAGTGCACGCTGAATTCGCCGCGGGACAAGGCCAGGCGCAAGTCGGTCTCCATGCGCAGGCGTTCGCTGGCGGTTTTTTGCATGCTGTTGTGGAACATCTGCGTGGTGTTGCGTCCGGAGTCCTTGGCGCGGTACAGGGCGATGTCGGCGCGCTTGAGCAGATCGGCAGGGGTGGTGCCGTGGTCGGGGATCAGCGCTACGCCGATGCTCGGCGTGACCTGCAGCCGATGGCCGTCGAGAAACATCGGTTCCGAAAGCAATTCGCGCAGGGTATCGGCCAGCGCTTGCACCTGGCTGCTGACCGTCTGGCGGGTGCCCTCCAGGCCGCTGAGCAATACCACAAACTCATCGCCGCCCAGGCGCGCCACGGTGTCCTCCATGCGCACGCTGGCTTCCAGGCGGGCGGTGACGATTTTCAGCACGGTGTCGCCAACGGGATGACCGAGGGAGTCGTTGATGTGCTTGAAGTGATCCAGGTCCAGAAACAGCAGGGCGCCGCGCAAGTTGTGGCGCTTGAGCAGGGCGATCTGCTGGCTCAGACGGTCCATCAGCAGTGCGCGGTTCGGCAGGTTGGTCAGCGGGTCGTGATAGGCCAGGTGACGGATCTGCGCCTGGGCGTTCTTCAATAGGCTCACATCCCGCGCGGTCAGCAGCAGGCAGGGGGTTTCATTCAGGGTGATCGGCTCTACCGAGACCTCCACCGCCAGCACCTCGCCACGCTTGTTGCGCCAGAGCATTTCCAGGTGGTGAATGCGCCCCTTGATCTGTAACTCGGCCAACAGTGCGGCGCGCTGGTTCTCGTCGGCCCAGATGCCGATCTGGTACAGGGTCAGGCCGATGGTCTCTTCGGTGCGGTAACCGGTCAGGCGGCAAAAGCCGTCGTTGACCTCTACATAGCGGCCGGTGTCGCGCTCGGTGATGGAGATCGCATCGGGGCTGGAGTGGAACGCCTTGGCGAACTTCTCTTCGCTGGCCTTGAGTGCGGCTTCCGAGCGCTGCTGTTGGGTGATATCGCGCAGCGTGGTGACGATGCATGGCTGGTCGCTGACCTTGATCAAGCGGCTGGAAATCATGCAGGTCAGGCTTTGGCCGTCCTTGTGATGCACCACGATCGCCACATTGCTCAGGGCCTGTTCGCGTATCACCTGCTCGATGCGCTGCAGGCGCTTGCTGGAGTCGTCCCACAGGCCGATTTGTTCGGCGCTTTTGTCGAGCACTTCGGCGGCTGTAAAGCCAAACGTCTGGGTAAACGCCGGGTTGATCTCGATAAACGCGCCGCTCTCCAGGCAGGTGACGCAGATCGGGTCGGGGCTGGCCTGGAACAGGCTGGCGAACTTCTCTTCCGAGGCGGTCAGCCGTTGCTCGCGCTCGACCTGGTCGGTGATGTCCAGCAAGGTGCCGGCCATGCGCAGGGGCTTGCCTGATTCATCGCGATACAGGCGTGCGCGGCTCTCCAGGTAGCGCGGGCTGCCGTCTTCCATTTGCACGCGATAGGTCAGCTGATAGTTGCCGTCCGGGCCTTCGCGCAAGCTGCGGTACGCATGGCGCATGCCCTCGCGGTCCTCATCGGACATGCCTTCAAAAAATGCCTCGAAAGACTCATGGAACGGCGCGGGCTCCAGCCCATGCAGCTGGGCGGCACGCGCTGAGCCGTAAAGCATGCCGCTGGGGATGTGCCAATCCCAGGTGCCCAGTTGCGCGGAATCCAGGGCCAGGTCCAGGCGCTCCTGGCTGTCCTTGAGTGCTTGCTCGGCGTTTTTGCGTTCGGTGGTGTCCAGGAACGTGCTGATCAGGTACGCCTCGCCGTCCAGTTCGACCTTTTGCGCGCTGAGGGTGCCGTCATGGATCTGGCCGTTGCTGGCGCAGAACTGCACTTCCATGGTGATGGGTTCCCCCTTGCGCTGCGTGGCCTTGACCAGCAGCGCACGCTGTTCCGGGTGGCGCCACAAGCCCAGTTCCAGGGTGGTGCGGCCGATGGCATCGGCCACCGGCCAACCGAACAGCATCTCGAAATACTGGTTGGCTTCGCTGATCAAACCGTCAGCCTGACGCGTCAGCAGTACCATGTTCGGGCACAGGTGGAACAGGGTGGCAAAGCGCTTTTCCGAATGGCTGAGGGCGTGTTCACGGTCGCGTTGGTGGGTGATCTCGCGGATCACCCCGATCATGCGCCGCCGTCCGGCTTTGTCGGGAACCAGGCTGCCGCTGATTTCCAGCCAGTGCTGGCTGCCATCGGGCCATTGGATGCGGTGGTGCATGGCGCGGTCGAGCGGCTCTCCGGCGAGCACCGCATGAAAGCCGCGCACCACCCGCGCACTGTCTTGCGGGGCCAGCAGGTCGAGGTAGTCGAGGTCCTTGGGCAGAGGCTGGCGCGGGTCAAAGCCGAATAACGCCTGGGTACCCCGCGACCAGCTGATTCTTCCCGTGTCGATTTCCCAGGACCAGGCACCCAGTCGCGCGGCATTGAGGGCCGTCAGCAGTTGCGGGGCGCTGTCCCAGCTTTGTTCCGCCGCTTGAGGGTCCAGGGCGTAGATGCGGGGCAGGGGTGGAACCGGGTCAACGGGGTTGCGCATTATCAAAGGGCCTTGGCTCATTGAGAAAACCGCGCGGTTTGACCTAAACCCCTGGCCCACACAGTGTCATGCCGGTAACCCTGGCAGATCGACCTGTGCATCCAACAGGCTCATGAAAGCCCGCGCAGCGTTCGACAGCGTCCTTTCGGTGTGCACGATATAGCCTAGCTGGCGACTGAGCTGTATGCCCGGCAAAGCGATACTTGCCACCTGATCATCGAGCATGGTGCGCGGCAACACGCTCCAGGCCAGGCCGATGGAGACCATCATCTTGATGGTTTCCAGGTAGTTAGTGCTCATCGCAATATTAGGTGTGAGGCCCTGGGCCTCGAACAGGCGGCTGACAATATGGTGGGTAAAGGTGTTGCCGCCGGGAAATACCGCCGGATGCCCGGCGATATCGGCCAGGCTGACGGAGCCGTTGCTGATCAGGCTGTGTTCGGGCGCCACCACAAAATCCAGCGGGTCGTCCCACACGCGGGTAGCTTGCACCAGGTTGTGGGGCTCTGGCGCCAGGGTGATCACCGCGACTTCCGCACGGCCGTGGAGGATTTCTTCGTAGGCCACTTCTGAATCCAGAAACTGAATATCCAGCGCCACATTCGGGTATTGCCGCGTGAAAGTGCGCAGGACCGGTGGCAGGCGGTGCAGGCCGATATGGTGGCTGGTGGCCAGGGTCAGGCGCCCGCTGACCTCGCCGGTGAGGTTGGTGAGGGCGCGGCGGGTGTCGTCCAGCACGTTGAGGATTTGATAAGCGCGGGGCAGCAAGGCCCGTCCGGCCTCGGTCAAACCGACTTCGCGGCCCAGGCGGTCGAACAGCCGTACCTTCAATTGTTGTTCCAGGCCGGCGATGCGCTTGCTGATGGCCGGCTGGGTCAGGTGCAGGCGTTCACCGGCACCGGAGAAACTGCCGGTTTCGGCGATGGCGATAAAGGCGTTGAGGTTGGCCAGGTCCATGGTGCTATTCCAGTTGGTAATCCAAAGCATAAAAAATATGAATTTGAGTTATTTAATGTAGCGCCATACCATCAGCCTCACAAGCCAAAGGGTTATTGAAAAGCCCGGCGTATAGAAGCACCGCTGATGAGGACCGACTGATGGCCGGCAAAACGCTTTACGACAAGCTTTGGGATTCCCACGAAGTGAAACGTCGCGATGATGGATCGTCGTTGATCTATATCGACCGTCACATCATCCATGAAGTGACCTCGCCCCAAGCGTTCGAAGGCCTGCGACTGGCCGGGCGCAAGCCTTGGCGCGTAGACTCCATCATCGCCACGCCGGACCACAACGTGCCAACCACCCCTGAGCGCAAGGGCGGCATCGAAGCCATTGCCGACCAGGTCTCGCGGTTGCAGGTGCAGACCCTCGACGACTATTGCGACGAGTACGGCATCACCGAATTCAAGATGAACGACGTGCGCCAAGGCATCGTCCATGTCATCGGCCCGGAGCAGGGTGCAACCTTGCCGGGCATGACCGTGGTCTGCGGTGACTCCCATACCTCCACCCATGGTGCGTTCGGCGCCCTGGCCCATGGCATCGGCACTTCCGAGGTGGAACATGTGTTCGCCACCCAGTGCCTGGTGGCCAAGAAAATGAAGAACATGTTGGTACGCGTCGAAGGCCAATTGCCGTTTGGCGTGACCGCCAAAGACATCGTGCTCGCCGTGATCGGCAAGATCGGCACCGCCGGTGGTAACGGCCATGCCATCGAGTTCGCCGGCAGTGCAATCCGCGACCTGTCCATCGAAGGCCGCATGACCATCTGCAACATGTCCATCGAAGCCGGTGCCCGCGTGGGCATGGTGGCGGCGGACGAAAAGACCGTCGAATACGTCAAGGGTCGCCCGTTCGCGCCGCAAGGCGCCGATTGGGACGCCGCCGTCGAAGCCTGGAAAGACCTGGTCTCCGACGCCGATGCGGTGTTCGACACCGTGGTCGAACTCGACGCTGCGCAGATCAAGCCGCAAGTCAGCTGGGGCACTTCGCCGGAAATGGTGTTGGCCGTTGACCAGAACGTGCCGGACCCGGCCAAAGAGGCCGACCTGGTCAAGCGCGGCTCCATCGAGCGCGCCTTGAAATACATGGGGTTGACCGCCAACCAGGCGATCACCGACATCCAGTTGGACCGCGTATTTATCGGCTCCTGCACCAACTCGCGGATCGAAGACCTGCGCGCCGCGGCGGTGATCGCCAAGGGCCGCAAGGTGGCCTCGACCATCAAGCAAGCCATTGTGGTACCAGGTTCCGGGCTGGTTAAAGCCCAGGCGGAAGCCGAAGGCCTGGACAAGATCTTCCTCGAAGCCGGTTTTGAATGGCGTGAGCCGGGCTGCTCGATGTGCCTGGCGATGAACCCGGACCGCCTGGAGTCGGGCGAGCATTGCGCGTCGACCTCCAACCGTAACTTCGAAGGGCGCCAAGGCGCGGGTGGGCGTACCCACCTGGTGAGCCCAGCCATGGCCGCCGCCGCTGCCGTCAACGGTCGTTTCATCGACGTTCGCGAATTGATCTGAGGAAAACCCGATGAGAGCTTTTACCCAACACACAGGCCTTGTAGCGCCGTTGGACCGTGCCAATGTGGACACCGACCAGATCATCCCCAAGCAATTCTTGAAGTCGATCAAGCGCACCGGTTTCGGCCCTAACCTGTTCGACGAGTGGCGCTACCTGGACGTGGGCTACGCCTACCAGGACAACTCCAAGCGCCCGCTGAACAAGGACTTCGTGCTCAACGCCGAGCGCTACCAGGGCGCCAGCGTGTTGCTGGCCCGGGAAAACTTCGGCTGCGGTTCCAGCCGCGAGCACGCGCCTTGGGCCCTGGAAGAGTACGGCTTTCGCAGCATCATCGCGCCGAGCTACGCCGATATCTTCTTCAACAACAGCTTCAAGAACGGCTTATTGCCGATCATCTTGAGCGACGCTGAAGTAGACGAGTTGTTCCAGCAAGTGGAAGCCAATGTCGGCTACCAGTTGACGGTCGACCTGGCCGCGCAAACCGTGACCCGCCCGGATGGCAAGGTGTACCACTTTGAGGTGGATGCCTTCCGCAAGCACTGCCTGATCAACGGCCTGGACGACATCGGCCTGACCTTGCAGGACGGTGATGCGATTGCCGCGTTTGAAACCAGGCACCGGGCGAGCCAGCCCTGGTTGTTTCGCGATGCCTGACGTTATGTAGGCCGCGCTGGCCCCTTCGCGAGCAAGCCCGCTCCCACATTTGATTGCATTTCAACTGAAGAAACTCGGTCGAATGTGGGAGCGGGCTTGCTCGCGAAGGCGGCAGCACAAGCAACACAACTCTCAAGGAAAGCCACCATGACCACCACCGCCCACGCCCAAGTCGTGCAAAAACAATTCGGCGAGCAAGCCTCGGCCTACCTGAGCAGCGCCGTACACGCCCAGGGCACCGAATTCGCCGTGCTGCAAGCCGAACTGGCCGGGCAGGGCGCTGCACGCCTGCTGGACCTGGGCTGCGGTGCCGGTCATGTCAGCTTCCACGTGGCGCCTTTGGTCAAAGAGGTGGTGGCCTACGACCTGTCCCAGCCTATGCTCGACGTGGTGGCCGCCGCCGCCAAAGACCGCAACCTGGCCAACATCCGCACCGTGCACGGCGCCGCTGAGCGCCTGCCCTTCGCCGATGGCGAATTCGACTTCGTGTTCAGCCGTTACTCGGCCCATCACTGGAGCGACCTCGGCCTGGCCCTGCGTGAAGTGCGCCGGGTGCTCAAGCCGGGCGGCGTGGCGGCATTTGTGGATGTCTTGTCACCGGGCAGCCCACTGTTGGACACTTACCTGCAACCCGTCGAAGTGCTGCGCGACACCAGCCACGTGCGTGATTACTCGGGCGCCGAGTGGATGCGCCAGTTGAGTGAGGCCGGCCTGCACGTACGCAACAGCAGCCGCCAGCGTTTGCGCCTGGAATACACCTCGTGGGTTGAGCGCATGCGCACGCCAGAGGTACTGCGTGCAGCAATCCTTGAGCTGCAAAAGGCGATGGGTCAGGAAGTGCGCGATTATTACGAAATTCAAGCCGACGGCACCTTCAGCACCGATGTGCTGGTGGTCTTCGCCGAACGCTGATTGATTTTTCCCGACCTGCCCACGGGCGGGTCGCTTGATGAAATGAGGAACGCATGAGCAAGCAGATTCTGATTCTCCCTGGCGACGGTATTGGTCCGGAAATCATGGCCGAAGCGGTCAAGGTCCTTGAGCTTGCCAACAGCAAGTACAGCCTGGGCTTCGAACTGAGCCACGACGTGATCGGCGGCGCGGCCATCGACAAGCACGGCGTGCCCCTGGCCGACGAGACCCTGGACCGCGCCCGCGCTGCCGATGCCGTGCTGCTCGGCGCCGTGGGTGGGCCGAAATGGGACAAGATCGAGCGTGATATCCGCCCTGAGCGCGGCCTGCTGAAAATTCGTGCGCAACTGGGCCTGTTCGGCAACCTGCGCCCGGCCATCCTCTACCCGCAACTGGCTGACGCGTCGAGCCTCAAGCCAGAAGTGGTGGCGGGCCTGGATATCCTCATCGTGCGCGAGCTGACCGGCGGTATCTACTTCGGCTCGCCACGGGGCGTGCGCGAGTTGGACAATGGCGAACGCCAGGCCTACGACACGCTGCCGTACAGCGAGAGCGAAATCCGCCGTATCGCCCGTGTCGGTTTCGACATGGCGCGCGTGCGCGGCAAAAAAGTCTGCTCGGTGGATAAAGCCAACGTGCTGGCCTCCAGCCAACTGTGGCGTGAAATCGTCGAAGAAGTCGCCAAGGACTACCCGGACGTCGAACTGAGCCACATGTACGTCGACAACGCCGCCATGCAACTGGTGCGCGCACCCAAGCAGTTCGACGTGATCGTCACCGACAACCTGTTCGGCGACATTCTGTCCGACCAGGCGTCGATGCTCACTGGTTCCATCGGCATGCTGCCGTCGGCATCCCTGGATACCAACAACAAAGGCATGTACGAGCCGTGCCACGGTTCGGCGCCAGACATCGCGGGGCAGGGCATTGCCAACCCGTTGGCGACCATTTTGTCGGTGTCGATGATGCTGCGTTACAGCTTCAACCTGAGCGATGCCGCGGACGCCATCGAGAAGGCCGTCAGCCTGGTGCTGGATCAGGGCTTGCGCACCGGCGACATCTGGTCCCAGGGTTGCACCAAGGTCGGGACGCAAGAAATGGGCGACGCAGTAGTCGCCGCGCTGCGGAATCTGTAATCTCTCGGGCCCGCTTGCAGTTGTTGCTGCAAGGCGGCCCACTTTTTAACAAGGTGTAGTTGCGATGAAACGTGTAGGTCTGATCGGTTGGCGCGGTATGGTCGGTTCCGTGCTCATGCAGCGGATGCTGGAAGAGCAGGATTTCGATCTTATTGAGCCGGTGTTTTTCACCACTTCGAACGTAGGTGGCCAAGGGCCGTCCGTGGGCAAGGATATTGCCCCGCTCAAGGATGCCTACAGCATTGAAGAGTTGAAGAGCCTCGACGTGATCCTGACCTGCCAGGGTGGCGACTACACCAGCGAAGTCTTCCCCAAGCTGCGCGAAGCCGGCTGGCAGGGTTACTGGATCGACGCCGCCTCGAGCCTGCGCATGCAGGACGACGCAGTGATCATCCTCGACCCGGTCAACCGCAAGGTCATCGACCAGCAATTGGACGCCGGCACCAAGAACTACGTGGGCGGCAACTGCACCGTCAGCCTGATGCTGATGGGCCTGGGCGGCCTGTTCGAAGCCGGCCTGGTGGAGTGGATGAGCGCCATGACTTATCAGGCGGCCTCCGGCGCCGGCGCGCAGAACATGCGTGAACTGATCAAGCAGATGGGCGCGACCCACGCCGCTGTCGCCGATCAACTGGCTGACCCGGCCAGCGCGATCCTCGACATCGACCGCCGTGTGGCCGAGGCCATGCGCAGCGACGCTTACCCGACCGAGAACTTTGGCGTGCCATTGGCCGGTAGCTTGATCCCGTGGATCGACAAGGAACTGCCTAACGGCCAGAGCCGCGAGGAGTGGAAGGCCCAGGCCGAAACCAACAAGATCCTGGGTCGCTTCAAGAACCCGATCCCGGTGGATGGCATCTGCGTGCGCATTGGCGCCATGCGTTGCCACAGCCAGGCGCTGACCATCAAGCTGAACAAAGACGTGCCGATCGCCGATATCGAAGGGCTGATCAGCCAGCACAATCCTTGGGTCAAGCTGGTGCCGAACAACCGTGATATCAGCATGCAGGAGCTGAGCCCGACCAAGGTCACCGGCACCCTGAATGTACCGGTGGGCCGTCTGCGCAAGCTGAACATGGGCAGCCAGTTCCTCGGCGCGTTCACCGTCGGCGACCAACTGCTGTGGGGCGCGGCTGAGCCGTTGCGTCGCATGTTGCGGATTTTGCTGGAGCGTTGATCGCTTGAGGCAATAACAGAAACCCGCGTTCTGGTGACAGGCGCGGGTTTTTTGTTGCCTTTGAAGCCCTCATCGCAGGCAAGCCAGCTCCCACATTTGACTGTATTCACAGATCAAAATGTGGGAGCTGGCTTGCCTGCGATGAGGCCCTCAACCACACCGCAAAAAGCAGCCCAATTGCCTCACTTGCCACCACCCGGTAAAGTGCCGCTCCCCCGTAATGCCCGAGGCAATCCCATGACCCAGACCTTTGAAATCGCCGTGATCGGCGCCACCGGTACCGTTGGCGAAACCCTGGTGCAGATTCTCGAAGAGCTGGAGTTCCCGGTGGGCACCTTGTACCTGCTGGCGGGCAGCAACTCGGCGGGGGCTTCGGTGCCGTTTCGGGGCAAGAACGTGCGGGTCAAAGAAGTCGACACGTTTGACTTCAGCAAGGTGCAGTTGGCGTTCTTCGCCGCAGGCCCAGCGGTGACCCTGAGTTTCGCCCCGCGTGCCACCGCCGCTGGCTGCGCGGTGATCGACTTGTCTGGCGCATTGCCCGCCGAGCAGGCCCCGCAAGTGGTGCCGCAGGCCAACGCCCATGTGCTGGACGGGTTGAAAAAGCCTTTCCAGCTCGGCAGCCCGAGCCCCTGTGCCACCTACCTTGCGGTAGTGCTTGCGCCCTTGCGTGGTGTGGTGGACATCCAGCGCGTCAGCGTCACCGCCAACCTGGCAATCTCTGCCCAGGGCCGCGAGGCCGTCAGCGAGTTGGCGCGCCAGACCGCCGAACTGTTGAACGTGCGCCCGTTGGAGCCGGCGTTCTTCGATCGGCAAGTGGCGTTTAACCTGCTGGCGCAAGTCGGCACGCCGGATGCCCAAGGTCATACCGCCCTGGAGAAACGTCTCGTACACGAACTGCGCGCCGTGCTGGAAACACCTTTACTAAAGATTTCCGCCACCTGCGTTCAAGCCCCAGTGTTTTTCGGCGATAGCCTGACTGTGTCGCTGCAACTGGCAGGGCCGGTCGACTTGGCCGCAGTGAACCGCGCCCTCGAGGCTGCGCCGGGCATCGAGCTGGTCGAGGAGGGCGATTACCCCACGGCCGTAGGCGATGCCGTTGGCCAAGACGTAGTGTACGTAGGGCGAGTTCGCGCAGGTATCGACGACCCGGCGGAACTAAATCTTTGGCTGACGTCAGATAACGTACGCAAAGGCTCGGCCTTGAACGCCGTGGAGCTGGCGCAGTTGTTGATAAAAGGCCTTGTGTAAAAGATACTTGGCGGCAATTTGTAGATTGATTCTAACCAGGCGCTATGCTTGGTCCCAAGTGAAACACAAGCGCGTCGGTGACCTATCGGCTCGCCATGCCTAATGGCAGCGGTTACCAACCTTCTCGCAGGGCGGGAAGCGTTCAAACAAAGGATGAGGCTATGGTTCAAGTTCGCAAACTGGTGTTAGCAATAGCGGCCGCCTCGGCGCTGTCCTCCGGTATGGCGCAGGCGCTGCAACTTGGGGAGATGACCCTCAAGTCGAAGTTGAACCAGCCGCTGTCCGTGGAAATCGAATTGCGCGATGTGGGCGGCCTCACGGCGTCCGAGATCACCCCCAGCCTGGCGTCTGCCCAGGCCTTCGTGGACGCGGGTGTCGATCGCCAGGCGTTCCTCGATGACCTGACGTTCACCCCGGTGATCAACCCCGAAGGTCGCAGCGTGGTGCGCGTGACTTCCAGCAAGCCGCTGCCCGATTCCTATGTGCGCTTCCTCATGCAGGTGCAATGGCCCAATGGCCGTTTGATGCGTGACTACAGCGTGCTGCTCGACCCGGCCAAGTTCGACCAGCCGGCCCCGACGGCGAGCGCGCCGGCCAGCACCGCGCCAGCCAGTACCGCACCTGCCGCCAGCGCGCCTGCCCAGCACACCACCACGTCCCACGACACCTTGTGGGAAATTGCCGCAAAGAACCGCAATGGCGCCTCGGTCCAGCAAACGATGCTGGCCATTCAGGCGCTTAACCCGGATGCCTTTCTTGACGGCAACATCAACCGCCTGAAAACCGGCCAGGTCCTGCGCCTGCCGGACGCTACGCAAAGCACCGCCCTGGCGCAGCCGCAAGCGATTGCCGAAGTGAGCGCGCAGAACGCCGCCTGGCGCCAGGGCCGCCGTGGCCCTCAGAGCCAAGTGGCCGGCAAGCCGCAGTTGGATGCGACCAAACGCACCCAGGCCGGCAATGCGCCGTCGAGCACCCAGGCCAAGGACAACTTGAGCCTGGTGTCGGCACAGGCCGCCAAAAAAGGCGCGAAGGGCACCGTCGGTGACAGCCGCGCCCTGAGCGACAAGCTGGCGATGACCCAAGAAGAGCTCGACACCACGCGGCGCGACAACGAAGAACTGAAAAGCCGTGCCGCCGACTTGCAAAGCCAGTTGGACAAGCTGCAAAAGCTGATCCAACTGAAGAATGACCAGTTGGCTCGTTTGCAGGCGCAAACGGGTGAACCACAGACCGCCACGATGCCCGCGCAGTTGCCGGGTGAACCTGCAGCTGAGCCTGCGGCTCCCGCTGCAACACCCGCGCCAGCGCCTGAGCCGGTTAAGCCAGCTGCCGCGCCGGCCAGCACTGAAGGCAAGTTCAACGACCTGCTGACCAACCCGATTGTGCTCGGCATTCTTGGCGGTGCGGCCCTGTTGGTGGTGTTGCTGCTTCTGCTGCTGTGGGCCCGCCATCGCAATGCTCGTCGCGAAGAAGAAAAACACCTGCGCATGGCGCGGGCGTTGGCCGAAGAGCCTGGGTTCGTTTCCAATATCGATCAAGACCTGCCGCCTGACAGCTTCGAGGGCCTTGAAGTGCCGCCGCCGAGCGTCAAGCTCGACACCGCAACGCCGCCAGCACCTGCGCCGGTGGCTGAGCCGGCTGTAGTGCCGACGGTCGCTTCCGTGCTGGCGCCGTTGGCGGTTGCCGTGGCTCAGGAAAATTCCAGCGACGCCCTGGCCCAGGCCCAGTCCCATATCGACCGTGGCCACCTGAACCAGGCGGCGGATGTGCTTGAACAAGCCATCAAGCGCGAGCCCAAGCGCAGCGACCTGCGTTTGAAGCTGATGGAAGTCTATGGCCTGCAGAACAACAAGGACGGGTTCGTCACCCAGGAGCGCCAGTTGGTGGCCAACGGTGAGAACCATGCCCAGGTCGAGCAGCTCAAGGCGCGCTTCCCGGCCATGGCCGTGTTGGCGGCGGGTGTCAGTGCCGCAGTGGCTGCTGCGGCCCTGGATGCGCAATACGTCAAGGACCTGCTCGACGACAAGCCGGCCCCGACCCCGCAGGCAGATACCTTCGACACCGATTTCGACCTGAGCCTGGATGACCTGGAAGCCGCCTCACCGGCCGAAATCGCGCAAGACCAGCAAACCTTTGAATCGCTGCTCAAACAACAGACCGAGCCCAAGGCCGATGCGCCGGACCTGTCGGACTTTGACCTGGACCTGCAGTTGGACCCGCCCGCGTCGCAATCGGATGACGACTTCCTGTCAGGCCTTGAAGGGCAGATCAAGGATGCACCGCCGGTAGAGCCGCCGACCCTGACGCCGGCTGCGCTGGACGAATTCGACCTGCCGGAAGACTTTGACCTGTCGCTGGCGGACGAGCCGAACGCGCCTGCGGCCAAGCCCGATGCCTTCGCTTCGGAGCTGGACGACGTCAATGCTGAGCTGGATCGCTTGTCCCAGAGCCTGGAACATCCGCCGATCGGGCCTTCCTTCACGGCTGAAGATGCCGCGCTGGGCGCTGAGGATGAGCCAGAGTTCGATTTCCTCTCCGGCACCAATGAAGTGGCCACCAAGCTTGACCTGGCCCAGGCGTACATCGACATGGGCGATCCTGACGGCGCGCGCGACATCCTGTCCGAAGTGCTGACCGAAGGCGACGAAGGCCAGCGTGGCGAAGCCAAGGAAATGCTCGGCCGAATCTAACGGCCGACGCAGAAAAATGTGGGAGCCGGCGTGCTCGCGAATGCGGTGGTTCAGCTGCTGATGTGCTGGATGATACGGCGCATTCGCGAGCAAGCCCGCTCCCACATTTAAAGTCCACTCATGCACCCTGACGCCCTATAATGCCCGCCTTTGCGCAACTCATCAGGCTCACAGTTCTTGGCAAATATAGATAACGCGGCTGCCGAAATGGCGGCCGCAGGCTTTTACCGCATCGCCCTGGGCGTGGAATACAAAGGCTCGCGCTATCGCGGCTGGCAGCGTCAGGCCTCCGGGGTGCTGACGGTGCAGGAAACCCTGGAAAACGCCCTGTCCAGAGTCGCCGACTCGCCGGTGTCGCTGATGTGTGCCGGGCGTACCGACGCTGGCGTACACGCGTGTGGCCAAGTGGTGCACTTTGACACCCAGGCCGAGCGTTCGATGAAGGCGTGGGTGATGGGGGCTAATATCAATTTGCCCCATGACGTCAGTGTCAGCTGGGCCAAGGTCATGCCGGCGCATTTCCACGCACGTTTCAAGGCCATCGCCCGGCGTTACCGCTACGTGATCTACAACGATCAGATCCGCCCGGCGCACCTCAATGAAGAAATCACCTGGAACCACCGCCCGCTGGATGCCGAGCGCATGGCCGAAGCCGCGCAGCATCTGGTGGGGGTGCATGACTTCAGCGCCTTCCGTGCCGGGCAGTGCCAGGCCAAGTCGCCGATCAAGGAAGTCCACCACCTGCGGGTGACGCGGCACGGCAAGATGATCGTGCTGGATATCCGTGCCGGGGCCTTCCTGCATCATATGGTGCGCAATATCGCTGGGGTGCTGATGACCATCGGCACCGGTGAGCGCCCGGTGGAGTGGGCCAAGGAAGTGCTGGAAAGCCGCATCCGCCGCACTGGCGGGGTCACGGCGCATCCGTTCGGCCTGTATCTGGTGGATGTGGAGTACCGCGACGAGTTCGAACTGCCGGAACGCTATATCGGGCCGCACTTCCTCACCGGTTTCAGCGAACTTGGCGGCTGACGCCCGGAAAAGCTTTTGTTACCATCCGGGACTTTCTCGGTCCAACCCTGAGGTTCCTACGACATGTCAGCCGTTCGCAGCAAGATTTGCGGGATTACCCGCATAGAAGACGCGCTGGCGGCAGTCGAAGCGGGGGCGGATGCCATTGGCCTGGTGTTTTATGCCAAGAGCCCACGGGCGGTGAATGTGCTGCAGGCGCGGGCGATCATCGCTGCGTTGCCGCCCTTCGTGACCACCGTGGGGTTGTTCGTCAACGCCAGCCGCTGCGAGCTCAACGAAACCCTGGATGCGGTGGCGCTGGATATGTTGCAGTTTCACGGCGACGAATCGCCAGAGGAATGCGAAAGCTATCAGCGCCCGTACATCAAGGCATTGCGGGTCAAGGCCGGGGACGATATCGCCGCAGCCTGCGCCGCCTATTCCGGTGCTCGCGGGATTCTGCTGGATACTTACGTCGAAGGCGTACCCGGTGGTACGGGCGAGGCGTTCGACTGGTCGCTGATTCCCGAGGGGTTGAGCAAGCCAGTTATCCTCGCGGGTGGGCTCACCCCGGGGAATGTCCAGGCGGCCATCGAACAGGTCCGGCCCTATGCTGTGGACGTCAGCGGTGGGGTGGAGCAGGGTAAGGGCATCAAGGACCCGAGCAAGATTCGCGCGTTCATGCAGGCCGTGCGCAACAGCAGGGGTGGGATGTGACGGCTGGCAGTCTGCCGCCGTCCATAACTACCACTGTGTAAAACAGCCCGGCGCCGCCTGTGGGTGGCCCGGAAACGAAGTGGCAACCCTGCGCTGGCAGGTTGTCTGGAAGGCTGAGGATACGGGCGGGAAATGGCAGGTCCAACGTCTGACCCCGTCCCGCCTGTGTCATCGCCACATATGAATTTAGCTCAAGGGCATACGCGGGGCTGTGTTCAAGCCACCGGTACTGGAGAAAAGAAAGCATGAGCAACTGGTTAGTAGACAAACTGATCCCTTCGATCATGCGTTCCGAGGTGAAGAAAAGCTCGGTTCCTGAAGGTCTGTGGCACAAATGCCCATCCTGCGACGCGGTGCTGTATCGCCCCGAGCTGGAAAAGACCCTGGACGTTTGCCCCAAGTGCAACCACCACATGCGTATTGGCGCACGCGCCCGTATCGACATCTTCCTGGATGCCGACGGCCGTAATGAGCTGGGCGCCGACCTGGAGCCGGTTGACCGTCTCAAGTTCCGCGACAGCAAGAAGTACAAGGACCGTCTGGTCGGCGCGCAGAAGCAGACCGGCGAGAAAGACGCGCTGATTTCGGTCAGCGGCAAGCTGCTGGGCATGCCAGTGGTGGTCTCGGCCTTCGAATTCTCCTTCATGGGCGGCTCCATGGGCGCCATCGTCGGTGAGCGCTTTGTTCGCGCTGCCAACTATGCCCTGGAAAACCGTTGCCCGATGATCTGCTTCGCCGCCTCCGGTGGTGCGCGTATGCAGGAAGCCCTGATTTCCCTGATGCAAATGGCCAAGACCTCGGCGGTACTGGCGCGTCTGCGTGAAGAAGGCATCCCGTTCATCTCCGTGCTGACCGACCCGGTCTACGGCGGCGTATCCGCCAGCCTGGCAATGTTGGGCGATGTGATCGTTGGCGAGCCTAAAGCGCTGATCGGCTTTGCCGGCCCACGCGTGATCGAGCAGACCGTGCGGGAAAAACTGCCGGAAGGCTTCCAGCGCAGCGAGTTCCTGCTGGAGCACGGTGCGATCGACCTGATCATCCCGCGTGGCGAACTGCGCCCGCGCCTGGGCAGCCTGCTTGCGCAAATGATGGGCCTGCCGACGCCTGTGTACATTGCGCCTAAGGTCGAGCCGATCGTCGTGCCGCCGGTGCCTGCAAACCTATGACCCAACGAACCCTGGGCGAATGGCTCGCCTACCTTGAGCAGTTGCATCCGTCCGCCATCGACATGGGCCTGGAGCGCTCGCAACAGGTAGCGGCCCGCCTCGGGTTGGGCCAGCCAGCACCGCGTGTGATCACGGTCACCGGCACCAACGGCAAAGGCTCCACCTGTGCCTTTGTCGCCGCGCTGTTGCAGGCCCAGGGCCTCAAAGTCGGCGTGTACAGCTCGCCGCACCTGCTGCGCTACAACGAGCGGGTGCAACTCAATGGCGTAGAAGCCACTGATGCCCAGCTGTGCGAAGCCTTTGCTGCGCTGGAGGCCGGGCGTGGCGACACTTCCCTGACCTATTTCGAGATGGGCACCCTGGCGGCGTTCTGGCTGTTCGAGCGTGCGCAACTGGATGTGGTCGTGCTGGAAGTCGGCCTCGGCGGGCGCCTGGATACTGTCAACGTGGTGGATGCCGACCTGGCCCTGGTAACCAGCATTGGTGTCGATCATGCCGATTACCTGGGCAATACCCGCGAATCGGTGTCTTTTGAAAAGGCCGGGATCTTCCGCCAGGGCCGTCCGGCGCTGTGTGGTGACCTGGATCCGCCGCAACCCTTGCTCGACAAGGCGCGTGAGCTCAATTGCCCGTTCTACCTGCGCGGTCGCGAATTCACTCTGGATATCGGCGAGACCCATTGGCAATGGCGTGGGCAGGATGCACGTGGCCAACGGGTCGAGCTGCTTGATTTACCGTTGCTGAACCTGCCGATGGAAAACGCCGCGCTCGCGCTGCAAGCCTATCTGTTGCTGGACCTGCCGTGGGATGCCGCGCAGATTGCCGCGACCTTGCTGGCAACCAAAGTGGTGGGCCGCCTGGATCGCCGAACCTTCGACTGGCAAGGCAAACGCCTGAGCCTGATGTTGGATGTAGGCCATAACCCCCATGCTGCGCAGTACCTGGCGCAGCGTCTGGCGCGTACCCCACTGGCGGGCAATCGCCTGGCGGTGTTCGGGTTATTGGTCGACAAGGACCTGGACGGCGTGGTTGCGCCACTGCTGGCCAACGTCCAGTCGTGGGCCGTTGCGCCGCTGGATACGCCGCGCAGCCGTCCTGCGGTTGAGTTGGAAACGGCCTTGCAGAACCTTGGCGCGCCGGTGACGTCGTATGCAAGCGTCACTGCCGCCCTGGAGGCGCAGTGCGCAGTAGCGACAGCCGAGGACGAAATCCTGTTGTTCGGATCATTTTATTGTGTTGCCGAGGCGCTTGAATGGCTGGCCCGGCGCTCCACGGAGGAAGCTGCACATGGCATTACTGGATAGCGCATACAAGCAGCGAATGGTCGGGGCCCTGGTGCTGGTGGCGTTGGCGGTAATCTTTCTGCCGATGCTGTTTTCCCGTCAAGACGAACAGCGCCAAGTGGTGGTTGAAGCCCCCGCTGCGCCCCAGGCACCGGTGGTGCCGCAGGTTCAGATCGAGCCGGTGGTGGTGCCTGAACCCCAGGCGTTGCCGCAAGAGCCTGTGCCCACCGATGAGGAGGTCGCCGCGCAAGAGGCGCCTTCGATGCCGGTGCAGCCAAGTGTCCCGGTGGTCAAGCCGACCCCGGCACCGGCCGTTGCTGCCAAGCCGGCCGCACCTGCGCCAGCGCCCAAACCGGTAGCGCCGCAGCCTGCGGCACCGGGCAAGCCGGATGTGGGCCAGAGCCGCATCGACCCTAATGGCTTGCCGGTCAGTTGGTCGATCCAACTGGCCAGCCTGGCCAATCGCGAAAGTGCTGACGCCCTGCAGAAAAAGCTGCGTGCCCAGGGGTATAACGCTTATATCCGCAGCGCCGACGGCAAGAACCGTGTGTTTGTCGGGCCGCTGATCGAGCGTGCCGAGGCAGATCGCCTGCGCGACTTGCTGGGTCGCCAGCAGAACCTCAACGGTTTTGTGGTGCGTTTCCAGCCCGAGCGCGGCTGAACAACCGCCGGCTTTGGCTGGCAATACGGTCTGAATGTGGGAGCTGGCTTGCCTGCGATCCAGTCAACTCGGTGATTCAGGTACACCGAGTCGATACCTTCGCAGGCAAGCCAGCTCCCACAGTCGACCGCGCCCGGCCACACACTCCACGATGCGAAGCGAGCCGCTCTTGATCTGCTTTTGATCTTAGGCGCCCCGTTAAACCACGCTGGCCGGAATTCGACAGGGATTTGGGGGGTAAACCGGCAGGGATGCCGGTTTAGCCGCCCCGCGCCATGGATGGCGCGTGGCGGCGGCCCCCCAAATCACTGGCGGATTACGGGCACACCGAGCCTAAGCGAGGTGCCGAGTGGTGGGGTA
>NZ_MVOJ01000055.1:0-23007 GCF_002018845.1 Pseudomonas sp. MF6394
CTTGCGGGTTTGCTTGCGCTTGCCAGCGTACTCGGCGTCGGCGAAGGTCATCTGCTTCATCGGGAAACTCGGTGGGTGGGGTCGCGGTATTTTGCCAAATCAGAAAGTCTTTTTCAGAGTTTCCCTAGGCGTTTCATTGGCGTATGTCTATCGTCACATCCGAAATGTAGCCGGCGGGCAAGGTGCTTGGAGGGAGGCACGATTTCACATTGAGCTATGCGCAAGACGCGCGGCTTTCGAGGCTGATTATCGCTTTTACAAAGCACATGCATGCAGGGGGTATGCGTGGCTGTATCGCCACGATAGGCAGTGGCTTTCGGAGTCAACTGTAAACCCAAGCCCCCATCGTACGCCCCGTCTAAATAGCGCCGAAATGTTCGCTGCCCTCGATGCGAGACTGGCCGAAGAAGTCCGTCAGTGTGCTGAAGCGCTTTATGCTCTTGCGGGTAAGCCTGTCCGCATCTCGCGTACCAGAATTGGCCGGGAGCTTCATGTTCTGTCTCGCTTCGAAAAGCAGCTCTGCAAGCTTCCTCTCTGTGCAGCAATGCTCGACAAAGTATGTGAATCAATCGAAGGCTTTCACGATAGGCGTCTGCGATGGGCTAGACGCAAATTGCTCTCGGAGGGCAAGCCTGTATCACGTTCTTCGCTCTACCGGGTCGCGAGCATTCGGCCCACGCTGTAATCCAGCCCGCCATTCCCTCCATCTAAAAAACGTTCTGAATTAATTCACCGTGAACACATTGTTTTTCTGTTAATGAAAATTTGCACCTTCCAGAATAGGTCCGGAATACGCATGATCACGATCAGCAAGTAAAATGTACTAACCTGCGAGCAATCGCCATGGGCTGACCTACGCGGGTTATCGATACGTGTGTTGTATTCAAGGAGTACGGTCGCGGCAGGGTTTAAATGAATTCACTACGATTCAAAGTTGAGCGGCTGTGTCATTTCCAAATCCAGGCCGGATACAGAATTTTACGGGTTGCATATATACTGCCCTCGGATGCACGTTCTCTTCGAGCCCTACCTTTAATCGGTAAATGATGTCTGATCTATTATTTTTCCCCGTATCGATGCCGGATGAAATGCTGCACTCTCGTGTCACCCGCTATCACTATCTGTCAGGCAATAGAACCGCGACAGAAACCTACCGCGATTTGTTCGCATCGAAACCCTTTTGCATTGGTGGCATCGTACCCAAGCAGATCGAGAGGCTCGCCCACAGGCTGCCGGGGCAATCGGAGAGCAATCTCGCAGAGCTGATCAGTAGCAACACGACTTTTCCTGCTTACCGACCTTTTCTTGGGGTTAAGCAGGGTCCGGAGAACAACGTAGGACCGCTCGGTTATGACGGGGTGGTACGGGTGCCCCGCAGAGAAGAGTCCACCCATGGCAAGGCTAAGCTTTGTCCTACCTGCGTTCAGGAGGATTTGATTGATCGGGGTTCTGCCTACTGGCATCGATCTCACCAGATACCCGGTGTTGCCGTCTGTTGGCGTCATGGCGACGCATTGATCCATGCCTGCCCCGAGTGCTCTCGCCCGTTCTACCGAAAATTGAAGCTACTTCCCAATCTGACTGAGCCATGCGCGTGCGGCTGGAGCCCCTTAAACAGCGCAGCGACTCACAAGGGCTCAAATCTGGAACAGAAAGTCGCCCTGTTCGCACACGATATCTTGCAACGCAATATTCCTCCGATAGGCAGTACGGTATTAAGTTCGTGCTACGTCCGCCAATGCAAGAAACGCGGATTCATTTTCGGAAAAAATGCGGGTATCGCAAAACTATTCGACAGCATCCAAAGCGCTTACGGCGATGAGCTTTTGTCGCAGATTGATCCAGCCTATAACACCGGGAAGCATGAGCAATGGATCCGGCTCAAATCAGACAAAGGTCAGCTAAATATGCCGCTCGCGCGGCATTTGATCATTGCTCTTCATTTGTTTTCCAGTGCAGATGACTTTGAAGAGGCTCTGAAGAATGAGTCTATCCTGCTGAGTGCCTCTATTTCTCCGCGAGTTCCCAAAGGCGAAGAATCGCATCCTAACCAAAAAACTAGATATCGCCAAAAAATTGAGTTGCTTTTAGCGCTACGTGCCGACGCCGATGTCGAGTACCTCTGGAAGAAAGCGTACAAACCTACGCAATGGATTCTAGAAAATGATAACGCATGGTTAATGGCAAAACTCCGTGCACCTAAAAAAGTTGCAGTTACGGCCGAGAAGTCTGTCGACTCTAGAGACGGCGCGTATGCAGCCCTTATCGAAGCGGGCGTAGATGAGCTATACAAAGTTACGAAAGATCCGAAGAGAGTGAACATTCGGAATTTGCAATCGCTGCTCCCAAGTTCGTTACCTCATGAACTGGATCTGCGCAAGCAGAAGTTTCCCCTTACTTATCAACAGATCAAGATTCATCAAGAGTCAGTATGGCATTTCCGTCTAAGAACTTTGGTGTGGACTGTCTCTGAACTCATCAGGATGAAGCTCCCGGTGAATTACTCGACGGTAAGATTGACCTCAGCGGTAGCAAGCAAGGTTTTCCTGGTTTTTTCCAGTTTCTTCGAGTGGGATCTGGAAAGCTTGGCAAGAACCGGAGTCGACGCGGAGGCCTTGCTCAGATCTACCGGCGTATCGAGGAATTGGGAGGGACCACCGGTTCCAATAAGCTTTTGAGGGCATCTGTATTCCGTCAGCGTCTGCCAACCTCAGGTGATAATAAAAATCCCATCTGGCTCCTAAGCGTAGACGCGGAGCAGGGTCCACCTTTCACATTAGTAACATTCGCGGCAGCTTTCTGAAAGCTTTCACTTGTTACTCTTTAACTCAGAAATAATTGAGCTCTGGAGATAATTATGAAAGCAATGACAGCAATGAAAGGATTTTTTGCCGCTACTATTTTGACCTTATCTGCTTTGGCCATGGCTGAGGGAGGCGGTGACCGCGTTTATGGTCGAATGATGCAAGAGAACCAACAGGCAATGGAACAATACGCCTCAAGAAATGGTAAGACACCTCCTGAAATTGTTCATTATGAATATGGTATGAACCTCGATATCCAGAAGGTCGTCAGTGTCACACAAGCCAATAAAACCTGTGGTATTGCTCCTTCGCGCATGACCTACGAAGACTCTACCGGCAAGCTTAACACCGTGGAATATAAGGTTATGGCCGACAACTGCCCACATGGAAGCTAGACCATGCAAATTATTTAAGCGCAACATAATTTTCCGTTTGTCCGAACAAGCTTACTGCCCGCTGACGTAGAAGTAATTTTCAGGACAGGCTGAAGTTATCCATTTTATGAAATCATCTCTGTCAGTTGAAAGGTTTCTAACGCGCAGTGAAGTATTGCTCAACCACCAGATACATCCCGCCTCCTTGTTTCTCCTTTGGTTTGGGAGGCGGTTTAGGCGCCCTAGTGGCGCCTTTTTTACGTTCAAAATGAGCTATGTCCTCTGCACTGCCATGACCCTGACCATGCAGGAACAAGATTAGAAGATCAGTTTCCGGGGTATTCAGCAATGACGTGGTCTGTGCCTGCTTTGGACAAGCCGATTACCTTATAAGCGTCATGTTTCCCGTCCACTTCCATTCCTGGGGAGCCGGCCGGCATGCCAGGAACGGCGATCCCGAGAAGGTCGTCACGTTTGCTCATCGCAATGATTTGCTCGGCGGGCACGTGACCTTCAACAAACTTTCCATTGATCATTGCTGTGTGGCAGGACGAGAGTCGTGGAGCAACACCGAGATCCTGCTTGACCGCGCTCATGTTGGTTTCTACATGATCAACGACGGTGAAGCCGTTAGCTTCAAGGTGCTGGATCCACTTCTTGCAGCATCCACAGTTAGCGTCACGATGGACGTCGATCGTCAGCGACTCTGCTGCATGACCAGCTGAACTGATAAACAGAGCCGCAAATGCAGCGAGGCGAAGTGCCCGACCGGGACGAAGAAAGTTATTTCGCATGGGTATGTTCCTTCCCATCAGCGTGGGTATGAGTTTTTGGCTGAGTGGCCGGAGTTTCAGGGGCGTCATGTGAAGCCTCCACAACCTGAGGATGGGCGTGTTCGGTACTTTCATCCTGAGAAGGCGCTGCGGCCGCCTCATGGGCATGAGCGCTGTTTCTCTCGCCATGATGGTCGCCTGCTTCGGCTATCTCTTCGGCTGCACTCGCGTCATGATGCCCCGCGACAACGCCTTTTTGGCCCTCATGCTGGCCTTCATGGTTATGCATTTTGCTCTCACCGCCACCGTGTTGATGACCACCGCTGCTGGTTGCTAGAGCTTTGTATTGCTCTGCATCCAATGAAGGCAGTTGCTGGAGAAAAGCGACCATTCCCCATATGTAGGGATCGGCCATGCTTTTACCCCAAGCGGGCATGCCTGTGGATTTGATTCCATGCTTGATGATCCAGAAAGCTGCGGCAGGGTTTCCATCAACGCCCAGTTTTGAAAGATTCGGAGGTGCAGGGTAAAGGCTATTACTTAACTCGGTTCCTGCAATACCCGGAGCCAGATGGCAACCGATGCACATAGAGTTGTAGTTGCCAGCACCTGCGCGGATGAGAGCTTCTTCGCTCAGGTCGGGGACTTTAATGTCGCGTGAGCGCACTTCGATCGAGCGATCCCGAGCGGTGGAAAGTAGCGCGTAAACGGGATCGGAATGTGGTTCATCCGCCCCAACATTGATCACACCAAAATAAACCACGCCGGCACCTGTTATTGCGGCAACCACCCCGGCAGCAGTCAATGTTTTCAATGTTCTTTTCATGTCAGGCCCTCAAAACCACATCCGAATACCGGCGACAAACCGGGCCTCGTTGGCATCCTCTCCTTCATCGCTGGCCAGATCTGCCGTATTGCCGTAGGAGCGGCTCCAGCTAACACCAATGTAAGGGGCAAATTGGCGAACAATCTCATAACGCAATCGGAGCCCTACTTCGGTGTTTGCCAATCCAGACCCAATGCCGCGCTGGGGATCATTTTTTCCGTAAAAATTGGCTTCGGCCGTCGGCTGCAAGATCAGGCGATTGGTCAGCAGAATGTCGTAGTCGCCTTCCAATCGAGCAGCGGTTTGACCGTTCTCACCGATGTAGGCGGTCGCTTCGGCTTCAAAGTTATAGAGGGCCATGCCCTGAATACCGAGCGCTCCCCAAGTTTGTGGTGACCCGGGTTTGAAGTCTTGTCGTACGCCGGTGACGACATCCCACCATGGACCGATGGAGTGCCCCCAAAGTGCTGAGAGTTCAGCGTTTTCCGTTACGCCATTGGTACGTTCGCCTTCCGAGCGCAACCACAGTCGGTCAACGTCACCGCCGATCCATCCTTTTGCATCCCAGGCCAATGCACTACCGTTGTCAGCATCCTGGTACTCAAATTTATCCAGCAGCATGAAGGAATTTAGTTTTTTGTCGTGGACACCATGACCAGCGACATCTGGAAAGGCGGCTGCACGGTCAGCGTCGGTAAGTACGGGGACTGGGGTTCGACTGGTGGTAGTCGCCCCTCCATCCATACTTTCCATTCCGTCCATTTGCCCGTCATCCATACTCATCTTGCTGTGATCCATAGCCCCCATCTTGCTATGGTCCATAGCTCCGATTGAGCCGTGGTCCATCTTGGAGTGATCCATCTCTTCAGCGGCGTGAACCACGACAAAGAAAGCAGGACTGGTAGAGACTGCCAGTGCTATCAACGTTGGGCGTAAAAACTTACTGGTCATGATCTCAATCTGCCTTTTTGGTTTTTTGGTCATGATCCATCGACTCATGGCTCATCTTGCTGTGATCCATTGACCCGTGATCGGGCTTTGACTCGTTTGTCGCAGTTGGAGGCTTGCTCGTTGCTTCCGCAGGAGTAGCAGGTGAATGAACACTACTATCTTCGACTGCCAGCGCCACGGACGAGAGTCCACCCATCAAGCCGACGGCAAAGAGGCAACCGACCAGCGATTTACGATTTAGGTATGTGCTCACAGATCGTCTCCTTTACTCATCAACCCGTACTTCACGGAACATGCCCATTTCCATATGGAAAAGCAGGTGGCAGTGATAGGCCCAGCGACCTAAGGCATCGGCGGTGACTCGATAGCTGCGCTTGGTACCTGGTGGCATGTCGATTGTGTGCTTGCGCACCATGAACTTGCCGTTCTCATCTTCAAGGTCGCTCCACATGCCGTGAAGGTGGATGGGGTGGGTCATCATGGTGTCGTTCACCAGGGTGATACGCAGACGCTCCCCATACTTCAGACGAAGCGGCTCGGCGTCAGAGAATTTGATGCCGTTGAAGGACCACGAAAACTTCTCCATGTGACCGGTCAGATGAAGCTCAATGGTGCGATTGGGCTCGCGACCGTCAGGGTCTTGGAAGGTGCTTTTCAGGTCTGAGTAGGTGAGCACTCGACGACCATTGTTTCGTAACCCGATGCCTGGATCGTTTAGCTTGGGCGTTGGGTTCATGGCTTGCATGTCAACCAACGGGTTGTTGGTTTCGGACGCTGGGTGAGTTTGCATTTCGCCACCCATACCGCCCATCCCTGCCATCTTGCTGTGGTCCATGCCAGCCATGTTGGACATGTCGCCTTTGTCCATTCCCGCCATCTTGCTGTGGTCCATGCCGGCCATGTTGGACATGTCGCCTTTGTCCATTCCCGCCATCTTGCTGTGGTCCATACCGGCCATGTTAGTCATGTCACCGCTGTCCATGCCGGTCATCCCGGTCATGTCACTTTGGTCCATTCCCGCCATTTTGCTGTGGTCCATGCCCGCCATGCCTGACATGTCACCTTGTTTCATATCGCCGCCGCCCATACCAGCCATGCTGCCATGGTCCATGCCCGCCATACCGCCCATACCCATGTCATCCATGGTCAAAAGCGGCCGAGGATCGATCGCAGGTACCTGTGCCTTTAATCCTTCGCGAACTGCCAAGGTTCCACGTGCATAACCGGTTCTATCCATGGACTGGGCGAAGATTGTGTAAGCTTCTTCGCTGGCAGGTTCTACGATCACGTCATACGTTTCTGCCACGGCGATGCGGAATTCATCGACGCTGACTGGTTCGACATGTTGGCCGTCAGCCGCCACAACGGTCATTTTCAAACCAGGGATGCGGACGTCGAAATAGCTCATAGCTGAGCCGTTGATAAAGCGCAGGCGCAGCTTCTCGTCCGGCTTGAAAATACCGGTCCAGTTACCGTTAGGCGCCTGGCCATTCATGAGATAGGTGTAAGTATCCCCACTGACGTCTGCGAGATCAGTGGGGTTCATTTTCATTTCAGCCCACATCTTCCGGTCGGCCACGGCAGCAGACCAACCTTGCTTGCTGACGTCGTCGATAAAGTCGCCCACGGTACGTTTGTGGTGATTGTAGTAGTCCGATTGCTTCTTGAGCTTGGCCATGACGCGACTAGGATCTTCATCGGTCCAGTCAGTCAACATCACCACATAATCGCGGTTGTATTGAAAAGGTTCAGGCTCTTTCGAGTCGATGACGATTGGACCGTAAACGCCTGCCTGCTCCTGCAAACCAGAGTGGCTGTGGTACCAGTACGTACCGTTCTGATGCACCTTGAATTTGTACTCGTACATGCCATCGGGCGCGATGCCATGGAAACTCAAACCCGGTACACCGTCCATATTGGCGGGCAGAATGATCCCGTGCCAATGAATGGAGGTGTCTTGGTCTAGGCGATTTTTCACACGCAGTGTGACCGTCTCGCCTTCGCGCCAGCGCAGCAAAGGTCCGGGCAACGAACCATTGATGGTCATGGCTGTGCGCGGCGAGCCAGTTATGTTTACAGGGGTTTCACCAATAAACAGATCAAATTCGTTACCGGTGAGAACGCTCGGCAGACCAGGACTGGTCACTGCCCATACAGGAGTGCGCCACAGACCCAGGCCGCCGAGAATGCCACCAGCGGCCAGGCCTTTAACGAATGTCCGCCTAGAGGTTTTGGAATGCATGCCGTTTATGTCCGATCAGTCAAAAGGGAAGCCGTGCGAAACAACCAATGAGTTGCTCAAACAGGTGAAGGCACTCTCTCGGGGGGTGTAATGAGCCCGAATGAGCTCGCTCGCCGTCACTAAAAACGAGTTCTTACGGCAAGCGAGCTCAGAAATTGCCACATTTGAACCACCACAGTGATTACATTTCTGTCAGCTTGGGAGCGCAGCAAGCTATTCAGCAATTCTTGTGGTCCGTCGATTTGGCTTGGCTTTCTGCGATGGGAGGTTGGGTGCTTTGCTTTTGGGCTACTTGATACGATTCCATTGAATTATTCCTAGCCGCTTCCATACGTGCGAACGCCCGGTCACCACCGCCTTCAGCCATTGCCAAAGAAGAGACGGTCAGGGCTGCGATGACGAACAAAGTTTTGATGGGGTTCATTTGAATTTCCTCGGATGAGTATTGGTAACCCCCGAATCCACATCAAGTGATGATTCTTAGGGGTGAGCTTAAGGCTCAATAGGACTATAAGACTCATCCCCTGTCAGGAACCTTAGGTGAATATTACAGTTGTGTCAGGTTGCGATATTTCTCTTGAGGAACACGCTATTTAATCCGTAAGGTCTCGATCTTCCAGCGTCACACCGCTATTTACTGAGTATCAGTTTGAGGTGCGTGACTTTGTAAGTTTCCGTTAACTTTCAAGGGGAAGATGTTTTTTTAGTTTCTTTACTGGAACTGCATATCTGAACCTGGATGCACCGCGTCAACACTTAAGTGTTCGATGTTCATGGGAAATAGTAGCGCTACTGAGGGTGATTTAGCGTGAGTATTAATTTTGAGAAAGCGCTTGGCTTCGCAGAAAGAGCGTTAATTTATCGTAGTCAAAGAGCTGAGATCCTGAGTAACAATATCGCAAACGCTGATACGCCGAACTTCAAGGCCCGAGACTTAGATTTTTCTACTGTGCTTGCAAGCCAGACAACAGAAACTCCTGCTACTCCGTTTTATTTGAAAACAACAAATGTAAAACACGTTACCGAAAAAGAATCAGCAGGTGATATTTACGGAGGTGCGTTGCTTTACAGCACACCAGCTCAACCTGCCATTGATCAAAATACTGTCGATCAGCAGGTCGAGGTCGCAAAATACACAGAAAATGGAATACGTTTCGACGCCGCTTTTACTCGGTTGAATGGAGCATTCAAAGGTTTGCTCAAAGCTCTGCGAGGTGATTAGTAGCGCAAGGGCTTGCGAGCGGTAATTGTGGCCGACGCGGCTGCTTCGGTACTCCCTGAGGGTTCACCAAGGGGAGCCCCCTGCATACGGGGCTCTGACTAGGGGCAGGTGTCAGCATTCAAGCGCTGATCTGAGAAGGAAAACCTAACGCCTCGACAGCTTTACGAATCTGCTCTGGGCTTTCGCTGCTTTCAACACTCACCTTACCGGCTGACCGATCCACGGAAACCGTAGCTTCGTTGTCCAGTGACTGAATCGCTTTGGTAATTTTGCTGACGCAACTGCCGCAACCAATGCCTGATACATCTAAGACGAACATGGTTATTCCTCTCGTGCTGAGCGGTCTCTTTTCACCGCACCGACAGCATCAACGTTGACACGATGGCAAGGTCAATAGTTATCTGTTTCGGGTTGTGAGCGTCATTCATGGGTAATTGCACAGTCTGGACCACCCTTTTGCATTTGACCTAACCAGCCATTTGCATCGGATTCGACCAGTACGCTTCTTGGCCATGACCGGCAGAGAACGGCCAAAACCGGACGCTCATCACGAACGTCTGAAGCTTGAAAGCCTGACTGACAGGCCAACACGCACAGCACCTATTAACCCTGCCTTCGCAACCCCTTCTCCAGTTGGTCTCGCCAAAACCCTAGCTCTATAGGGCGGCTTTCCAAACGCCAAGATTAGGAGTAATGTAATACTGACTACATATTAAATAGCTATCTCTACATGAAAAATTGGCTGACTCTGATTCTTGGCTTACCCACCGCTAATGCCACCGAACGCATGCGGGCTTGGCGCGCTTTGAAAGCTTCAGGTGCGGCAGTTTTGCGCGATGGTGCTTACCTGCTGCCTGATACCGGTGTCTGTCGTGAAGCGTTAGCGTCTGTCGAACGCGACATCCTGGCCATCAACGGCACCGCTTACGTCTTGCCCGTCGTCGATTCTCACGGTGAGCGCTTTGTCGAGCTGTTCGACCGTAGCGAGGACTACACCAAGCTACGCACTGAGATCGAAGCATGCCGTGCACAGCTCAATGCTGAGAACGCACTGGCCACCACCAAGCAGATTCGCAAGCTGCGCAAAGCCTACGAACAACTGGTCAACATCGATTACTTTCCAGGTAAGCCGAAGCAGCAAATTAATTTGGCTTTGCAGGAGCTAGAGACAGCGGTTAGCAGGGCCCTGTCTCCGGATGAGCCACACAGCAGCAACCAAACAATAACGCCACTCTATGTTGATGATTATCAGGGACGCGTCTGGGCAACACGCAAGCGTCCCTGGGTCGACCGACTGGCGTGTGCCTGGCTCATTCGTCGCTTCATTGACGCGCAAGCTCAGATCCTCTGGCTGAACACGCCACAGGACTGTCCAGTCGGTGCCCTGGGTTTTGATTTCGATGACGCAACCTTCAGCCATGTTGGTAACCGCGTCACCTTCGAAACCCTACAAGCCAGTTTTGAGCTTCAAGAGCCCGGCCTAAACCGTATCGCCGCATTGGTGCACTACCTCGATATCGGAGGTATCCAGCCGGTGGAGGCTGCCGGTATCGAACGGGTGCTGGCAGGGCTA
Source organism: Pseudomonas sp. MF6394 (assembly GCF_002018845.1). NCBI lineage: Bacteria > Pseudomonadati > Pseudomonadota > Gammaproteobacteria > Pseudomonadales > Pseudomonadaceae > Pseudomonas > Pseudomonas sp. MF6394. The sequence continues at coordinate 10,766 of NZ_MVOJ01000055.1, forward strand.
CGTGAAACCATTACCCATGACGACCATCTGCTGGCAGCTGCAAGTGCCATCTTCGATGGCCTGCTCGCCGGGTTCGTGAAAGAGGAGCAACCCAATGAGTAAGGTTTTGGCACCAGAGGTTGAAGAGGATATGTCGAGGCCTGAACCGATTAGTCTGCGTGAGGCGTTCTGGTTCTGGCTGAAGCTCGGCTTCATCAGTTTCGGCGGGCCAGCCGGACAGATCTCGATCATGCACCAGGAGCTGGTGGAACGGCGACGCTGGATTTCCGAGCGCAGATTCCTGCATGCCCTCAATTACTGCATGTTGTTGCCTGGGCCTGAAGCTCAGCAGTTAGCAACCTACATTGGCTGGCTAATGCATCGAACCTGGGGCGGAGTTATTGCGGGTGCTTTGTTTGTACTGCCCTCACTTTTCATCCTGATCGCTCTTTCGTGGATGTATATCGCCTTTGGCGATGTCCCCGCGGTGGCCGGACTTTTCTATGGGATCAAACCCGCCGTAACGGCCATCGTGGTGCAGGCGGCACATAGAATCGGCTCTCGGGCATTGAAGAACAATTGGCTGTGGGCAATAGCGGCGGCTTCATTTACCGCGATCTTTGCATTCAATGTTCCGTTCCCGCTGATCGTCTTGGGGGCCGCGTTAATCGGCTATGTCGGAGGTCGCCTGGCTCCCGAGAAGTTCAGAGCTGGGGGGCATAGCGCCGCCAAAAAGTCCTTCGGCCCAGCCTTGATCGATGACGACACTCCGTCCCCGGAACATGCCCGGTTCAGCTGGTTGAAATTGGCATCGCTCGCACTGATCGGCGCCGTGCTATGGGCTTTGCCGATGGGGATTTTGACCGCCCTCTTTGGTTGGGAAGGAACCTTGACCCAGATGAGCTGGTTCTTTACCAAGGCGGCATTACTGACCTTTGGCGGAGCCTACGCAGTGCTCCCATACGTCTACCAAGGCGCGGTCGGTCACTATGGCTGGCTAACCCCGACGCAGATGATCGACGGGCTGGCTCTGGGGGAAACCACGCCAGGGCCGCTGATCATGGTGGTGGCTTTCGTCGGCTTTGTCGGGGCCTATGTCTTGCAAGTATTCGGTGCCGATCAAGTATTTCTGGCGGGAGCTGTGGCCGCCGCCCTAGTGACCTGGTTCACCTTTCTACCATCGTTCCTGTTCATCCTCGCGGGTGGCCCGCTGGTGGAGTCGACCCACAACGAACTCAAGTTCACGGCACCCCTTACCGCCATTACGGCGGCGGTGGTGGGAGTTATCCTCAATCTGGCGTGTTTCTTCGGCTATCACGTACTTTGGCCGAAAGGCTTCAGCGGTAACCTGGACTGGCCCTCCGCGTTGATCGCGATTGCTGCGGCGATTGCCTTGTTCCGCTTCAAGCGAGGCGTCATTCAGGTACTGATGGCCTGCGCGCTCGTCGGGTTGGCTGTGCATTTGCTGCGCTAGAAAGCATGAATTGATTAGCAATCTTTGGCGGGCATTGGGCTCGCCTGACCACCCAGCCTATTGAGCTAGGCAGGAGGTGTTCCATGAGGTGGATTACCCGTGAACGACCCAAGATCGATCGGGTTGCTTGTCCTTGGCTGATCACTCGCTTTATCGATCCACAGGCCGAGTTCTTGTACGTACCCAGCGGTGATGTGCTGCGGATTGCAGCTGAGAAAGATGCGACACCCTACGACATTCCGGGCGTAGAGCTTACCCATGAGGGTGAGTTGTGCAGCTTCGACGCGTTTGTGAAGAAGTACCAGCTCAATGAGCCCGCCTTGCAGCAGCTCGCGAAGATCGTGCGGGGAGCAGATACCTCTCGTCTGGATCTGACGCCACAATCGGCTGGGCTGTACGCCATCTCACTGGGGCTGTCGCAGCGATATTCCGATGATCATGAAATGCTTTCGCATGGACTGATCCTGTACGACGCGCTTTATGCCTGGTGCAAGGAATGCCAAGGTGAATCGCACAACTGGCCTCCTCAAATGTAAAGAGACCAGCTCGCACTGAAGCCCAGCCTAGCGCTGGGCTTTTGCCGTTTAGTGGCAGTGGTAGTCGTTCGTTTTATGGTTGCGATGGCAACCTTTTGAATCAGTACCACCACTATGCGCGAAGGCAGCAGCGGACGAAATCGAAAGTAAAGCGGCGATCAAAAGGGCAGACAGTTTCATCAGGGCTTGCTCCATGCTCATGTTTTTATACTCGTGAGACCTCTCACGCCTTGCAGAGTATGGCCAATTGCCTTCATCGAGCAAGCAACTTCCTCGCTGTTTCCCTGACATTCGATGAAAGGCTGAGTGCCTATTTCTTGAGCTGTCCCCGCCTCTAGTTTAGGATGTTGTGATATCCCCCTAGGGAGGATATAAGAACATCTATAAACGAGAAACTCGTTGCTCTCTTTCTTCGAGAAATGCTCGACAATCTAGTGGTCACACGCCTCTCCATGTGAGATTTCTCATGCTGAAAATCCTAGCCAACCGCACCTACCGTCATCTCTTTCTCGCCCAAGTAATCGCGCTCGTAGGGACTGGACTCGCCACCGTCGCGCTGGGGCTACTGGCATTCGATCTTGCGGGCGCCCAAGCGGGCGCCGTCCTCGGTACAGCCTTGGCGATTAAAATGACGGCCTACATCGGCGTGGCGCCGATTGCCGCCGCTTTTGCAGAACGCCTACCCCGTCGAGCGATGCTGGTCTCGCTGGATTTGATACGTGCCGTGGTTGCACTGGCGTTGCCGTTCGTGACCGAAGTCTGGCAAATCTATGTGCTGATTTTCGTCCTTCAGTCCGCCTCGGCAGCGTTCACTCCGACGTTCCAGGCGACCATTCCAGACATACTGCCGGATGAGGACGATTACACCCGCGCCTTGTCGCTATCACGTCTCGCCTACGATCTTGAAAGTGTCGCCAGCCCAATGCTCGCCGCCGCGTTGCTGACCGTGATCAGCTTCCATAACCTGTTCGCCGGCACCGTCATCGGGTTCCTTGCCTCAGCGGCCTTGGTCGCCACAGTACTCCTGCCAAAGGCGAAACCGACGCCACGACGCAGCATCTACGAACGAACCACTCGTGGCCTGCGCATATTCCTGGCCACTCCTCGCTTGCGGGGGCTGCTGGCTCTCAATCTGACGGTAGCGGCTGCTAGTGCAATGGTCATCGTCAACACCGTAGTGCTGGTGCAGTCGCGCTTCGCTCTGCCTCAGAGTTCTACGGCATTAGCGCTGGCTGCGTTTGGTGGCGGCTCGATGGTCGCTGCCCTGGTCTTGCCTCGATTGTTGAAAAACATCAAAGACCGAACGGCCATGCTGTTTGGCGGAGGCATATTGGTCGCAGGCTTAGCGGTTGGCATCAACCTGACCACCTACAACTTTCTGCTGCCGCTGTGGATGGTGCTTGGGGTGGGCTACTCCTTGGCCCAGACTCCGAGCGGTCGACTGTTGCGTCGCTCTGCACATGCCGAAGATCGCCCGGCGTTGTTTGCCGCCCAATTTGCGCTATCCCATGCCTGCTGGTTGATTACCTACCCATTGGCGGGATGGCTGGGTGCCAACATCAGCCTCACGGCCTCGTTTGTTGGGCTCGTTGTCGTGGCAGGTAGCGCATTGGCGGTCAGCATCGTGATCTGGCGTCCGGCCCATGATCAAGAGAGTATCAGGCACAGCCATGAGAATCTGTCGGATGACCATACTCACCTGGACGGACACAGCGGCACCGATCATGAACATCCATATGTCATTGATGATCAACATCGTCGCTGGCCGAATAGGTAACCGCGTCAACACCTGCTTTAAGGCTGCTCCAGGCAAACTGCATGATTGGCCGCCAAAATCTGAAGAGACCAGCTCGCCCTGAAAGTCAGCCTGGAGCAGGCCGGTTCCTCGAAGCACTGCCGTGGGAGTACTGCGTGCTGCAAAGCAACGGCAGATATGCACTCCATCGCTCAATCCAGAATTCACGGATCGACTTGAACATGCCGGCTGATCGGTATGTTATTATGTAACTATAAAAATCAATGAGTGATGCCGCCTTGCCTCGCCTCTCTTCCCTTTTGCCCGCCGTGACCCTGACTTGGTTGGTGGCCGCCTCGGCCTTCGCCGAACCCCGTGTTCTAACCAGCATCAAACCGCTGCAACTCATTGCTGCGGCCGTGCAGGACGGTGTCGGGACACCTGATGTGTTACTACCAGCCGGTGCTTCACCTCACCATTACACGTTACGTCCTTCGGACTTGCGTCAGGTAAAAGAAGCAGACCTGGTTTACTGGATCGGGCCAGACTTGGAGGGCTTTCTGCCTACCGTACTTGAGGGCCGAAAGGGCAAGAGCGTGGCTGTGCAGGACATGCAGGGGCTGCACCTAAGGCATTTTGGCGAGGAGCATCGACATGACGACGAGCCTGTCGGAGATCAATCTGAGGGGCATGATGCAAAAGAGCAGGCAACAGAATTGCAGGTCGATAATCATGACCAACTTCATCGACCCGGTGCACTGGATGCCCACCTCTGGCTGAGACCTGAGAATGCACGGTTGATCGCCAAACACATGGCTTCGGATCTGGCTCTTGTCGATCCAGGCAATGCCGCTCGCTACCAAGCAAATCTGGATGCCTTCGAGCAACGCTTAAAAACCCTCGATATCAAACTAAAAGCGCGCCTCAAGCCGCTGGAAGGCAAACCGTTCTTCGTCTTCCACCAGGCTTTCGACTACTTTGAGGAGGCCTACGGATTGCAGCACACTGGAGTTTTCGCAATCAACGCCGAGGTCCCGCCTGGTGCACGCCACGTCGCAGAGATGCGAGAGCGCCTCAAGGCTGCTGGACCTACCTGTATATTTAGCGAACCACCCATGCGTCCACGTCTGGCGCAAACCTTGAGCGATGGCCTGCCAGTGCATTTTGCCGAACTAGATGCGCTGGGCTTTGGTCTAAAACCCTTGTCCAACAACTACGAGCAATTGCTGATGAATCTCAGCGATGGTCTTGCTGGGTGTCTTGATCAACTTTGAAATGGAATTATGCATACGATTGAGCCGAACTGGATGATGATCGGCACAATATTTCGGGCCATAGGTCATCGCCTTTTCAGTGAAGATACGCATCTATGGCTTTGATGGGATTGCCAGACATGTCCTGCGTCAGCTTCTGCGCGGCCTCAATCTCTTGTGGCGTCATTGAAGCGGTAATCCTATCGCGCTCTTCTAACGCAATGCTGTCAGGAGCGCTCGCGGCCGCCAGGCTAAAGAGCGCATAAGCTACCACGTGATTCTGCGGCACCCCATAACCATTGGCGTATAGCACTCCGAGGTTGGATCGAGCGAGGGCTGCCCCCTGCTCGGCAGCGAGGCGATACCACTTGATGGCCTCCTTGAAGTCCTGCGGCACGCCTTTGCCCTGGACGTACATCATTCCGAGGTTGGATTGTGCGGCAGCGTTGCCCTGTTCAGCTAAAGGTCGCCATTCACGTAAAGCGGCGGTGAAATCTCCTCGCTGAAAAGCCGAGAAACCTTCATCGAAACCTGCATAGACCGTGTTCAGAACACCAAGCAGCACAAGGTAAACTGGTACATGGCGGGCGTGCATGGCGAATCCTGATTTTGTCTTGGAGCACTATCGATAATCCTAGCAAAGAATCCACCCGTCACCTTTAAGCCATGATCCGTATACCTACTTAAGGGATGTGCTGGCGTGGCCTCCTCTACCGCGAGCGAGTGAAATTGAAGAATTGCCGCCGCATAAGTGCGAACCACAAGGGCGGCCCAAGGTTGCCGTGCGCTCAGGTACTACTAAATTGAGGTTTTTGGCCAGACCAGTAAATTCGGTTCATGGGCGAGTGCCTTTCCCTTAGCGGCCGAGTCAAAGTTCAACTATGACGCCATACTTTTACCGAGGAAATCAGGAGAATGGCGGCGAGCAACGGGAGGAGATATGTTGTCGGGATCAGACCTAGTAATTGCCCGCCGATGAATGTTCCTATGATGGAACCCGCTGCCATGACCAGTATGAATGGCCGTTGAGCGCGGATTATCGAAAAGCTCTGGTCGCGGCTGTATCGCGTGAAACCCACAATCATTGTGGGCAGGCTCACAGCAAGTGAAAGACTGCCAGCGAGCTTGATGTCAGCACCGAATAGTAGAACGATTGTGGGTATTAACAACTCACCGCCAGCAACCCCCATCAATGCAGCAACTACTCCGATACCGAAGCCAACCACGATCCCGACTATAGCCAGTGTCTCGCCTTGAAGCAGGGCGACCCCAGTTGCGCTTGCCTCATGGCCGAACAGCAAAGCAACAGCGATGCCTACGAGCAGCACTGCTGTGGGATGCAAATAAAGGTTCATCCGTATAAATAAAGTATCGTCCGTATAAATAAAGTTTCATTCTGAGCCTGCATCCGCTATGTTGAGGTCATCGACACAGCGGGGGCAGGCTTTCTCATGTCTGGAACATTCAAGGGGCTGACCCAGGCCCAGATCGATAGAAGGCTCAAGGACGGGCGTGGCCAAGGCCAGGGATCAGACTACAAGCCGTTCATCTACACCAGGGACGTGTCCTCGCTGGGTCGCTCCCACCGCCTGCCTGGCAGCAAGACCCGGCGTTTACACCATCTTCTATCCGATCTTGAACTGGCCATCTTCCTGACCTTGGATCGGTCTCCCCATGTCACCGATATCCGTGAACAGTTTCCGATGCGGGTCGAAGATACGGTGCGCATCGCCGAGGAGCTTGGCCTGCCCCACGGTTGTTACAAGGGTACCCCGCAGGTACTGACCAGCGACTTTCTGGTGGATTTCGAAGATCCTCAGCGCCCGAGCATCGCGATTCAGGCCAAGTACAGTACCGACCTGCAGAAGCCTGAAGTTATCGAGAGGCTTGAGCTTGAAAGGCGCTACTGGCAGGAAAAAGGTATTCCCTGGGTCATCGTCACTGAGCGCGAGGTATCCAAGGTGGCATTTGCCAATATCCAATGGCTCTATCCTGCCCATGCTGAAGGCGACATCGCTCAGGACGATCTCGCCCATTACCAGCAGCTGTTTCTGCTCGAGTTTCAGCGTCACCCAGACCGGAAGCTGACCGCTATTGCCCAAGGACTGGATACCTCCGGCCAGCTGGAGGCCGGTCAGGCGCTCTATTGGCTACGCCAGTTGCTGGCCCGGCACTGTTTCCTTTTCGATCTTGACACTCCTTACCGGGAGCTGAAGCCGAAAGACCTGGTTGCCAACTCTCATCAAATGCATCAGGAGCTGAGCAGTGTTGCCCGTTAATCAGGTGTTCCGGATGGGGGAACTGCGAAAGCGCCTGCTTTGGTCCGGTACCGAGCAGGCAATCTGGATCGATATCGATTCGGACACGGCGTTGCCCGAACCGATATCGATTGTAGAGCTGGAGCGTCTGATCATGGAGCGGGAGCTGGAGAGCATTGCCGATCCCTTCGAGGAAACAGTCCTACGGGAGGTTGAGGAAGGTTCCCTTGATCAGCAGAAGCGTGATGAAGCTTGGGGAATGCTGGCGGATTTTGTGCACGACCCCCAGCTTTTCGTGCGGCGCCCCAGAGGGCTCATTGTCAGAGGCATCATGGAGCGCCATGGTGTCACCAATCAGACGGTGTATAGGTTACTGAGGCGCTACTGGCAGCGAGGCATGTGCAGGAATGCCCTCTTGCCGGACTATGTCAACTCGGGCGCCCGTGGCAAGCGCAGAAAGCCGAACCAGGCCAAGCTGGGCAGGCCTAGAGTGGTGATGGAGGGGAAAGGGAGCAATGTCACGCCGGACATCGAGCGCATTTTTCGCCGGGTCATCGAGGAACGTTTGCTCAAGGAAAAACATCCGTCCATTCCTGATGCCTACGCCGCCGGGCTGAATCTGCTCCGTGCTGTTCTGACGGAGCTGCCGACCTTCGAACTGCCTACATTGGGGCAGTTCCGTTACTTCTATGGGCGCGAATATCACTTCACCGACACCTTGCCATGCAGGGTGTCCGCAGTGGATTTTGCCAAGGACTTCCGACCGCTCAGCAGTACATCGACGACCGAGGCACTGGGGCCCGGATACCGCTACCAGATCGATGCCACCATCGCCGATATCTATCTGGTTTCAGAACATGATCGCAGCCTTATCGTCGGCAGGCCTGTCGTTTACATGGTGATCGACGTGTTCAGCCGCATGGTCGTTGGTATGTACGTCGGATTCGAGGGACCTTCCTGGGTCAGTGCCATGGTGGCATTGGCCAACACGGTCGCCGACAAGGTTGAGTATTGCCGCCAGTATAGCGTGGAGATCGATGCCAGCGACTGGCCGGTCAAAGGCTTGCCGGATGTGGTGCTGGCCGATAAGGGCGAACTGAATGGCACCAAGGTGGAAGCATTTTCCCAAGCCTTCGGCGTTCGCATCGAGAATGCACCGGCCAGGCGAGGAGATGCCAAGGGGATCGTCGAGCGTTATTTCCGGACGGTGCAGGAGCGTTTCAAGCCCTATGCCAGCGGTGTGGTCGAGGACACCACCAGCCGGAAGCGGGGTGGCCACGACTACAGACTTGATGCCAGTCTGACCTTGCCCGAGTTCACCCAGATCATCATTGCCGGCATCCTCTACCACAACAACTTTCATACCTTGAGCAAATACGACAGAACCTCTGGTATGCCGGGCGATCTGCCAGCCATCCCGGTCATGCTGTGGAACTGGGGCTTGGCCAACTTGACCGGCCGGTTACGTACTGCGCCCGAGGAGCTGGTGCGGATAAATCTCTTGCCCCATGAGTCGGCCACGGTTTCGGAGCTGGGAATCAGGCTGTTCGGCTGCTTCTACACCTGCCAGGAAGCAATCAGGGAGGGTTGGTTTCACCGAGGCCAGGCACCATGGCGAAGTACTGTGAGCCTTTGCACTCTGTGCATCACCCGAAAGAAAGCTCACCTGGGGCCAACCATGCCCGGGTGTTCGACTGGAAGCAGCGGATACGCGCGGCCCTAGGCTGATTGCAGAATACACCGCAGTTCGGCTGCGATACATCTTGTCGCGCACTGCGTGCAGCCTCCCCGAAACTGCCCGGAGCCGTGCCAAGGCGATATAGGCCCCTTGGGAGTCGGCAAGACGCATCTGGCCATCGCACTGCGCTATCGGGCGGCGCAGTGCGGCATCAAGACCCGCTTCATCACTGCGGCCGACCTTGGTGCTGCAACTGGGCGCGGACCAGCGTAACCGTCCGGGCATCCCGGCTGGCTTGACCCCGCCAAGCTAAGAGATGGTGGCAGTTCGTGGATGCCGTTTCCCGGGTGCACGCGATCCGAGACCACGCGATCAAGCAGGAAAACGAGCACCTGGGCTTGCCTGACTGACCGCAGGCCGGCGACGACAAGGTGGAAAAGTTCGGCGTGTGGCTCTGGCGGCAACGATCCCGCGAAGGGCGGACGGTGCTTGAGCTGTTGAACGTAAGCGTGCGGGCAAACCGTCTTGCGCGACTATGCCGGATGCCACCTATGCGGCAGCAGCTCTGCAATCTCACTCGCCCGCTGCGTCGGCAACCGTGTCAGCACATCCTTGAGATAGGCATACGGATCGTGCCCATTATTACGGGCCGACTGGATCAAACTCATGATCGCAGCAGCGCACTTGAGCATGCGATCCCGCGCCGAGCATTTGAGAAGGCAACGGGATGAACGCTGGCTGGATAGCCGTGGTTTTCTGGGTATGCAGCCGAATCCATTTGTGGACGAGGTTGGCATTGAGGCTGTAGCCCAAGGCGATGTTTGCGATGGAGGCACCGGGTTCAGAACACTCCTGAATGACCTGGGCCTTGAAAGATTTGCTGTAGGTACGGCGCTGAGGGGGCATGGAAAATCCGCTTGATGGGCCATGGCCTTCGGCGGCGGTGTCGGGAAGGTGTGTTGGCCGGACGGATACTGTTGAACTACGCTGTCTGGGGCAACGGAAGTGTTTCGGCCCGACTCTGGAACGCGATCCGCAGCGACGACTGGGCAATTCCGCACGTTGGCCTGAGCAGCCTCGGGGAAAGCGTCGGCTGGGCGCGCCCAGACGAGTTTCCGCCAAGGAACATGCAGACGAGCAAGGGGCTGCGGGCACTCGGCTACAACGTGAGGATCGGTGTTTGATCGAGGCGCCTGTGGCACACGCAGGCTGACGAGCCAGGCGCTGTCCATGGCCTGATCAGGCCGCCCCGCTGCGCCTTGCCTGAGCAGTTGACCTGCATCAATGGGGCGGGAGATCGCTGTACATTGACTCTTGAAGTTTGTCCTGGTAAGCGCAATATCTTGCAAAGTCTTGCAAGGATTTCCTTGGCCGGAACCGCAAAGCGACGCGATTGGAGAGGGTGAGATGAAAGCGCACCTACAGGTGATTTTCACGCTCGATGAATTGGCTGCGTACTTGAAAGTCGGCAAGCGGACGCTTTATCGGCTCGCCGCGCACGGGGAAATTCCGGCTTTCAAGGTGGGCGGGACGTGGCGGTTTCGTCAAAGTGAAATCGATCAGTGGATCAATGATCAGACCCGAGCCGGAGCAAAGAAGGAGGTGATGCGCAAGCGTGAACAGCAGAAGTCATCCGAGCAGCCCGTGTCGCCTGGGCGCACTGCCCGTCGCAGCAGGCAAAGGGCTTGAGTAACTCGTTTTTCAATTTTTCTGGAGGTATGACATGGACATCGATTTCAAGAAGTTGGCTCCCTGGAACTGGTTCAAGAACGAGCAGCAAGAGCAGCAGACCGCCTCTTCCCTGCCGGTGCAGCGCAATGACCTGCCAGCGGCGAGCGGGCCAGTCAGCCCGATCCTGCAACTGCATCGCGAGATCGACCGGCTGTTCGATGACGCGTTCCGGGGCTTCGGTTTTCCGGCGCTGGCCATGCCGCGGCTGCCATCCGATTGGTCGGGCATGCTGAAGCCGGCCCTGGACATCCAGGAAACCGACAAGCAGTACAAGATTGCCCTGGAAGTGCCCGGTGTCGAGGAAAAGGACATCCAGATCACCCTCGACAACGACGTGCTGGTGGTGCGTGGCGAGAAGCGCCAGGAACAGGAGAAGAAGGAAGGTGGCTTCCACCGTGTGGAGCGCACCTACGGCAGCTTTCACCGCGCCTTGAACCTGCCTGACGACGCCAATCAGGATTCGATCAAGGCATCGTTCAAGAACGGGGTGCTCACGGTCACGATCGACAAGCGCGAGGTCAGCGCGCCGAAGCAGGGACGTTCGATCCCGATCAACAGCTGACGTCGCCGGCTCGTTCGTCACAAGAAAAACCCGGTACGAGACGAGGTGTCGCGGCTCGCGATGCCTCGTCGCCTCAACCTTGTCAACCTGCTCAGGAGCATCAGCATGGCCAGAAAACAATGCCAGGTCTGCGGCCAACCCGCCACCGTGCGGGTGGAAGCCAATCTCAACGGGCGTCACAGCACCATGCTGTTGTGCGACGACCATTACCGCCAACTGGTGCGCCAGCAAAAGCGCACCGTCTCGCCGCTGGAAGCCTTGTTCGGCTCGCGCAGCGGCCTGTTCGAGGACTTCCTCGGCAGTGACTTCTTCCGCATCGGCGACGACGCGACGCCCTTTGCCGCCGATACCGATGACGTGGTCGATGCCGTGTTTGGCGAACCCGCCGCCGCAGGTTCGGGTGCACCGCGCCGGCGCGGCAGTGGGCTGGCCAGCCGCATCAGCGAACAGTCGGAAGCCCTGCTGCAAGAGGCCGCCAAACACGCTGCCGAATTTGGCCGCTCCGAGGTGGATACCGAACATCTGCTGCTGGCGCTGGCCGACAGCGACGTGGTCAAGACCATCCTGGGTCAGTTCAAAATCAAGGTCGATGACCTCAAGCGGCAGATCGAGTCCGAGGCCAAGCGCGGGGACAAGCCGTTCGAGGGCGAGATCGGCGTGTCGCCGCGCGTGAAGGATGCGCTCAGCCGCGCCTTCGTGGCCTCCAATGAACTCGGCCATTCCTATGTCGGTCCGGAGCATTTCCTGATCGGTCTGACCGAGGAAGGCGAAGGGCTGGCCGCCAACCTGCTACGCCGCTACGGCCTGACGCCGCAGGCGCTGCGCCAACAGGTCAGCAAGGTGGTCGGCAAAGGCGCCGAGGATGGCCGCGCCGAGACGCCGACCAACACGCCAGAACTCGACAAGTATTCGCGCGACCTCACCAAGATGGCGCGCGAGGGCAAGCTCGATCCGGTCATCGGCCGTGCGCAGGAGATCGAGACCACCATCGAGGTGCTGGCCCGGCGCAAGAAAAACAACCCGGTGTTGATCGGTG
>NZ_MVOJ01000056.1:0-19460 GCF_002018845.1 Pseudomonas sp. MF6394
CTTCACCCGGCTTGCATCCCCGAACGCAGGTGCCCATGCAACACCGGTCAAGAACGACCCAAACAATAGAACAATAACTACGGCCAAATCAGATCTAATCATTTTTTACTAATCCGTTCCTTCGGCCCCTTGCCGGTCACCCGTAATACCCCATATCACTGAACAGCGCCAGCCGGCGAGGATCCCCTATGTCCGCACAACAGAAATTGCCTCAGTTCATCCATGGCCAGCCGAGCATGGGCCTGCCGTTCGAAAAGGAACTGGTGGTCGACCTGTTCGCTGGCGGCGGCGGCGCCAGCACCGGTATCGCCAGGGCATACCGGGAGCCGGACGTAGCGGTGAACCACAATCCAATCGCCCTGGCTGTGCACCGCGCCAACCACCCCAAGACAGCGCACTATGTGGCAGATGTGTTCGAAGTTGATCCGCGTGAAGCCACTGGCGGGCAGCCGGTCGCGATCATCTGGGCATCGCCAGACTGCCGCCATCACAGCAAGGCCAAGGGCGGCGCTCCCCGCGATCGAGGTGTGCGTGGGTTGGCTTGGGTGGTGATTCGCTGGTTGTTCGTCACGAAGTCCCGCCTTCTCTTCCTCGAAAACGTTGAAGAGTTCTGCGACTGGGGCCCGATCGACGATGACGGCCAGCCGATAAAGTCTGAGCGCGGCCGCACTTTCAAAGCGTTCATCGCCGCAATCAGTACCGGGCTACCAGCTGATCACCCTGACATGCCGGAAATTATCGAGGCGATCGGTGAATTCGTGCCAATGGAAGCTCTGGTGCGCGGGCTTGGCTACAACGCCGAGTGGCGGGAGCGGATCGCGGCGAACGCAGGCACCCCGACCATTCGCAAGCGCCTTTACCTGGTGGCCCGCAGCGACGGCAAGCCGATCGTTTGGCCGGCGCCAAAACGCCACAAGCGGCCTGCCGCAAAGCAATTGCCGTGGCGTTCTGCGGCCGAGTGCATCGACTGGAGCAACCTCGGCCGCACGATCTTTCGTGAAAAACCGATGGCCGAGAACACCATGCGCCGCGTGGCCAAGGGCTGCTGGCGGCATGTGCTGACCAGTGCGAAGCCCTTCATCGTCCCTATGCGCGGAACGTCATCGGCGCACACCAGTACCCACGGTGTCGAAGAGGCTCTATCGACCATCAGCGCGGGCGGCACGCATCACGCATTGGTGCAGCCGGTTGCTGCGCCGTTCCTTACCGAGTGCGCCAATGGGTCATCTCAACGTAACTTCGACGCCCAAGAGCCACTGCGCACGCAGGTAGCACAAGTCAAGGGCGGACACTTCGCGATGGTCGCTGCACACATGACTGCATTCGGGCAAAACGCAGCGGGCAGTTCACCTGACGACCCGGCGCAGACAGTTCTGGCCGGAGCTGCGCGCCACGGCATCGTAACGGCGTTCTTCGAACAGGCGAATGGCGGTTTCTACAAAGGCGACGGCCGATCGGCCCACGACCCGATATCGACAATCTGTCAGTCCGGCGCCAACCAGCGCCTGGTGAGCGCTTATCTGGTGAAGTACTACGGCCACGAGAAGGACGGAATATCGCTCAATGAGCCGATGCACACGCTGCCGACAAAAGATCGCGTTGCGGTCGTCGAGACTGTAGAGGTGCCCGATGCGCTTACTCCTGAGCAGATGGAAGGCGCCCGCCGCTGCGCCGCGTTCATGCACAAGTATTTGCCGGAGCACTTCAAAGACCCAGCGGAAATGGTGATGGTCGGCGGCTACGTGCTGATAGACATCACCCTGCGCATGTTGCAACCGCCCGAGCTGAAGGCCGCACAGGGCTTCGACAAGGACTACATCATTGACCGCGGGCTGTTTGTCGACCCGGTTACCGGTGCCGAGGAATGGCGCGACGTCAAGAAGGCCGACCAGGTGCGCCTGATCGGCAACAGCGTCTGCCCAGATGAGGCCGAAGCCCTGGTCAGGGCGAACGCCGCCGACATCATCGAGCTTTACCAACGCCTCGCCGCGTAACGCCCCCACTCCACCGCCCGGGCATGGCCCGGCAAGGACTCCCCATGCCTACAGAAAACAAACCGTCTGATCCTTTCGGACCGCACGGCCGTACCTTTCACATTCACCTGAGCGTGCGCGGCGCAATCCGCGACTTCAGCAAGCGCCAGCTCAAGGGCATGTTCCGCGTGGATGGGCGTGAGTGCACCGCCGACGAGGCGAAGGATCATCTGCTCGAAGCGCTGGCCCAGGGCAAAGAGGTGCTTCCTTTCGGTCCGCCGTGTGAAGGATTCGATTTTTCCGGTGGCGGCTGCCCAGGTCATGACAAGGAGGTCGCATGAAGCGCATCTACCTCAGCGGCCCCATGAGCGGCTTGCCCGGGCTGAACTTCCCCACCTTCCACAGCATGACCGCTAGCCTCCGCGCCAGCGGCCACACAGTCACCAACCCCGCCGAGATAAACCCAGAAGGCGGCACCTGGACCGACTGTATGCGCCGCGACATTGCGGCCCTGATGGACTGCGACACCGTGGCCACCCTGCCCGGCTGGGAGAATTCAAAGGGCGCAAAGCTGGAAGTTCTGATCGCCGAGAAGCTCGGCATGACCGTTGTGGATGCCCATGATCTGGTAACGAGGGAGGCTGTATGAGCGAAGCACAGTCGTACTACGCCGGAAATATCGACAAAGACCGTCTGGTCTATCTCGCTCCAGACTTCGACCGGGTAACCGCCGAGCGTGACGCAATGCAGGTCAGCCTGACCACGGCGGATGAGTGGTCGGAGAATCTGCGTTCAGCTTTGATCAGCGCTAAAGCTGACAAGGAGGCATACGCACAGAACGCGATTGACCTGCGCAAGCGTGTCGACGCCCTGCAAGCCCTGCTGACCGCAGCGGATGAGCGGGCGGATGTGCTGGAGGGGTTGTTGCTCCAGACAAATGAACTGCTCTATGCGATCCAGGGTGATCCGGGGGCGGTGCCGTCTTCGTCGATTGATTCGATGCGCGGAAGAGTATTTGAAGCACTCAAGCGAGATAAGAGTACATCCGTACTCCACCCGCAAAACCTGTAACCCCTCCCCCTTCAAAGTCAGCCGCTATAGCGGCAAGGACGACACATGTCTCAAATAAAGGAACGCCCCATCCTGTTCTCGGCGCCGATGGTGCGCGCCATCCTGGAAGGCCGGAAGACGGTCACGCGGCGGACGGTGAAAGCGACCAAGGCTCACGCCGACGGCTTCATCATGCTCGACCACGGCAAGGGGGGGGTGGCCTTACAACGCATTTGGCGACTTCACGTCTGACCATGAAGGTATGGAATACCCAATTGCCTGCCCATACGGCAAGCCCGGAGACCGGCTGTGGGTGCGCGAGACCTGGGCGCGTGTCGGCAATTGCGATCCTGGCTATCTGACATTTGGCGCCACCTACCCCGCCTGCCTGCCGCCGAAACTGGAGAATATCCCCGCCGCCAGCGAAATCCGCTGGAAACCCAGCATCCATATGTTCCGCCGTGACAGCCGCATCCTGCTGGAGATCACCGAAGTGCGCGTCGAGCGGTTGCAGGACATCAGCCGCGCCGATATCAGGGCGGAAGGCCTGCTGTGTCCGCCGGAACTCGCAAGCGATGACGTATCACCGAATTACCGCGACTGGTACCCGGCGGCATGGCGGGAGTTGTGGGAGTCCACTGGCGGCGACTGGAACGCCAACCCGTGGGTCTGGGTTGTCGAGTTCAAGCGGGTGACGCCATGAGCCTGCGCCAACGAATCATCACCTACATGAGCGGCGTACAGGGCGCTGGCGGCTGGTTCTGCACCTGGTGGTTCCGGCTTCACATTGAGCCGTTCACCACCAAGCAGATCCGACGGGAGCTGGAGCTGATGAAGCGCGATGGCCTCGTTGAGTCGGACCACAGCCAGAGCAACAACACCAAATGGAAACTGGTCGAGGTGACGCCATGATCGCCACCCTCTGGTTCGCCTACGTCTTCATCTACAAGGGGCCAAGGCCATGAGAACTGTGACCCGAATCGTTGACGACCCGGCCGCGCGCTGGGGTTTCAGGCGAGATCCAGCGACCTATGAGGACGCAGAGAAGATCACTGGGTTTCGTCTGGATCGCCGGTCAAGCTACTTGATCACTAGGGATGATGTGGTGGAGCAAGAAGCCCGGTGCACTGTGGAGTGCTCTGGTTGCAGCTGTGACTGCTCCAGTTGCAGCTACGGATATAGCGCCCATAAAGCCAGTGGCTGTCGCGAATGCGGCGGCACCGGAAAGCGCCGGATGTACTTCGGCTTTCCACCCTCCCCGCCGGAAAAGGGGCAAAGGCCGTGACGGACCACGAACTGCTAAAGCTATCGGCCAAGGCCATGGGCTTTGAGCTGGAGTACCGCCACGGCAGCGATGCCTTCTACTACGACGATCCGGAATCCGGCCGCGAGCAATGGCAGCCACTCAGTGATGACGTCCAGGCCATGCGCCTGGCGGTAGACCTTCAGCTCAGCATCCTCTGGTTCACCAACCTGCAGTACGTGATGGTCGAGCGTCGCGGCTTTGGCGAGAACATCGGCTGGACCGACGACGCGGATCGAGGTGGCGCGCTCCGCCAGGCAATCACAGTCGTAGCAGCGCAAATCGGCTCCACGCTTCCCTAACCCCAATCCCCCTACATGCCTGCCGGTGAGCGGCGGGCGGAGCTATGCACATGCCTGAAATAAAATGCGAGTTTGGCCACACGCAAAGCATCGGCACCGACGCCTGGGTAGCGACCCTGACCCTGGACCAGATGCGGTACGCCCGCGACCAGATGGCCGAGAAGATCAAGGCGGCCGAGGGTCAGCCAAGGCGCACCGTCTGGCGGGTCAGCAATGGCACCATCTGCGAAGGCAACTATCGAGAAGATCAGTTTGAGAAGGCTGCTGACCATCTGCTGAGGATATTCAAGGCCAAGTTCATGGAGGAGGCTCCTGACTGGATTGAAAAACCGTATGGCTACCTGGTGTTCGAGCGTCGGCTGCCGAGCCTAACGCCAGAGCTGGTAACCCAGCACGAATACGACACCGAGTGGTTCCCCGCCAAACCCTAACCCACCTTCTGCCGCCCAGCGCGGCAAGGACACCCCATGTTTGCTATGAAACTCACCCTGATACTGCTGGGCGCTTTGCTGTACCTGGTAGGAACACTCGGCTGGTTCGGCTGGCTCGGGCTCGACCTGCTGGACACCGGCACCACCGAGGCACTGCTCTACGCATTCGCCGGCACATGCGCCTGGCTGCTGATCAGCTCCGGCCTGGCCATTCACATCATCAAGACAGCGCGGCCCACCGTGGGCGGGAGGTAGGTATGGCAAAAGTCCTGGCGCAAATTACGGTCAAGCTGCCGCGCCTCATGGAGGCCGGCGAATACAGGAAGTTGCGGTACGTCGGCGGAAAGCCGAGCCTGCAGCAGTTGAAGAAATGGATTGAGGAAGGCGAAGTGATTGGAGAGGTAAAGGGCGGGATGTATTTCGTCGACGTGCAGGCGGCGGTCATGGGGTCGAGTGATCCTCTGCTGGCCAAGATGCTGGAGATTGGGTGATGGCGGCCCGTCCCCGCACGCTGCAAAACAGGAAGCTGCCGCCAAACCTTTACCCGAACGGGAAGTACTGGCGGTACCGTAACCCGGTCACGGGCGTGATGACCAGCATCAACCGCCCTCTGGAGGAGGCAATCAAGCTGGCCCGGGCAGCCAACCTCAAAATGGCCGAGCTGGTCGTAGATGACGGCTCGCTGCTGTCGGTGTTGACCGGCGACCGACTACCGATTGTGAGCAACCTGCTGACGCGCTTCGAAGAAGATTGGTTGCCGCACCGCTCATACGCCGCCCGCACCCTAGAGGAGATCAAGTTCAAGCTCGAGCGGTACCGGCAGGACCTGGGCGACCGATTGATAGGCCAGTTGGATGTGCTGGCCATGGCCGAGTACCTGGATAATTTCAGCAACAACGCCTACACGAAGCACCGCGGGCTGTGGGTGCAGATATTCGCGTTCGCAGTGGCCAAGGGCCTGGCCGAACGCAACAACGCCGAACTTACCCTGGTGAAGAAGGAGGCTGAGAAAAAGCGCCAGCGCCACACGCTCGACGGGTTGAAGGTGATCATCAATGCCGCAACAACGCCGCCATGGCTAAAGCGGGCAATCCGCCTGGCCCTGGCCAGCCTTCAGCGCCGGGACGACATCGTCACCTGGGTGAAGTCTGCTGCGGACATGGAAAAGAACACGCTCACGGTGTCGCCAGGGAAAACCCAGGGTTACGACAACCCGGTACACCTGAAGATCACCATGGGCGCAACGCTGCGGGAGGTGATCGGAGAGTGCCTGCGCTCACCGCTCGCCTCGCCCTACCTGATCCACTACAAGCCCAAAGCCCGCAGGCGGGAGCAGATAGACGCCAAGGATCACTGGACATCGGTAACGCCGGACTACCTGACCAAGGAGTTCAGCAAGGCCAGGGACGCAGCGCACGCCTATGACCACGTGCCGGCCGGAGAGCGCCCCACTTTTCACGAGATCCGCGCATTGGGTGCCTGGCTGTACGAGCAGCAGAACTTCCCACAGGAGTACATCCAGGCGCTCATGGGCCATGCGGACGAGAAGATGACAAAGCATTATCAGGAGGGGCACGACGAAAAGAAGATCGAGTATGTCGAGGTGGGCGCCGAGTTGGCGTTTTGAGGTGGGGGTTTTGCAAAAGTTTTGCAAAAGTTTTGCAAATCGCAGAAAGCAAAAAGGGGTCACCGTTTCCGATGACCCCTCTAGACCGCCCAGCAGAGCGGATTTTGTTTGGTAGGCGCGATTGGACTCGAACCAACGACCCCCACCATGTCAAGGTGGTGCTCTAACCAACTGAGCTACGTGCCTGCTGTGAGGCGGCATTCTACGGAATTCCGAAGGGGTGTCAACATCTTTTTTGCAGCTAACCCTATGAATATGCGAATTTTTTATTTGCGCCAGGTACACCCGTGATTTCCGGGTGGCTAGCAGGCAATTTTCAACTCAGGTAGGATCGGCGCACTCGTAAAAAATATAAAACAGAGGTTCCAGGATGGCGAACACCCCCTACCCCCAGTCGTATTACGCAGCTTCTGCGAATGCAGTTGCGCCCCGTCCTGTGTTGCAAGGTGAAGTCGAGACCGATGTGTGTGTGATCGGGGCTGGCTACACCGGGCTTTCCAGTGCGCTGTTTTTGCTGGAGAACGGCTTTCGCGTCACGGTGCTGGAAGCCGCCAAGGTGGGTTTTGGTGCTTCGGGTCGCAACGGTGGGCAGATCGTCAACAGCTACAGCCGCGATATCGATGTGATCGAGCGCAGTGTCGGGCCCCAGCAGGCGCAGTTGTTGGGGCAGATGGCGTTTGAAGGCGGCAGGATCATCCGTGAGCGCGTGGCCAAGTATCAGATTCAGTGCGACTTGAAGGACGGCGGCGTGTTCGCCGCCCTCAACAGCAAGCACATGGGCCACCTGGAGTCGCAGAAGCGCCTGTGGGAACGCTACGGCCATACGCAACTGGAGTTGCTGGACGAGCGCCGCATCCGCGAAGTGGTGGCCTGTGACAACTATGTGGGCGGCTTGCTGGACATGAGCGGCGGCCATATCCACCCGCTCAACCTGGCGCTCGGTGAAGCCGCGGCCGTGGAATCCCTGGGCGGTACGATCTATGAGCAATCGGCAGCGGTGCGCATTGAGCGCGGTGCCAATCCGGTGGTGCACACCGCCGAAGGCAGGGTCAGGGCCAAGTTCATTATCGTCGCGGGCAACGCTTACTTGGGCAACCTGGTGCCGGAACTGGCGGCCAAGTCGATGCCGTGCGGCACCCAAGTGATCACCACAGCGCCACTGGGCGATGACGTGGCCAAGGCGCTGTTGCCTCAGGATTACTGTGTCGAAGACTGCAACTACCTGCTCGACTACTACCGCCTCACCAGCGACAAGCGCCTGATCTTCGGCGGCGGCGTGGTGTATGGCGCACGGGACCCGGCGAATATCGAAGCGATCATCCGGCCGAAAATGCTCAAGGCATTTCCACAACTCAAAGACGTGAAGATCGACTACGCCTGGACCGGCAATTTCCTGCTGACCCTGTCGCGCCTGCCTCAGGTCGGCCGTCTTGGCGACAACATCTACTACTCGCAAGGCTGTAGCGGCCATGGCGTGACGTACACGCACCTGGCAGGCAAAGTACTGGCTGAGGCATTGCGAGGGCAGGCTGAGCGTTTTGATGCGTTTGCGGATTTGCCGCATTACCCGTTCCCGGGCGGGCAGATGTTGCGCACGCCGTTTGCGGCGCTGGGGGCTTGGTACTACGGATTGCGAGATAAATTCGGGATGTAACCACTGTAGGAGCGAGCTTGCTCGCGAAAAACTCACAGCCGCCGCATTCATTCAGAATAAACGCGTTATCGTTGAAGTTTTTCGCGAGCAAGCTCGCTCCTACACCTACAGGGCTGCGCTTCAGAGCTGGTCGCGGGCAATCCCGCTACGAATCCGTACGATATCGGCCAACACCGCCAGCGCAATTTCCGACGGCGTCCTGCTGCCCAGGTTAAGCCCGATGGGCGCGTGTATCCGCGCTAGTTCAGCCTCCCCTAACCCACCGATGCGGCGAAGTCGCTCAAAGCGCTTCTGCGAGGTCTGCAACGATCCCATCACGCCAATGTAGAACGCGTCGGTACGCACCGCTTCCATCATCGCCAGATCGTCGATACGCGGGTCATGGGTCAACGCCACCACCGCCGTATCACTGTGGCAGCCACCGTCGGCAATAAACACCGACGGCAACTGGCGACGAATCTCCACGCCATTGAGCACCACGCCTTCGAGCACTTCATCGCGGGGGTCGCAGAGAATCACTTCGAACCCTAGGCCAACTGCAAACTCGGCACATGCCTGTGCCACACTGGAGTACCCGGCCAGCAACAGACGCTGAGCCGCACCAACACGGATGCGCACCCGCTCACTGTCACGCTCGATGCGCGCGCCCTGCTCGCGGTCAGCAAACAGGCTGCGCGCCTCGCTGGCCAGGCCCACCTCGCGAATCAAGCGGCGCTGCCCGAGCAGCGCCGACTCCATTTCACGCAGGTGCGCCTGCACCTCGCAGTCAGGCTCGAGCTTCTCAACCAAGACATCGAGAATACCGCCACAGGGCAGGCTGACCCGCGAGCGCGGATCGTCCCCTGCGCCATAGCGCACCACGTTGACCGCATCGAGAAACGCACCATCGGCGACGCGCTCGAGAAAGTCTTCCTCGACGCAACCACCCGACAACGACCCAATCCACTGCCCAGCGGCGTTCACCGCCAGCAGCGAACCCGGCGCACGCGGCGCCGAGCCGTAGGTGGCCAGCACCGTACAGAGCCAGATGCGCTGCCCGGCCACCGACCACTCCAGCGCCCGTCGCACCACTTGCAGATCCAGATGCTGCATGTCAGTGCACCTTGTGCTCGATGGACGGCGCCTCGGCCTGCAGCTTCTGCACGTCGCTCACTGCCAGCTCCGCCGATTGCCCGCCCCAGCCTTGACGCAGGTAATTGACCAGGTCGGTGAGTTGCTCCGAGCTGAGTTTTCCAGCGAAGCCCGGCATCGGTTGCATGTGTTCGAACCCGGAGAACTTCTGCTCGCCGATCCCGTCCTCGATCACCCGTACCAGGTTGCGCGGGTCTTCCAGCCGCAGCGTGGTGTTGCCGCGCATCGCCACCGCGATGTGCGGCTTGCCTTCGCCACCTGCCGCATGGCAACCGGCACAGACGTTCAGGTACTCCTGGCGGCCGCGCTGGGCGCTCGGGCCGAGATTGTCCACCGGCACTTCGACCAACGCCTTGGGTGCCGGCGGTTTATCGCCGAGCAAGAAGGTCGCCATCGCAGCCAGATCCGTATCGCTCAGGCCCTGGGTGCTGTTGTGGAACACCGGGAACATCTCGTTGAACATGGTGCCTTGAGCGCTCATGCCGTGCTTGAGGAAGGTGCTCAGGTCCTGTTCATTCCAGCCGCGTGCGGCCAGGTCCGTGGCGAGCAGGCTGGGCGCCAGATAGCCATTGAGGATGCCGCCGGTCAGGCGCTTGTCCAGCTCCATCGCGCCGGGCAGGCCGCGTGGCGTGTGGCATTCGCCGCAGTGACCGAGCACTTCAACCATGTATTGGCCGCGCTTCCAGGCTTCGCTCTTGCCTTGCGCCGGTTCCAGTTTCAGCGCTTTGCCGTACAACACGTTCCAGCCCATCAGGCCCAGGCGCACGTTGAACGGAAAGCTCAGGCTCGTCACCGGCGCTGCGCGCTCGATCGGCTCGATGGTTTTGAGGTACGCATGAATCGCGTCCGAATCTTCGCGCGGCATCAGGTGGTAAGAGGTATAGGGCATCGCCGGATACAAGTACGCACCGTCGCGACGCTTGCCTTCGGTCAACGCGGCGAAAAACTCGTCATCGCTGTACAAGCCGATGCCGTGCTCTTTGCTCGGCGTGATGTTGGTGCCGTAGATGGTGCCGAACGGCGAGACAATCGGCAGGCCGCCCGCAAACGGCGCGCCGCCCGGTGCCGTGTGGCACGCCATGCAGTCAGCGGCGCGGGCGAGGTATTCGCCGCGCTTGGCTTGATCATCAGCGTGGGCAAACAATACTGGCGCAGCCAGGCCGACCGTCAAGGCCAGGCGGGTCAGAAAAAGCTTCATGCTTAACCCTCCTTGACCAGGCCGAGATCGGTCAGCACGTTGCGGGTGGCGTTGTAATAACGCACGTACCCGGTACAACGGCAGACGTGATGACCGAGGCTGTCCTCGATGACTTGTTCCAGCTTGCTGTGCACGGTCGGCTGGCGTTGCAGTTTCTCTACCAACACGGTGGCCGCGTTGACGAAGCCTGGTGCGCAATAGCTGCACTGAAAGGCGAACTCATCCACGAAGCGCTGCTGGATCGGGTTGAGCTCAGTGACCTGGCCCGACTCATCGCGCTTGGCGTGGCCTTCGATAGTGCGCACTTTTTTGCCTTCAAAGTAATGCGCGCCGGTGATGCAGGTGCGCACTTCTTCGCTGGTGCCGTCCGGGTTGTCGACGATCACCACGCAGGCGTGGCAAATGCCTTGGCCGCAGCCCAACCGCGAGCCGGTGAGGTTCTTGTACTCGTGCAAGTAGTCGATCATCGGCAGGTCATCAGGGATGTCCACCGGGCCGACGGGTTGACCATTGAGGGTCAGTTGAAGCGGACGGTTAGCCATTGAGGGCCTCCTTGATGCGGGCAGCCGTGATTGGCAGGTCGCGAACACGTTTACCGATGGCGTGCGCCACCGCATTACCAATGGCCCCGACAATCGGGATCATCACCACTTCAGCGATACCTTTGGACGGGTCGCTTGGCGACAGCGCCGGCAGAATCTCCGAGGTCTGTTTCCACACGGCAACGTGACGCGCCATTGGCAGGCGGTAGCGGTTGAAGTTCCAGTCACCCTCCCCCGGCCCGCCCTCGTACAGCGGCATTTCTTCCATCAAGGCGTGACCGATGCCCATGGCCACACCGCCTTCGAGCTGGCCCTTGACCAACTCTTCAACCAGCACCCGCCCGCACTCGATCCACGAATGGTGATTGAGCACTTCAACCTGCGCCGAACCCTTGTTGACCTTCAACTCCACCAACGTGGCGACGGGGCTGTAGTACGTCACCGCAGCGTTGTTCAACTGGGTGGCGGGATAGCTGATGTTCTGGCGATCGAGCAGGTGGAAACCGGCCGTGCTCATCAGCGCCTGCTTGGCTTTCGGTGCGCCGTCGCCGTATTTCACCGCCAGACCGTCGAGCGGCAGGCGCTCGCGCACGCCGTCGATGCTGTATTCGGCTTCGGCCCAGCTCCAGCGGTTGAACCCGTGGACCGTGGCAGCAGTGACCAGGCCGCGCTCGTGCGCACGCTTGGCCAGCGCTTCAAAGCTCAACGGCTGCATGCCGTTGGCGGTGAGCTTGCCGTCCACCCAGTGCGCGTCTTCGCGGCGTACCACATAGGGGTTGGCCTGACCGCCGAACGGGCCCTGGCGCCAGATCTCCAGCGCTGCTGGCCACAGGCCGTGGTTGAACAGCACACGCGCCGCTTCACGGGTGGCATGGCTGAAGTAGTACGCCGAGTTGGTCGCGGACGACGCCGACGCGAGCTTGCCCACCCAACGTGGGTTGCGCAGCAGGTTGTCCTGCTCGGCCTGGCTCATGGTGTAAGGGTTGCCACCGGTGACCAGCTGCATTTCCTGCCATTGTGTTTCGCCGGTCTTTACTTCGTGGGCCGGGCTGCCGAGGAAATCGGCGACGACCAGCGATTGCGAGGTGGACATGCCGGTGCCGATTTCGATGCCGATGTGGCGCAGGCTGATGCGACCGTCAGCGCTGAATTCGACACTGGCCATCGGCGCTTCGGAACCGGTGCCGAAGTCCTTCTGGCAGATGGCGAAACCAACGCCATACCAGTTATCCGGGTCTGCCGCTTCGCGCTGTTGCTTGATCGCGTCGCGGTTTTTCCACACGTCGTGCACAGCGGCCTTGTCGAGAATTTCGTGCAGCCGCAACGCACCGGCCGGGATCGCGCCCTGGG
This sequence comes from Pseudomonas sp. MF6394, assembly GCF_002018845.1. Classification (NCBI taxonomy): domain Bacteria; kingdom Pseudomonadati; phylum Pseudomonadota; class Gammaproteobacteria; order Pseudomonadales; family Pseudomonadaceae; genus Pseudomonas; species Pseudomonas sp. MF6394. The sequence continues at coordinate 12,562 of NZ_MVOJ01000056.1, forward strand.
TGTTCTTCATGCCCGAACGCAGTGCGTTCTTGCGCCGCAATTCAATGGCATCCACACCGAGGCGACCGGCGATTTCGTCGACCATCATTTCGGTCGCCGCCATGCTTTGCAGGGTGCCGTAGCCACGCATCGAACCGGCTTCAACGCCACGGGAGTGGTACGCGGTGACTTGCAGATCGTTCTGCGGCATGTAGTAGATCGACTGCGCCGCCGTGGCGCCGACCGCAGCCACCGATGGGCTGTAGTTGATCCGGCCACCGCCATCGACGCTCATGTCGGCGAGGAAGATTTTGAAGCTGTGGTCGTTTTTGTCGACCGCCAACTGATAGCGGATATCGAACGGGTGGCGCTTGATGCCGCTCTGGAATTGCTCGTAACGGTCATTGGCCAGACGCACCGGCACGCCGGCGCCATACAACGCAGCGAGGGCAGCGTAGTAGACGAAGATATTGTGGTCTTTGGAACCGTAACCCACGGTGTAACCTGGGTGCATGTTCAGATGGGCCAGGCCGAAGCGCGACGGCGAGATCATCTTGGCAGTCTCGGTCGCGACTTCCAATGGGCACTGGGTGGCCACCACAAAGTGCAGGGTCTTGGTCGCCGGATCGTACCAACCGTTGCCGTTGTCCGGCTCCATGGCGGCCGGTTCGATCGAGGGGGTTTTGTAGCGCTCGTCAAACACCAGCCAGTTGTCCGGCGGCGTGTTGATCTGGCTCTTCATGCGCTCGGCGTAGAACAACCCGCGCTCAGTCAGGTTGCCGTGCAGGTTGGGCTGGGAATTCCACACCGGGCGACGGTTTTTCAGCATCGGGAACAGGATCGAATCCTTGAGGCTGGCGAATTCGTCTTCGTCGGCCGAGGTCGGGCCTCCCACGCGCACGTAACGGAAGCTGCCGTAGGGGTCACCTTCGTAATACGGCACTTTGGCGCCGTAACGAATCGCCTTGTCATTGAACTTAAGCTTGTTCTTGGCCTGGCGGAAACGCTCGAAGTCGTTCCAGATCAGGATCGCCACCGGGTGACCGATGAACATCGGCACTTTGCCCTCGGGCAGCAACGGGTCCGGCGCATGCTCTTCCGGGAAGACGATACCGTCCTTGTCCAGGTCGGCAGCGGTGACAATACGGTCCGGCTGCAGCTCGGCGCCAAGCCAGGACAGGTCGTAGCCTGCGTAGATGTGGTCGGCCTTGATGGTTTTGAGCAGCATGGCGTGACCTTGCTGCTGGGGCCAGCCCGGCATGTCCTTGGAACGAATGTCGCGGGCAAACACCTTGCTGCCGCAGACTTTCGACAAGGCATCGTTACGCTGGCGCGCCTTGCCGTTATGGCCGAGCCACTTTTCAGACGGCACGGTCACGCTGTTTTCCATCAAGGCAGCCAGCGCCTGGGTGCTGAGCGGCGTGAGCGTGACACTCACACCCGCCACCAGCCCGCCCTGGAGGAACGAGCGCCGGGTTATTTCACGGTTGGACATGGATCATCCTCTGAGCGGTTATAAATCCGCCCTTATGGTTAAGTACACCGAATCTGGAGACTTGCAGAAGCCTTTCTCGACGAATCAAAAGGCCATGATGACAGTGCAAAGTTGACCGAAGGGTTAACTTTAAAGGTTTCTGCGCCTGCGGCAAATAACCACATTGAAATTTTTTGACACAAGTACGCAAAACGGCCGACAGAATCGAAAAGATCTGTCGGCCGTTTGCCGATAATGAGCACTGGTGGCAGCGAAGAAGATGAGGTTTTTCCAAACCCCAGACACAAAAAACCCCGGTCTTTCGACCAGGGTCTTTGCTATCGGATCAAGGTGAGCCAGTGGCTTTCCTTGTGCTTCAAGGCGTTCAGTGGGCCTTGAGGCAGATATGGCGCAGCGGACGGGACTCGAACCCGCGACCCCCGGCGTGACAGGCCGGTATTCTAACCGACTGAACTACCGCTGCGTATCGCTTGGCTGATTGAGCATGAAGCCTCAACCACCTTTAAACATCTGACCGATCAGCCTTGGCTGTTCAATCTCAAGCCCGACACATCGAACCTGGAAAATATGGCGCAGCGGACGGGACTCGAACCCGCGACCCCCGGCGTGACAGGCCGGTATTCTAACCGACTGAACTACCGCTGCGCGTCGGTGCAACCTTTAACGTTGCGTCTTGCCCTAAGGCAAAACTCTCAAGAAGTGGTGGGTGATGACGGGATCGAACCGCCGACCCTCTGCTTGTAAGGCAGATGCTCTCCCAGCTGAGCTAATCACCCTTTGCTTCGTTGAGGCCGCGAAATTTACGCAGGTAGCGGACCTAAGTCAATAGCCTGCTTGAAGTTTTTCTGAAAAAGACAAAAATGACCTCAAGACGGCTACCGGCCCTACTCGCTGTAAATCATCTTCTTGCTCATGCCGCCGTCCACCACGAACTCTTGCCCGGTGACGAACCCGGCCTGGCGTGACAGCAACCAGGCCACCATCGCCGCCACGTCCTCCACCGCCCCCACCCTGCCCGCCGGATGCTGGGCATGGTCGGCGTCGGTGAGCGGCTCTGCACGCCGCGCCGCCGGGTCACGCGCGTCGATCCAGCCAGGGCTGACCGCATTGACTCGCACTTCAGGCCCCAGGCTCATGGCCAGGGCGTGGGTCAGGGCCAACAACCCGCCTTTGCTGGCCGCATAGGCTTCGGTGTCGGGCTCGGATTGACGCGCCCGGGTCGAGGCCAGGTTGACGATGGCACCGCCATGGGCACGCAGGTAAGGCGCGCAATGCTTGGCCAACAGCATCGGCCCACTGAGGTTGACCGCCAGCACGCGGTTCCAGTACGCCAGGTCGAGGCTTTCCAGAGTAATATTGCGCGGGTCGGCCACCGCCGCGTTGCACACCAACGCATCCAGGCGCCCGAACTGCCCCAGCACCTCGGCGACACCCTGGGCCACTTGTTTCTCGTCGGCCACGTCCATGGTGATAAACCAGGCATTGTCGCCCAGCACCTTGGACACCTTGGCACCGCGCTCGCGGTCCAGGTCGGTCAGCACCACCTGCCAGCCTTCACTGATCAGCCACGCGGCAATCCCGAGGCCAATGCCCCGCGCCGCGCCCGTCACCAACGCCACGCGCCCGTTACTGGCCCCCGCGGCCTCCATGGACCACTCGATCACAAGGCCGCCAGCCCGCGGGCCAGGTCTGCCTGCAAGTCAGCAACGTCTTCCAGGCCCACCGCAATGCGGATCAGGCTGTCACGGATGCCGGCCGCTTCACGCTCCTGCGGCGCCAGGCGGCCGTGGGAGGTGGTGCTCGGGTGGGTGATGGTGGTCTTGCTGTCACCCAGGTTGGCGGTGATGGAGATCAAGCGCGTCGCGTCGATAAAGCGCCAGGCGCCGTCTTTGCCGCCCTTCACTTCAAAGCTCACCACCGCACCGAAACCACGCTGCTGGCGCTGAGCCAAGGCGTGTTGCGGGTGGCTCTTGAGGCCGGCGTAATGCACCTTCTCGATACCGTCCTGCTGCTCCAGCCACTCGGCCAGGGCCTGGGCGTTGGCGCAATGGGCTTTCATGCGCAGGCTGAGGGTTTCCAGGCCTTTGAGGAAGATCCAGGCGTTGAACGGGCTCAGGGTCGGGCCGGCTGTGCGCAGAAAGCCCACCACTTCCTTCATCTGCTCGCTGCGGCCGGCCACCACGCCGCCCATGCAACGGCCCTGGCCGTCGATGAACTTGGTTGCCGAGTGCACCACGATGTCCGCACCCAGCTTCAGCGGTTGCTGCAAGGCCGGGGTGCAGAAGCAGTTGTCCACCACCAGCATCGCACCCTTGGCATGCGCGACTTCCGACAGCGCGGCGATGTCCACCAGCTCAGCCAGCGGGTTGGACGGCGATTCGACGAACAACAGCTTGGTATTGGCCTTGATGGCCGCTTCCCAGCCGGACAGGTCCGCCAGGGGCACGTAGTCCACTTCAATACCGAAACGCTTGAAGTACTTCTCGAACAGGCTGATGGTCGAGCCAAACACGCTGCGCGATACCAGCACATGGTCGCCGGCGCTGCACAGGCTCATCACCACGGCCAGGATGGCCGCCATGCCGGTGGCGGTCGCCACGGCCTGCTCGGCACCTTCCAGGGCCGCGATGCGCTCTTCGAACGCGCGTACGGTCGGGTTGGTGTAGCGCGAATACACGTTGCCCGGCACTTCGCCGGCAAAGCGCGCAGCGGCGTCGGCGGCGGTACGGAACACGTAGCTGGAGGTGAAGAACATCGGGTCACCGTGCTCACCTTCCGGGGTACGGTGCTGGCCGGCGCGCACAGCCAGGGTATCGAAAGCTACGCCATCGAGGTCGCTGTCCAACCGACCGGCATCCCATTCCTGACTCATGCTGCGACTCCTTATTCAATTCTTTGTTTAAGATACAAAACCGGCCCCTCAGGGCCGGTGTTTACTCAGTTGTTATACAGGTCGATGATCGCGCTGACCGCCTGGGTCTTGATCTTCGACGAGTCGTTGCGCGCCTGTTCGATCTTGTTCAGGTAGGCCTCGTCAACATCGCCGGTCACGTACTTGCCGTCGAACACGGCGCAGTCGAACTGCTCGATCTTGATCTTGCCACCGCCAACCGCTTCGATCAGGTCCGGAAGGTCCTGGTAGATCAGCCAGTCGGCACCGATCAGGTCGGCCACGTCCTGGGTCGAACGGTTATGCGCGATCAGCTCATGGGCGCTCGGCATGTCGATACCGTACACGTTCGGGTAACGCACCGCAGGCGCGGCGGAACAGAAGTACACGTTCTTGGCCCCGGCTTCGCGGGCCATCTGGATGATCTGTTTGCAGGTGGTGCCGCGCACGATGGAGTCATCCACCAGCATCACGTTCTTGCCGCGGAACTCAAGCTCAATGGCGTTGAGCTTCTGGCGTACCGACTTCTTGCGCGCCGCCTGGCCGGGCATGATGAAGGTACGGCCGATGTAGCGGTTCTTCACGAAGCCTTCGCGGAACTTGACGCCCAGATGGTTGGCCAACTCCAGCGCAGCGGTACGGCTGGTGTCCGGAATCGGGATGACCACGTCGATATCGTGCTCGGGGCGCTCGCGCAGGATCTTCTCGGCCAGCTTCTCGCCCATGCGCAGGCGCGCCTTGTAGACCGAGACGCCGTCGATGATCGAATCCGGACGCGCCAGGTAGACGTGTTCGAAGATGCATGGAGTGAGTTTCGGCGCTACGGCGCACTGACGGGTGTGCAGCTTGCCGTCTTCAGTGATGTAGACAGCCTCGCCTGGCGCCAGGTCGCGAATCAGGGTGAAGCCCAGCACGTCCAGGGACACACTTTCGGAAGCGATCATGTACTCGACGCCTTCGTCGGTGTGACGCTGGCCGAACACGATCGGGCGAATGCCGTGGGGGTCGCGGAAACCGACGATGCCGTAACCGGTGATCATCGCCACCACCGCATAACCACCGACGCAACGGTTGTGCACGTCGATCACGGCAGCGAACACGTCTTCTTCGGTCGGCTGCAGCTTGCCGCGCTGGGCCAGCTCGTGGGCGAACACGTTGAGCAGCACTTCCGAATCGGAGCTGGTGTTGACGTGGCGCAGGTCAGATTCGTAGATCTCCTTGGCCAGTTGTTCAACGTTGGTCAGGTTACCGTTGTGCGCCAAGGTAATGCCGTAAGGCGAGTTGACGTAGAACGGTTGAGCTTCGGCCGAGGTCGAGCTACCGGCAGTCGGGTAACGCACATGGCCAATGCCCATGTGCCCGACGAGGCGCTGCATGTGACGCTGATGGAACACGTCACGCACCAGGCCATTGTCCTTGCGCAGGAATAACCGGCCGTCGTGGCTGGTCACAATACCGGCAGCGTCCTGGCCGCGGTGCTGGAGGACGGTTAGCGCGTCATACAGCGCCTGATTGACGTTCGACTTACCGACGATACCGACGATGCCACACATGCGACGCAACCCCTACTTAATGAATCTTGACTGAACACAACTTACTGAGGCGTTTTGGCCGGCAAGAGGTGTTCCTTGAACGGAAGATCAGCGGGTACGCTGATTCCGCTGGCCAGCCACTGACTGCTCCACCCCAATATGAGGTTCTTGGACCAGTCTGCAACCAATAGAAATTTTGGCACGAGTACCGACTCCTGCCACCACGAATCCTGCTGTACCGGCCCCAGGCTCAACAACCCGACCGCCACGACCACCAGCAGCGCGCCACGCGCAGCCCCGAAGGCCATGCCGAGAAATCGATCGGTCCCGGAGAGGCCGGTGACACGTATCAACTCGCCAATAAGATAATTGACCATTGCCCCCACCAACAGCGTGGCGATGAACATGATGGCGCAGCCCGCGATGACGCGAGCCGAAGGTGTCTCTATGTACCCGGCCAGGTAGACCGACAGTGAACCACCGAACATCCAGGCTACGACTCCTGCGATGATCCAGGTCAGCAACGACAGTGCTTCTTTTACGAAGCCGCGGCTCAGACTGATCAAAGCGGAGATGGCGACGATTGCAACGATCGCCCAATCAACCCAGGTAAATGGCACAGTGCAGCCTACGTACGGATAAGGCGGCGCATTTTAGCAGAGCGCCGGGCTATCGGTAAGCGGTGATTGCGGGTGCTTTGCAAATCAATAGATTGTGACGGGCCGATCGTATTTCAACCCCGGCACAAACCAATGTGGGAGCTGTATCTACATAGCTTAGGGCCGACGCTGAAGCTGTGGCGAGGGGGCTTGCTCCCGCCCGTGACGAACCGACAACTGACACCCCACGATCCAACTGTGGGAGCGGGCTTGCTCGCGAAGGCGGCCTAGCAGTCAACACAGTTGGATTGTGTACATATCCATTGCTGCGGTAACGGCCACCTAGGGTTCCGCTCTGACAGCGGCTCACTTTTGAAAAGCGCAAAAGTAAGCAAAACGCTCAT
>NZ_MVOJ01000057.1:0-19298 GCF_002018845.1 Pseudomonas sp. MF6394
GCGGAAGCATCATTTTCAGCAGCGCAGCTTTACGTTCTTCTGAATAGAAAGGCATGACCATACTCTTGCCGCCCCCGGAATGCTTTTCAAAAAGCGGGGGACACGACAACTACCCTGACACCGGGGGTCAAGATCAAAAGCAGATCAAGATCAAGAGCGGCTCGCTTCGCATCGTGGTTACCTTCGGCTGCTATTGCAGCAAGCCAGCTTCTAAAGGTATGACGGCGTCAGCCAAAACGATAGATATCCATGCCCAGGGCGCCCAGTGTGAAGCCTTGGTGTGCCACGCTGAAATCTGCGCCCGCACCCCGCGCAAAGTACAGCGGCAGCAAATGCTCATCGCTGGGATGGCTGCGAACGGCATGGGGGGCTTGGCGGCGATAGTCATGCAAGGCGGCGTCGTCATTGGTCGCCAGTTTGTCGACCACCCAGTCGCGAAACTCCCGCGCCCACGGGGTGATCGTTTCCGGGCCTGCGCGCCAATCCAGTTCGCCCAGGTTATGGGTGATGCTACCGGAGCCGATCAACAGCACACCCTGTTCGCGCAGGCTGGCGAGTGCATGCCCGACACGGGTCTGCAGGGCCGGTCCCATGCGACTGGGCAAGGAGACTTGCACCACCGGAATATCTGCTGCTGGGTACATCAGCGACAGCGGGACCCAGGTGCCGTGGTCGAAAGGCCGACGTTCATCAATGCTGGCAGCCAGACCGTCGGCGTGCAGCAGTTCGACGATCTCACTGGCCAGTTGTGGGTCACCCTGCGCGGGGTATTGCACTGCAAACAGCTCGCGCGGGAAGCCGCCGAAGTCGTGCCAGGTTTCGGGTGCAGCACTGCCGCTGACCAGCAATTCCGGGCTTTCCCAATGCGCCGACACCACCACAATGGCTTTGGGCCGTGGCAGTTCGGCGGCCAGGCGCTGCAGCGCAGGGCCGCTGGCGCCGGGTTGCAAGGCGAGCATGGGCGAGCCGTGGGAGATAAACAGGCTGGGGAGCATGAGCAGGGTCCTGAGGGTTAAGATGGAGCCATTTTCAATCAGATCATCGATCTAAATCTAATATAAGTTTTAGCGCCTTTTGATCGAATTTTCGGAGTGATTCATGCAGCCTGAATTTTGGCAGGACCGCTGGGCGAGCAATCAGATTGGTTTCCACCAGCGCGAGGTCAATCCCTATTTGCAACGGCACTGGCCCGTGCTGGGGCTGCCCGAGGGGGCAAAGGTGCTGGTGCCGTTGTGTGGCAAAAGCCTGGACTTGGTATGGCTCGAGAGCCAGGGGTACCCGGTAATGGGCGTGGAGCTATCGGAGCAGGCGGTGGAGGCGTTCTTCAGCGAGCAGGGGCTTGTGCCGCACGTCACTCAGAAGGGCGCCTTCAAGGTTTACCAGGCGGGCCAGATCGAACTGTGGTGTGGCGATTTCTTCAGTCTGGATGCTGAGGCAGTGGCCGGTTGCAGCGCCGTTTATGACCGCGCGGCATTAATTGCCTTACCGCCGCTGATGCGTGCGCAATACGCCGAGCACCTGAATGCCTTGCTGTCCTCAGGCTGCCAGGGGTTGCTGATTACTCTTGATTACGACCAAACGCAGAAGGCCGGTCCGCCTTTTGCTGTTTCGGACGAGGAGGTGCAGGTGCTGCTGGGGCCATATTGGATGTTGGAGCGGCTGGAGGAGCGGGACATCCTGGGGGAGAGCGGGAAGTTCCTGCAGGACGGTGTTACCCGCCTTGAAGAGCGTGCTTATCGGCTGACCCGGCGCTGAAAGGGCTTTTGCTTTTGTAGGCGCGAGGGGGGCGCCTAGTTCTTGCTCGCGAAAGACGTCAACGATAACGCGTGCTTGCTGAATGAACGCGGCGCCTGTGAGTTTTTCGCGAGCAAGCTCGCTCCTACAGGGAGCGGTGAAAATCAGCAGGCATAAAAAAGGGGCGATCAGATCGCCCCTTGTCGAGTCATCCGGCTATCAGCCGCGGCGACGCAGTGCGTCAATCCGCTCTTCCAGCGGCGGGTGGCTCATGAACAAGCGAGCCAGGCCCTGCTTGATGCCGCCGTTGATGCCGAAGGCGGTCAGGCTGTCGGGCATATGCACTGGCAGGCCCTGTTCGGAGCGCAAGCGTTGCAGCGCGCCGATCATGGCGCTGGTGCCCGCCAGGCGTGCGCCGGCTTCGTCGGCGCGGAACTCGCGTTTGCGCGAGAACCACATCACGATGGCGCTGGCCAGGAAGCCCAGGACCAACTCGGCGAAAATGGTCGCCACGAAGTAGGCAATGCCACGGCCTTCTTCGTTCTTGAAGATGACCTTGTCGACGAAGTTGCCGATGATCCGCGCAAAGAACATCACGAAGGTGTTCACCACGCCTTGTACCAGCGCCAGGGTGACCATGTCGCCGTTGGCTACGTGGCCGATCTCGTGGGCCAGCACCGCCTTGACTTCATCGGGCGAAAACCGCTCCAGCAGGCCCTGGCTCACGGCCACCAGTGCGTCGTTCTTGTTCCAGCCGGTCGCAAAGGCGTTGGCCTCATACGCTGGAAAAATCCCCACTTCGGGCATTTTGATGCCAGCTTCCTGAGACAACTGCTCCACGGTTTGCATCAGCCATTGTTCATGGCGAGTGCGGGGTTGAGTGATGATCTGGGTGCTGGTGCTCATCTTCGCCATCCACTTGGAGATGAACAGCGAGAACAGCGAACCGGCAAAACCAAAGACCGCACAGAAAATCAGCAGCTGATTGAGGTTCAGATCAACCCCATTGGCCGCCATGAACCCGTTGAAGCCAAAAAGGCTCAGGGTGACGCTGGCAATCAGTACGACCGCCAGGTTAGTGGCCAAGAACAGCAGGATGCGCATCATGGTTGTAGAATTCTCCTCATGCTTAATATGTCGCTCACTGCGGGGTATATAAGGTGCGGCATGGGGTGATTCAACCGGGGGACTATTTCAAACTGTGTCCTACACCTCGGGCGTAGGGCCTTGAAGGGATTTTCCCACCTGTATTGTCAGCCTTGATCGACCCGATGCTGCCCCGTCGCCCCGTGATTATAGGGGGTACGACATCGGCAGAGGCCGAATGAAGTACAACCGCAAGTAAGTGACACAGAAGTGTTGCTAGATAATCGCTGTACGACCCTTTGTGTGTCGTACAGCGTCAATGGCCTTACTGGCGATAGGACTTCAGGAAGTTGCCGATGCGACCAATGGCCATTTCCAGGTCATCCACGCGTGGCAAGGTCACTACGCGAAAGTGATCCGGCCACGGCCAGTTGAAGGCGGTGCCTTGCACCACCAGCAGTTTTTCTGACAGCAGCAGGTCGAGCACGAACTTCTCATCGTTGAGGATCGGGCAGACTTTCGGGTCGATCCGCGGGAACGCATAAAGCGCGCCCATGGGCTTCACACAGCTCACGCCGGGGATTGCGTTGAGCAATTCCCAGGTGCGGTTACGCTGCTCCAGCAAGCGGCCTTGGGGCAGGATCAGGTCATTGATGCTCTGGTAACCGCCGAGGGCGGTCTGGATCGCGTGCTGGCTCGGTACGTTGGCGCACAGGCGCATGTTGGCCAGCATGTCGATGCCTTCGATGTAGCTTTGCGCGTTGTGCTTGGGCCCGGAGATGGCGATCCAGCCGGAGCGGAAACCCGCCACGCGGTAGGACTTGGACAGGCCATTGAAGGTCAGGCACAGCAGGTCTGGCGCCAGGGAGGCGGTGCAGATATGCACGGCGTCATCGTAGAGGATCTTGTCGTAGATCTCGTCGGAGAACACCACCAGGTTGTGCTGGCGTGCCAGTTCCAGCATGCCCAGCAGTACTTCCCTGGAGTACACCGCGCCTGTAGGGTTGTTCGGGTTGATGATCACCAGGGCCTTGGTGTTGGGGGTGATCTTGGCCTTGATGTCGGCCAGGTCCGGGAACCAGTCGGCGCCTTCATCACACAGGTAATGCACCGGATGGCCGCCCGCCAGGGTCACGGCGGCGGTCCACAGTGGGTAATCCGGGGCTGGCACCAGCACTTCATCGCCATTGTTGAGCAATGCCTGCATGGACATCACGATCAACTCGGACACGCCGTTGCCCAGGTAGATGTCCTCGATGCCGACGCCTTCGACCTGCTTTTGCTGGTAGTACTGCATCACCGCCTTGCGCGCGCTGAACAGGCCCTTGGAGTCGCTGTAACCCTGGGCGGTCGGCAGGTTGCGGATCACATCCTGGAGGATTTCGTCCGGCGCCTCGAAACCAAACGGCGCCGGGTTGCCAATGTTCAGCTTGAGGATGCGATGGCCTTCCTCTTCCAGGCGTTTGGCGTGCTTGAGCACTGGGCCGCGAATGTCGTAGCAGACGTTGGCGAGCTTGTTCGATTTGCTGACCTGCATGGCGATGTGATCCTGAAAATGAACGATCCCGACGGCGTAGGCACTACCGTAGGGTGAAGCCTGCACGGCCCGCACCCATAAATACGTTTGAATGCCGGTGGCGCGGGTGCCAGACTGGCGTTTTGAAGAGGCGCAATCATACGTGCCGCCTGATCCATGGAAAAGACACAGATCAGGGTTTTTCAGTTGCCGAGGTGTACCGATGGATAAGTTGCAGAAAACTGTAGACGAATGGAAGGCGATGCTCGATCCGGAGCAGTACAACGTGTGCCGTCTCAAAGGTACCGAGCGACCGTTCAGCGGCAAGTACAACGCCACCAAGACCGACGGCGTCTACCACTGCATCTGCTGCAACGAGCCGCTGTTCGATTCCAAGGCCAAGTTTGATTCCGGCTGCGGCTGGCCCAGCTTCTATGAGCCGATTGCCGATAGCGCAATGGTCGAGATCCGCGATGTCAGCCACGGCATGATTCGCACCGAAGTCACCTGCGCCAAGTGTGACGCACACCTGGGGCATGTGTTCCCGGACGGTCCACCGCCGACGGGCCTGCGCTATTGCATCAACTCGGTATGCCTGGATCTGGTGCCGCGCTAGGCTCGCGTAGCCCCCGTAGGAGCGAGCTTGCTCGCGAAAAACGTCAACGATAACGCGGGGCGCCTGAATGAGCGCGGCGTCTGGGAGTTTTTCGCGAGCAAGCTCGCTCCTACACGAATAAGGTTCTTCTTTCGCTGACTTGAGGCATTGCCATGAGCGACTCCCTGCTGAGCATCCCTTGCACCACCATCAAGGGTGAACAAAAGACCTTGGCCGATTTTGCCGGCAAGGCCATTCTGGTGGTCAACACCGCCAGCAAATGCGGCTTCACCCCTCAGTACAAGGGCCTCGAGCAACTTTGGCAGCACTACAAGGACCAGGGCCTGGTAGTGCTCGGCTTTCCCTGCAACCAGTTCGGCAAGCAGGAGCCGGGCAACGAAGGTGCGATATCCGAGTTTTGCGAGCTGAATTTCGGCGTCAGTTTTCCGCTGTTCAAGAAGATCGACGTCAATGGCAGCGACGCTCACCCGCTGTTCGTGCAGTTGAAAAAGCAGGCTCCGGGGCTACTGGGTTCCAAGAATATCAAGTGGAACTTCACCAAGTTCCTCATCGGCCGTGATGGCCAGCAGGTCAAGCGCTTTGCGCCAACCACCAAGCCCCAGGACTTGACCCAGGAGATCGAAGCCCTGCTCAAATGACCTACGCGGTGCGGGTACCCGTCAGAGGCTGGTGGTCTTCGGTACCCACAGTTCCAGCAGCGCGTTGAGTTCTTCCCGGCGAAACGGCTTGGCCAGGTAATCGTTCATTCCCGCGGCCCGGCAACGCTCGCGTTCTTCGGCCATCGCGTTGGCGGTCAAGGCCACGATGGGCAAGTCCGGCCAACGCCCGCTGCGGCGAATCTGTCGGCTGGCCTCATAGCCATCCATCACGGGCATGTTGCAGTCCATCAACACCATATCGAAGCGCTGGTCCTCCAGCAGCTTGAGGGCTTCGCCGCCATGGGCTGCGACGATCACCTCGCACCCGAGCTTGCTGAGCATGCCCTTGGCCACCAGTTGGTTGACCGCGTTGTCCTCCACCAACAGGATGCGCGCACGGTGCGCAAGCGGTGCGGTTTCTATCTGGACCGGGTCGAGCACCAGTTGCGCGTCGCTGCGCAGGTTGCGTTGCAGGATCTGGTACAGCGCGTTACGGCTCAACGGGCGGGCTTGTTGCTGCAGCGGCGCCAGGGCCGCGACTTCTTCGCTGGGCAAAAAGTTGCCGTAGGCGGTGACCAACAGAATCGGCGCGCTGATGCCCGGGCGCAAGCGGAACAAGCATTCAGGGCAGTCAGTGATCAACAGGTCGGGCGCCAGCCCGCTCAGATCATCGTCCTGGGAATAGCACCGCGGCGTCAGCCCCCAAGAGGGCAACAGCGTGGTGAGCAGCTCCGTCAGCCCGCCGCCGGCGTTGGTGATGGCGATCACCTCGCCCGTGAGCGGTGCATAGCGTGTGGCAGGCAAATGCGCCGGCAGTGGAAGGTCGGCGCAGAACTGGCTGCCAAAGCCCACCTCCGAACTGATACTCAAGCGGCCTTGCATGGCTTCGCACAGGTTATGGGTCAGTGCCAGGCCTAAACCCGTGCCGCCAAACTGACGGGTGATGCCAGCGCCGGCCTGGGTGAACGGCTGGAAAATTTTCACCTGGGCTTCCTGAGCGATGCCAATGCCGGTGTCGCACACTTCGATGCTGACCCGGCCTTCCAAGGCGCGCAGGCGCACATCGACGCGGCCGAAGCGGGTGAACTTCAAGGCGTTGGAGAGCAAGTTGCTGACGATTTGCCGCACACGGGTCGGGTCACCGATCACCTGGGCGGGAAATTGCGGGTCGATCAGGCAGGTCAACTCCACACTCGGCGCGGCGTTTTGCGACAGCAGGTTGGCGGTGTCCTCCACCAGGGAGCCCAGGTCGAAGGGGATATGCTCCAGTTCCAACTGGCCGGCGTCGAATTTGGACAGGTCGAGAATATCGTTGAGCAACTCCACCAGCACTTTGCCTGAGTCATGGGCAATGGACAGTTGCTGGCGCTGTTCGGCGGTCAGCGGGCTGTCCAGTGACAGGGCAATCATGCCCAGCAGCCCGTTGAGTGGCGTGCGGATTTCATGGCTCATATTGGCCAGGAATGCCGCCCGCGCCTGGGCCATGCCCAGCGCCGTCATTTTCGCCGCCTCCAGCTCATCGTTGGACTGGCTCAAGCGTTGGTTACTGGTCTTGAGTTCAAGGGTGCGCGCCGAAACGATATTTTCCAGTTGCCCCAGGTACTCCGTGAGGCGGTCTTCGGCGTGGCGCCGTTGCTGGATCTCGGTTTCCATGTTTTCGAATTGCTGGTTGGCGACGCTGACCAGCACGCCGATTTCATCGTGTTCATGCCCCGGTGGGCAATCCAGGCGCGCCTGTTTGCGTGTGCTCAGCTCGCGGATAATGCGCACCAGCGGTTGGGTGAGCATTACGTAGAACAGGCCGAGTAAAATCCCGGTGAGCAACAGGCTGCGGGCGAAGCCGTTGAGCAGGGTGATCTCTGCGCGATGCAGGAAACGGCTGCCAAAGGCATAGGTGTCGACGTCCAGGCGCAGCACACCCAGGGAGTCGTTGGGCATATGGCTGAGAAACAGCCGGTCTTCGAACTGGCGATTGGCACCAAACAGAAAATCGCTGACGGGCCGATAGTTGCTTTCTTTGCGCGGGCGGTTGACGTCGGCCAGCACCACGCCATTGTTGTCGATCAACTGCGCGCGGATGATGGCAGGGGAGTGCAGCAGGCCCAGGGTCAGTTCCTGGGCGAGTTCGGCATCGATGTTGTAGGCGATGCGTGACGCCGGGTTGTGGCTGATTTCAATCAGTGAGCGTATTTCACGGTTGATGGATGCGTCTTCACTGGCATAATCAATGCCGATTTGGATCAGGCTGAGCAGGGTTCCCAAGACGAAACCGACCAGCACAGTCAATCTGGCTTGTTTATAAGACAAGCGGTGGGCGAACTTGATATCCATCGAGTGTTGAACCACTTAGCGTTTCCCTTCGCCCGGCAAGCATAGCTGAACATCCACAAGCTTTGGCTCGCCCGGCATGAATCGTTTTTTTGATGCAGCCCATGCAGTGTGCCGCAGGGTTGCCAATACGCCATCTTTTGCAAGAAGTTGCCAGAGGAATAGCTGTGGATTCTCGATTGAATGCCTTTCTTGAGCGCGCCGATGCGGTGCTGGCTCGCCTGGAACCGTTGTTACCCGCCCCGCGCCAAGCGATCGACTGGAGCCAATGCCTGGCCGCCCGTTGGCAGCGCGAAGGCCGCACTGGCTTCCTGTTGCCGCTGGAGGTCAGCCTGGACATGCGCCTGTCGGACCTGATCGGTGTCGATAAACAACGCGAGCAACTGGCGCGCAACACCCAACAGTTTCTCGACGGTTTGCCCGCCAACCATGCGCTGTTATGGGGTTCGCGTGGCACTGGCAAGTCTTCCATGGTTCGTGCCTTGCTCGCCCAGCACGCCAAGGCGGGCCTGCGCTTGATCGAGATCGAGCGTGACCACCTGGCGGACCTGCCGCGGGTGGTCGAGCAACTGCTCAAGCTTCCCCAACGCTTTATTCTGTTTTGCGATGACCTGTCGTTTGAGGCCGGCGAAGGCGACTATCGCGTGCTCAAGAGCGTGCTCGATGGCTCCCTGGAACAGGCGCCGGAAAACGTGCTGCTGTATGCCACGTCCAACCGTCGCCACCTGGTGCCGGAAAACCAGAGCGACAATGACAACTGGAAGCGCGTGGATGGCGAATTGCACCCGAGCGAGGCGGTTGAAGACAAGATTGCCTTGTCGGATCGTTTTGGCCTGTGGCTGTCGTTCTACCCGTTTAGCCAGGAGCATTTCCTGGATGTGGTGGAGCACTGGATCGGCGAGTTGGCCAGCAAGGCCGGCTTGCAGTGGCAGCGCGATGAGCAGCTTGATGTCCTCGCGGTGCGTTGGGCCACTGGGCGGGGCAACCGCAATGGCCGGTGTGCCTATCAATTCGCCCGTTACTGGGTGGGTCTTAAATTGTTGGAACGTCAACCATGATCGATTTACAACAGGCCGGCAGCGGCCTTGATGGCTATGCCATGCTGTGCGCGCAACTGGAGTCGCTGTTGGCTGATGAGCGCGATTTTATTGCCAACAGTGCGCAGTTTTCCGCGTTCCTGTTCAACCAGTTGGATGACTTGAACTGGGCGGGTTTTTACCTCAATCGCAATGAAGAGTTGGTACTGGGGCCCTTCCAGGGGCAGATCGCCTGTGTGCGCATTCCGTTTGGTCGTGGCGTGTGTGGTGCGGCTGCGGCAACGCGGCAAACCCAGCGCGTGGAGGATGTGCACGCGTTCCCAGGCCATATCGCCTGTGACAGCGCTTCGAACAGTGAATTGGTAGTGCCCTTGGTCAAGGACGGTCACCTGATTGGCGTTCTTGACCTCGACAGCCCATTGCTGGCCCGTTTCACCCCTCAGGACCAGGTGGGCATTGAGCGGCTGGCGGAGATTTTCCTGCGGTTGACCGACTGCTGAGGCGGCTGATGAGGCAGGTTAGGGTAGGGGCGCGTTTGCTCACTCCTACCCCTACCGGCCCTGGCGCTTATTGGCTTTGCAGCTCATCCAGTTGAACCTGCAGCATCTTTTCCAGTGCCTGCATGAGTTGTTCCAGGGCCTTGATACCGCTTTCGATCACGGCCCACTCCTCATTGCGCGAACAGCTTTGCTCCAAGGCTTCGCATTGCCCCGCCAATGAATGGGCTTGCACGATACGGGCTGCGCCCTTGATCTTGTGGGCTTGCTCAATGATTTCCGAGAGTGGAGCGTGTCGATCCAGCAGTTCGCTAAGGATCTGGCGGTCTTGATGGCTGCTGCTCAGTAGTTCCTCCAGCAGGCGTCGACTCAAATGGGGGTCACCGCCGGTCAACGCTTCCAGGCATTGGAGGTCCAGTCGTTGGTGCACGGCTTTAGGGACAATGTGTGCCAGTTGGCGCTCCAGTACGGTGAGGCTGATGGGCTTGAACAGACAGTCATCCATGCCGGCCTGCACGCATCGTTGCCTTTCTTCTGGCTGGGCATTGGCGGTAAAGCCCAGCACCACGCAGGGCACCAATTGTTCGCGCTGCTCATACTCACGGATTGAGCGACTCAGTTCATAGCCATTCATGATGGGCATGTTGCAGTCGGCAATCACCAGGTCGAAATGCTCTTTACGCCAGGCCTGGAACCCCGCCGCACCGTGCTCGGCAGCGGTGAATTTATGCCCCAAGTAGCCCAGTTGCTGGCACATCAGCAGGCGGTTCGCCGGGTGGTCATCTACCACCAGTACGTTAAGCACCAGTGCGGTGGCCGGCGTTTGCGGCGTGTGTTCACCCTCCGCCTGGATCGCTTGCAGGCGAGGCATGCTCAGGTTGACGTGCACCTGGGTGCCCACCATGGGCACGCTGCTCAGGCTCAATTGGCCGCCCATCATCGCGCACAGGCTGCGGCAGATCACCAGGCCCAGGCCCGCGCCGCTGCGTGCCAGTTGCCCGGAGTTGTCCGCTTGGGCAAAGGGTTCGAACAGGCGCAGTTGGTCCTCCCGGCTGATGCCGATGCCGGTGTCTTCCACTACTAGTTTCAGCTCGATCTGCTCCGGTGCCTGGGTTGGCTGCAGCTCAACCTTGATCTTGACCTGCCCCTGTTCGGTGAACTTGATCGCGTTGCTCACAAGGTTCGATAGCACCTGCTTGAAGCGCAGCGGGTCTATCAGCACCTCGATATCGTTCAGGTCGGGTTTGAACTCCAGCAGCAGGCTGAGGGTTTTCTGGCGTGCCAGCCCATCGAAGACGCGCACCACTGATTCAATCACCTCCCGCAGGTTGACGCGCTCCGGCGCCAGGCTGAGGCGGCCGGACTCGATACGCGCGATGTCGAGGATGTCACCGATCAGCTCCAGCAGGTCTCTGGCCGAGTTGTACGCCACCTCGATCGCCGGACGGTCAAGATGCCCTTGGTCGGCGCGCTTGAGCGTCAGTTCGAGCATGCCGATCACGGCAATGACAGGAGGCTTTTGTATAAAATGCTAAAATGCACGGTCTACATGGGGTTCAGAGCATTATGCCGGTCAAAAATACACTGCCTAGGGCGTTCTCTGACGTGTTCAGAGACGATGAAACCATCAACGTATACAGCTACATACGTTTTTCATCGAAAGCCCAAAGCTTGGGCTTTGGCGAGATACGACAGCTTGAACAGCTCAACCGCTTTTTCGAGCAATATCCCACTGCTCGGCAGGTCGAAAGGTACGAAGACCTGGGCGTTTCAGCATTCAGAGGCAAAAATCTAAAATCTGGACAACTCGCTAAATTCGTTGAACGTATCAAATCAAAAGAGATTTTGCCTAATGCTCTGCTTCTTGTTGAGTCATTCGACCGAATTTCAAGGATGGGTGGATACGACGCATTGGAACTTATTATCTCAATCATTCAATCAGATTGTGCAATTTACACACTTTTTGATAATCGACTTTATTCAAAGCGTAAAAAAGATAGCAGTGTTGATATTAGTCTTATTCAAAACATTTTGGAAAGAGCAAATGACGAAAGCAAATCAAAGTCTGAACGTATCTCTGACGCAAAAGCTCGAAATTTAGAAAAAGGCGAAAATGGCGGAATTATTACAAAGCGTTGCCCATTTTGGATCTCGTTTGTTGACGATAAATTCGTTCTGAATGAACACGCAAAAGCTGTTAAACGAATGACAGAGCTTTGCTTTGATTATGGCTTTCAGTCAATTGCAAAGGAACTGAATAAAGAAAACCATCCAAAAAAATACACTGATAGCACAATCGGCAAGGTTCTACACAAGCATGCAATTTATGGTTCGTTTCTCGCTATGAAAAACGACGAGCATGGAAATAGAACAATCGTTAATAAAGAGATAAAGAACTATTACCCTGCCGTCATTAGCGAGTCGGAATTTCATCGGATTAGCGAGAAACTAAAAGAACGACTAGACCCAAAGCTTGCGGGAAGAAAGGCGGAAGAGTTTAGAAATATTTTACGTGGACTGGTATTTTGCAAGTGCGGCTCAACTTTCCGCTACCACGCACAAAAAAATCACTATGTCGATTTGGTTTGCCATGCATCGACTGTGGGGCAATGTAAATGTGCAATGCCTGGGAAAGGTATCAGACACAGATACGCACGTATTGAGGAAATATTTCTTGCGTATCAATCCCTCATTCCATTCCACAAAATCATTGTAAAAAATGACGACATAAAAGCACTTGAAAAAGAACATCAAGAAATACTTGGGCAGATAATGATAAAAGAAAAAGCGTTGGCAAATAACTTTTCAATACTTGAAAAGTCTTCTGATAGCGCAAAAAAATATATTACAAATAGAATTGACGAAGTGAGCCAAGAATTAGACAAGCTCAAAGTAGACGAGCATAAACTAAATCTCAAAATCAGCTCACTCCACTTGGCGACGAAATCCGATTTAAACGAGATGGAAATTTACAGGCTTCTGATAACAGAAAAGGGTCGCATAAGAATAAATAATTTTCTTCACTCGCAAAAGATAAAGCTAATTATCACACCACTCAAAAAGAAATTTTTTGCGCTTGATATTTACCACGACGACAAGCACATAGATACAATTGACGTTACGCCAGATGGTTACACGGCACATCATAAGCCGCATCTAAAATAGCTCTCTTGAAAATCATTGAGCAGTAAAAAAAACGGGATTAGAAATCCCGTTTTTTTTACGTGCTTACCTATAAAAATATGAGTTCGAAAAAATAAAATATTGTTAACAAAAGAAGTTATGTTTTTATGTGTTACTTTATAAGTAGAGTGTTTAATTCGTGATGAATGAGTACCCGCTATGTATATCGACACAGTTTAAAACTTCGCTGCGCTCGTTTTAACCAGTGTCGATATACGCGGGTCCTGCCGGAAGCCGAAGCAAAAGCAACGTCAAAATCAAACGCATTCACTTATAAAAATTACGCTTCCGCTTGAATTTTTAACGCTCAAAAAAAACCAAAATATAAATCAACAGAGGAGAAAATGAAGAAGATAACAATACTAAAACGAGACGAAAACTATTCAAATATCGCAGGGCTTTCATCAAGTCTTGAACATTCATTACGCATAAGAACAAAAGATTTTGATAGTCTTATCTATGATGATGAACTATCAAAAGATAATAAAATTTTCTACAAAAATGAATTCAAAATAGGAAATAACAAAGACGACAACCAAGAAATTTTTGACGAAATTTTGAGCAAAATAAAATCAGAAGTCAACGCAAATACAAAGACAGATTATGAAAAAGTAGAAGCAGACAAACAAAGAAAGTTTAAACATAAACTGATGAAATTTGTCAGTGAAGCAGATGAAAATATTAAAGATTATGTACTAAATGCGATTGATGATTTTAAGAAGTTTGACAGTGAACAATATAAAATCTTATTAGAATCTAATAATGTAAAACGCATAAATGAAAAAGTTAATTGCTTAAAAAGCCATTGCGATTTAGCTGAAAAACTACAAACCTCAAAACTCAAAAAACTAAAATCAGATACGAACGTTGTTAAAGAAGTCATTCTTGTAATTCCAAAAAAAAATGACATAGACGTTTCTGAAAAAACAAGCGACTTCTTGCTACAAACAGCAATTGAATACTACAAAGAAAATCATCCAGATAATGAAATTTTAATCGGATTTAGTCATTCTGACGAATCGACAAATCATTGTCATTTGTTTATCAATATGAAAAATTCAAAGACAAATGAATACGATTTTGTAAAACAAGAACAAGTCATTGCAGAAAAAAATAAAACGTTATCAATACGTGAACAACCAATGCCCGCAGATTTTGAACATCCTAATCGCACTGAAAAGCGCAAAAGCAAGCTTTTGCTTGACGCAAAAAATCGCTGGCGTGGTGAAACATTACAGCGAGTTTTTTACAAAAAATTCAATCAACTATCACAACAAAACAATATGAAACTTGAAGCAGTGTTTAACGTAAAAAGTTCTTCGACTGATGAAGCATATAAATTTATGAATGAGCAATCGAAATTGCCAAAACATTTGCGTCAGTTGAGCTTTTTAAATCTGCAAACAGAGACAATGCAAAAAGAAATTGAAACCTTGCAAAAAGCACTAATAGAAGAAAAATCAAAAACCGAAAAAACTGTCAGTGTTAGAAATGAAAATAGCAAAGTAATAAACAATCAAAGAGATGAACACACGAAAACAAAATCAGAACTCGAAGCGTTAAAATATGAAGTTTCAGAGTATAAACAGAAGAAAAAAGCTGAAAGTGATGAGCGAGACAAAATAAGAGAAGACGTGAAAAAGCTCAAACAAGACGAAGAAACTCATAAACAGTCAATCATACAATTCGAAGAAAAACAAAAAGAGTTAATTAAGAAATTCACACAAGAATACTTTATAAAAATCTTTGACGAAATGAAAACCCTGTACCAGCAAGTCCTTGGGCTTAAACCGTTTTTCGATAGAAATTTGAAGCGTTCTATATTAGGTAAGACTTTCTTAAAGAACGATTTACTTGACGAAGAAGAATTTGATAATCGAGTTAAACAGATTGTTAGAACAAAAAGCACACCAGTGTTAGAACTATATAACTCAATAGATAGACATTACGACAAAAACGATAAAGAGCTTGAAGCGAGAACGAAAAAATGGACTCAAAAAGAAGTTAAACATCGAGCAGCAAATAACAGAACATCAGAAAATGAATTTACTCAATTTCTTGACAGAAGCGCTCCTGAAAGCCGACCAACGAATTCTCAATCACGAAAAAACAAATACGATTGATGAGCCAAATCGCCCGAAAAAGCCGCATAGGCTCGGGCGCAGTGTCTGGACACGATTAATTCAATTTGACCCGGACGGGTCAATCATAGGTATGAATCAATAAGAGAGAATAGCCAAATCGCTTTTAATAGCTTTTGTATTGATAACATCTAAATAATAGAAAGTTACATAAAAGCGACATTGATACACATATGCGACATTCTTATATAAATGCGACAACTTAATTCACAGACAATAAAAAAGAGCCACTAGGCTCTTTCTTTTTACTTTTAAAAGTTATAATTAAATCACCACAACTAATTATAACTATGCACTCACAATATAACTATAACATTTCAGTTTTACAAAGCAATTCTAAACCTCATATTTTTTCAGATATTTTCGAACCACTGAATTATCATATTCAATCTGAAAAAGAGTTAAAAGAACACCCCAAATTTTCAAAAATCGCTATTTGTCTCAAAGGCAAACAATATAAAAACGGCTTTGAACAAAAAACAATCGAAGTTCAAAACCTCAAAGAAACGCTTAAATCGTATGATAGCGCAGTAGATTGCTATATCACTTCAAATCAATTTATATTTGGTCGTAGCGAAGCGAAACTATGTAATCTCGTCATGTTGTCTTGTGATTTAGATACATACAAAACAGAGAAATATAAAAACACAACTCACGACGAACTGATAAGCGACGTCAAAGACGTCTGTCTTTTAAACTCTTTGCCTTTTCCTTCAATCATGTATTCAGGTAACGGATATTACTTAAAATGGATTTTCACTGAAAAAGTAAAAGCCTTTAAGGTTTCCAAAGAACATAGAGCAATGCTGAAAGCGCCAACAATAGTAGAAAAATGGAAAATTGCGCAGCGAGTAATAAACAAAATATTTGAAGCTTTTGGCTCTGACACAAAAGCGCTTGATGTTGCTCGATTGCTTCGCCTATGTGGAACGATTAATAGTAAAACCGGTAAACGTGCTGAACTACTTGAAGCGAATGATAAGCACAGCTTTGACTACATGCTAGGCGTGCTAAAAGCTCATACAACGCAAGAAGACCAGAACGACATACTACCCAAGCAGAAAAAGCTCAAAGCCCCGCAAGTCAAGCCTGTGAAGCTCAAAAGTGCTGTCAAATCGTTGATCGTGGTTAGTGACGTAAAAAAGCAAGAGCCGAGCAAGAATTTCATTGCAAAGAACACACGGAGCCTCGCAAAAGCACGATATGAAGACCTGCTTAAACTAATAGAAATTAGAGGCGATATTATTGGTGAAAGAATGAGTTTCGTTTTTTGGATTTGTAATTTCATGTCTATAACTGGGCGTATGAATTATGCAGAATTCGAAGACCAAGCAAAAAAGGTGGGTGATAAGATATTCAAAAATTCAAGTTGGAGCCTTATAGATTTATCTACCCTTGAAAACAGATTAAAAGAATACAATCTAAAAACTGTAATCAAGTCAGGCGAAAACTCATATATTCCTTTGTACACTCCTAAAAACGAAACGCTCATAAGAATTTTCAACATCACTGATGATGAGCAAAAACAGTTAAAAACGATAATATCTGCTGACGAAACTAAACGAAGAGACAGAGAGCGCAAGGCTACCATAAGACGTAAGAAAGGCATGAAAGAGCAGGAAGGCGATAAGGATACAAAGCCTTGGCTTGCGCTAGGCATCAGCAGAAGAACTTATTATACACGCAAGAAAAACGGCCTTATTTAAGGTCTTTTTGTTATTTGCACTTTTTGTCCTGTTTACCAGTGTGTGTGAGAAAAAAAATGTGTTTTTCAGAAGCGAAAGTCAAAAGCAAGAATCTGTTCAGTTATACATGGGTCCGTATATACACATGTCTAGATATTCATTTCCAGTTCCCTATTGAGCAGCAAAAAAATGGTAAAATCAGAGCATAACAATTACTTATACTATGTATCCAAAGACCAAATCTATTCAAAAGCGCCTAGAATCAGAAAAAGAATGCTATTGGATGTGTCTTTATCCGGACGCTACATTCATCAATCATATTGATTTTAATGTTTATGAAAAGAATATCGGGAAGTGGTGCTTAAAGCTTTTAAAGGAAATTACACTTAAAAAAACGTTCGGCGTATGGCGTAAGAGAAAATATCAAGGTATCCGCTGGGTTGAGATTTTCACAAAAGAACAAGCAGCGGCAATGCAAGCAGCGATTGACGAAAGAAAAGAAAATAGGAAAAAGCATAAAAAAGAAAATTAAAAAGCCCAGTGGGCTTTTTTAGTAATATGGGTTTGTCGGTAATGAATAAGTTTTGATAACCACGTCTTTACTTAAATAATTTGGATTTCTCCAAAATTTATCATCTTGGTCTGTCCAAAGCGTCTTGGCTTGTTCACAACTTCCGGTCTTAAAATTAAACGAATGGCTTATTTGAAGTAGTGTACTACCTCTTTCATTAAACTCGTCTTTGTTTTTACAGTCTTTCGCGGCAGCCTGGTATGCTCGTTCAGATTCTTTTCTTTCTTTGTCAGTCAGCTTGTCTTTTGGAGATACTTTGCGTTCAATTACTGTGCCTACCGGCACGTTGCTGGTTTTCTCAAAGTATCCAGCATTTACTGCAATGCAAAGAGAAAATATCACTAAAATAAATTTAAAAAAGTCTTCCATAGAGAGCAGTTGTTATCATGAATTTACTATACCATTTATTTTTCTCCATTCATTGCTATTGCAAGTCCCGCAAACCTAGCTCCCCAGGTCAATGCGAGCAGCCCGATTACAGCGCCAACACCAAACCAAAACCCCTTCAACAAGCACGCGACAAATGCGAACGGTACGATTAACCCGCCGAAACCTAGCAAGCCTATGAAAGCCCAAAAACCTCCCCACATTGTCCAGGTGGTTAGCAAGCTGAACAAAAACAGCAACAATCCAAAGACAAAAGAGCCTATGTATATAGCTGTGCCTGTAAAAACTCGAAATTTTTTGAAAAGTGAAAGAGGCAATAGAATGAAGACGATAATACCAACACAGAGCCAAGCCAATGTGCTGACCCACGGTAGAACATAATGTGTTGTTTTTGCTAGACCTAAAAGGAAAATTGCAGGTAGGGATAGGAAAGCCAAGAATCCAACAATTCCAAATGCAATGCTTCCGAGGTTTTTAATAAACATACCCATTTAACTTATCCTTGTAAAAAGTAATTTTGGATTTCTATTTTAAAATACTAACTGCCAAGGCAGCGAGTGAGACTAAAATTGCCGCTAATGAAATCCAAGTGGTAGTAAAAAATTTACTTTTCTCTGATTGGAGGCCTGCTAAAACAGAAGACATCATAGGAAAGTGGATGCATCGAATATCTCTTCCCACTTGCAGCGCAAAAAGCGGCACTTTTGATTTCTGTACGTCGTCATTGACATATGAGTGAAGCTTATTCAAATGATTGTACAGTCTCCCAAAAATTATGCCTGCATCTACATTAAGTTTTGACGCTATCAAATCAATGTCGATTGGCATATATGCTTTGCTATCCCTGCCATTTTCCTCTCCCTTGCTGAAATTACTATATGGCTCATAGTACTCATTATAAATTGCTTCTAAAATTTGTAGGTCTGTCGGGAGTTTCATTGTTTACGCCCTATTTTTGTTGAAAGGACTAATCATGTGTTAGTCCTCGACAAACTATGCAGTTTATTTGGCAGTGCGGTAAACCGTATTTATTATTTCCCACGCTTCTGCAAAGCCATATAAATCTATGGTCTGGTCTTTGTTTTGCTCATATGGCCATTCTTGGTAACGTGTAAGCGCTTTGCTACCAGATTTAAGTTGTTCAATTATTTTAGTGGTTTGTTTGTTGTTGAATCCGTTTTCAGCAGAGGCGCTACTTGGAGTTTGCTGGTCGACTCTAATCGCAATATTTGAATTCGGAAAATGTTCACTTCCAATGCTTATAAAACTCTTTCCATCTTTCCATATGCCCACCATCAAGTCTTTCTTTTGTATATAGCACCAATGTTTGTCTTCCATGCCATCGACCTTGCAACCTGTACTCCAATTGGTTACATGCAAGTCCTTGATGGTGTCTAATGTGCTGTTTTTATCGCCTTGTACAGAGCCGCTACCGTCGGTATAGTAAATTCGATATTTAATATCTTTAAAGCTACCAGTCTCTATGCGGAGCTTTTCGTTTTCACTCATTTTTCGATAGTTCAATCCAATAAGGCAGGTAATTTTACCGTTAGAAAAAAGGGGGATGTTTGTTTTTATTAACTCATCACGCCCCACAACCGGCAGCTGCTTTTTGTAACCACTGTCATAACTTGTATTTGGGCAATCACTATCGGCGAATGAAATTGCGCTAAACATTAGTCCAGTTACGATTCCAACTGTACGCCCGATATTTTTCATTTTCGACCCTCCATGGAGAATGTGGTTGACTGATACCATTTTAGCATCATCAGGTTGCAATGGTTTCGCATGTCTTCTACGTCTGGACAAGCATAGTAACTGGTCAGAACACGCCCAGAGCGGCACGTCATATTTTCTTCAAATACCTCCACTCATTGCG
>NZ_MVOJ01000058.1:0-18117 GCF_002018845.1 Pseudomonas sp. MF6394
TTCTTGACGACCATAGAGCATTGGAACCACCTGATCCCATCCCGAACTCAGCAGTGAAACGATGCATCGCCGATGGTAGTGTGGGGTTTCCCCATGTGAGAGTAGGTCATCGTCAAGATTAAATTCCAAAACCCCTGTCTGCTAACGCAGACAGGGGTTTTGTTTATGTAGAAGCTCATGAATTTCACCGGCACGTTGCCAACGCAACGGTCTGGTACACAGAATTTCTTGACGACCATAGAGCATTGGAACCACCTGATCCCATCCCGAACTCAGCAGTGAAACGATGCATCGCCGATGGTAGTGTGGGGTTTCCCCATGTGAGAGTAGGTCATCGTCAAGATTGAATTCCGAAACCCCTGTCTGCTAACGCAGACAGGGGTTTTGTCGTTTAGGGCAGCCCATCACAGCCAATC
Organism: Pseudomonas sp. MF6394; assembly: GCF_002018845.1. NCBI lineage: Bacteria > Pseudomonadati > Pseudomonadota > Gammaproteobacteria > Pseudomonadales > Pseudomonadaceae > Pseudomonas > Pseudomonas sp. MF6394. Next base: position 417 of record NZ_MVOJ01000058.1, read on the forward strand.
TGCCTTACCCCTACCGCCTGTCGGTTTCCTACGCTAAAAGAAGATGCTTCTCACAAATTCCTAAGATTTGTCGAAGTTTGGCCGAAAGCCTGACGAGCCATGCGTGCACCGAAATAGAGCGACCGCAGAGTCCGCCTATCCCGTTACATGGAATGTTCCACTCGGCACGCTCACCCCCCTTTGGCAAAAGAAGTCGATGAAATGAATCTCAAGTTCAGTCATAAAATTCTGTTGGCCGCGTCAGGCGTCGTGGTTTTAGCCTTCGCGTTATTCACGCTCTACAACGACTACCTGCAGCGCAGCACCATCAGGCAAAACCTCACTTCGTCCATCCAGCAATCCGGCGAGCTCACTGCCAGCAGTGTGCAGAACTGGCTCAGTGGTCGCATCTTGGTTCTCGAGAATCTGGCGCAGAACGTTGCCCACCAGGGCAGCGCCGCCGATCTTCCTGGTTTGGTCGATCAACCAGCGTTTACCAGCAACTTCCAGTTCACCTATGTGGGACAAGCCAACGGGGTATTCACCCAGCGCCCTGACGCGAAGATGCCTGACGACTACGACCCTCGTCAGCGCCCTTGGTACAAGCAAGCAGTAGTGGCGGACAAAACCATGCTTACTCCGCCTTATATGGCGGCTGTGGGCGGTCAGATCGTGACAATTGCCATGCCGGTGAAAAAGAACGGCGAGTTGTTGGGTGTTGTCGGTGGTGACCTGAGCCTGCAGACACTGGTGAAGATCATCAACTCGGTAGACTTCGGTGGTATCGGCCATGCGTTCCTGGTCAGCGGTGATGGTCAGGTCATCGTCAGTCCGGACCAGGATCAGGTGATGAAGAACCTCAAGGACATCTACCCTGGCACCAACGTACGCATTGAGAAGCTCAACCAGGACGTCGTACTCAAAGGACAGGATCGCATCCTCTCTTTCACGCCTATCAGCGGCTTGCCTGGCGCTGACTGGTACATTGGCCTGTCGATCGACAAAGAAAAAGCCTACGCCCCGCTGGGCAAATTCCGTACTTCGGCCTTGATTGCAATGTTGATTGCCGTTGTGGCCATTGCGGTGCTCCTGAGCCTGTTGATTCAAGTGCTGTTGCGCCCGCTGACCACCATGGGCGTGGCCATGCAGGACATTGCCCAAGGCGAAGGTGATTTGACCCGACGTCTGGACGTGACCAGCAAAGACGAGTTCGGCGAGGTCGGCAGTGCATTCAACCAGTTCGTCGAGCGAATTCACGCGTCGATTTCCGAAGTGTCTTCGGCAACGCGCCAGGTGCACGATTTGTCCCAGCGTGTGATGGCTTCATCCAATGCGTCGATTATCGGTTCTGACGAACAGAGCGCGCGTACCAACAGCGTGGCCGCAGCCATCAACGAACTGGGCGCTGCCACCCAGGAAATCGCGCGTAACGCCGCGGATGCGTCCCAGCACGCCAGTGGTGCCAGCGAACAAGCTGACGATGGTCGTAAAGTGGTGGAGCAAACCATCCAGGCGATGTCTGAGTTGTCGCAGAAGATCAGCCTGTCCTGCACTCAGATCGAGACCCTTAATGCCAGCACCGACAACATCGGGCACATCCTGGATGTGATCAAAGGTATTTCCCAACAAACCAACTTGCTCGCCCTCAACGCTGCGATCGAAGCGGCCCGTGCTGGCGAGGCCGGGCGTGGTTTTGCCGTGGTGGCGGATGAAGTGCGTAATTTGGCGCACCGTACCCAGGAGTCGGCAGAAGAAATCCATAAGATGATCACTTCGCTGCAAGTGGGCTCGCGGGAAGCTGTGACCACCATGAACGCCAGCCAGGCTTCCAGCGAAGAAAGCGTCGAAGTCGCCAACCAGGCAGGTGAGCGCCTGGTCAGCGTGACGCAACGTATCGTTGAGATTGATGGCATGAACCAATCCGTCGCGGCCGCGACTGAAGAGCAGACCGCAGTGGTTGAAACCCTCAACGTCGATATCAACCAGATAAACCTCTTGAACCAGCAGGGTGTGGCCAACCTCAACGAGACGCTCAAGGACTGCGATGCGCTGTCCCAGCAGGCCAGCCGACTGAAGCAATTGGTCGATAGCTTCAAGATCTGATCCTGACTGCATCGGAGCGAGGCCTCTCGCTCCGACTGTTTTGCCCTGCGTCCACGGTGCTATTCAGAGGAAGTTGATAGCGCTCAGGTAGTCGCAGCCTTTGCGTAACAGCGCCTGGCTCTTGGGTGGATAGCACATCCCCATTTTTTCCAAGCCCCACCGGGCATTGTCGTAACGGATCATCGATGTATCACCGATGTCTTCGCCCAGTCCGTCCAGGTAAAAGCCCAGCACCCCGAACAGTGCGTTATCGCGTCTTACGTTGCGCAACGCCCGTTGCCAGTGTTCAACGCTGACTCGGTCAAAAACGTGCCCAGCCTCGCTGAAGGCATCGAGGTACTGATCCCAATTCAAGGGCTGCGGATTGTGCAAGTTGAACACGTTTCGCTCGGTGTCAAAATGAGCGCTATGGAAGGCGATGAAACGCGCCAGGAAGTCCACCGGCATCAGATCGAAATTGGCGTCCAGTCGCGGGACGAGCCCCAATTGCAGAGACCCCTTGAGCATCAACAGCAAGCGGTTTTTCTGTGGCTGACAAACACCGTTCTGGCTGTTGAAGCTGATATTCCCCGGGCGATGAATATTAACCCAGGCCCCTTGCTCGACTGCTCGTCCTAATAGCCGCTCGGCGACCCACTTGGAGAGGTTGTAGCCGTTTTTCACGTAGAGCGGCAGTGTGCGCTGGGCTGGCGCTTCAAGTACGTAGCCATCGACGTCCACGCTGCTGCAGGCTGAGAGCGTCGAGATGAAATTGAGGACCTTCTTGCAGTGGGTCTCGCAAAGACGCAGGCACTCCAGCAGAGGTTCGACGTTGTCCTTGGCGAGTGAGGCGTAATCCATCACATGATTGACCTGCGCGGCGTTATGCACCACCACGCCGTAATGACGGGCGAGGTGCTCGTACACATCGTCGGCCAAGCCCAGGCGGGGTTTACGAATATCAGCGGCGTATACCTGCACTCGGCTCAGGTCCAGATGTTCCAAGCGGTATTCACGCAATGCCTGGGCGAACCTTGCCGCCGCCGAATGGCCGGGCAACTCACGCACCAGGCACGCCACGTCCTGCGCTCCGCCAGTCAGCAGTGCCTGGACGATATGCACCCCGACAAAGCTGTTCGCGCCAGTGACGATGGCTTTGCGCGAATCTCCCGCAAGGGCCTCGGGCAGCACTTCGACCGCCAGTGCTCGCGTCGCGTCTTGCTCCATCTGGTTGGACTGGGTATCCGGCAGCGTGCCGCCATCCATGAGTGCGGCCAATGTGCGAATGGTCGGTGTCTCAAAAAAGGGGCTCAGGCAGAAGCTTCGGCCAAACTGCTCGCGCAGGCGTAGCAACAGGGTCGACAACAGGATGGAGTGGCCACCGAGGTTGAAAAAACTTTCATCGATCGAGAGGTCGCCAGCGGGTAATCCCAACAGTTCACCCCACAGGTCAGCCAGTTGTGCCTGCAAAGGGTCTTGTACGCGGCAGCGGCTCACCTCGACGGGTGTGGGTATTGGCATGGCCAGTAAGGCTTTGCGATCGATCTTGCCGTTATCCGAACGGGGCATGCCTGCCAGCTCGCTCCAGGCGCTTGGCTGCATGTGCACGGGCAACCATTGCCGAGCGTGTTCCTTCAGGCTTGCCAGCGTAGCGCCAGGTTCTGGCCGGGCGGCAAACCCGATGACTCTGTGTGCCGCATCGATCACTACTGCCACTTGGCGAAACAAGCGACTGTCGCGCAAGCACTGCTCAATATCCTGGGGCTGAACTCGAAAACCGCGAATCTTGACTTGTTCATCTCGGCGGCCACCCAGTTCGATGCCCTCCTGCGTCCATTTCGCCAAGTCGCCGCTACGATAAGCCTGTAGCACATGCCCATTTGGCAGTGTCAGCGCCACAAACGGATTGTCGACCGGAGACCGTGCATTGGAATAACCCAGGCTTACGCCTGGGCCGACAATGTACAAGTCGCCCATCACCTGTTCATCCACGGGCTGCAGGTTCTCGTCGAGAATCAGCACCTGGCTGTTGGCAATGGGGAGGCCGATATTGCGATGGCTGTCACCTTTTTGGAACACGCGATGGGTCGCCAACACAGTGGCCTCGGTCGGCCCATAGAGGTTATGCAGTTGGCATTGACCGGCCAGTTGTTCGATCACGCAGGGCTCGCAGAAATCACCTCCGGTCAGCAGATGAGACATGCCTAACGGCTGATCCAGCGGCAGGATACTGAGCAGCGCCGGTGGCACGAACCCATGCGTGACGCGTTGCTGGCGAATCAGCTCTACCAGTTGCTGAGGGTCGTGACGTTGGTCTGCACTGGGGACAATCAACTCGGCGCCGGCGATCAAGGCCGGGAAAATATCGATCAGTGACGAATCAAAGCCCAGCGACGAAAACTGCAGGACGCGGCTGTGTTGATCCAACGCCATGCGCCTGACGAGCCAGGCCGTGAAATGCGCCAGGTTGTATTGGCTCAGCAGTACCCCCTTAGGCTGGCCCGTCGTACCCGAGGTGAACAGTGCCACGCAGGGCTCGTCGGCACCGGGACGATGGCGCATCAGCGGTTGCGTCATGTCGGCTCTATGCGCGGCGACCTGGCTCACATCAAGTGAAACGAAACGCTCTCGCAGCGGGTGCTGGCCGTTCTCCAGCAGCACGCACGCCTTGAGGCTGGTCAGCATGCAGTGCTGGCGTTGCTTCGGATGGTCCGGGACCAGCGGCAAATACACGGCGCCGCAGCCCAGTACCGCAAGAATGCTGGCGTACAGCTCGGCGGATTTCTCCAAGCATACGCCGACTACTCGGGGTGACTCGGCACTCTCCAGCAGGGGAAGCAGGCGTTGTTGGATTGCCATGGCTTGTTGCTCGAGCTGCCGATAAGTCAGCACGTGACCGGCGATGTTCAGCGCGGTTCGATGCGCGAAGGTATGAAGGCTGGCCTGCAGCCGTTCGATCATGGGCGTCCGGGCCGCGTGCAGTAAGGCAGGGTCTGCCGTGTGGTTGAACCGGTGCTTGAAAGCCAAGGCATCCAGCTCTTGCAGACCCTGTTCAGGCCAGGTATTAGCAGTGGCCGTTGCCGAGAAATAAGCGGGGTCTCTTGAGAAACCGCAGACCAACAAAGCTGCGCACTCCACCAATGCATCCGTTGCCTGCTGGCGCAACCGCTGCCCATTACCGCTGGGCTCCTGGGCAACGTCTTGCACATTTAGCAGGCGTCGCTCGCGGTCATAGCAGCGCAACTGCAGTAAGGGCAGCCCGTGTTCGCAGAGCGGGCCGATACCCACGCGCAAGCTTAGCCAAGGCGCACTGGTGGGCGAGGGCGGCAGCGGCTGACTCCCGTCTTCAATCACCAGGTCGACAGACTCCGTTACTGCCACATGCCCATATTGCTCCAGCTCCTGCTTGAGCGCCTCCAGAGCTTTACTGGTGCCCCGCCACTCGATCTGCAAGCGCCTCATGCCAACCTCCTCGATACGGGCAGGTAGTCGCTCAGGGCTCGTGCCACGCTAGGGGTTTGCAGTACACCGCTGTGGTGCAGAAAGCCCATGATATTGGCCACCAGCGGATGTTGATGGGTGATGGGAAAGTCCAGCGCCTGGATTTCATCGCGCAGTGCCAGGCGAGCGTCGGCACTGATAACCAAGTGTTCGATCAGTTGCAGATCGAAGTCTTTCTGTAGGTCGTTGGTCAGGTAGTGCGTCAGGAACACGGGCAGGGCTTGAGCAATGTGGTCGCGAGCTTGCGAGCTTGCCGATTGCCAGTAGAGACGCACCAACTGTGTCCAGAACCGCGCATGCCGCCCTTCATCAAACAGATGATCGGCCATCAGGCCGCGGACAGAGGATTTGACGCTGCCGTCTTTGGAAAACGCTGCGACGTCATGGGTGACGGTGTTCTCGGCGATGGCGACGCCGATCAGCTCAACGGCATCGTGCAAATATACCGGTACCTGCGCCTGGGCTGCCGGCAGCGCGCGGCCCAATTCAATTTGCCCGGGTAGATCAAGCGGTTGGATTCCGGTCATCTCCACGGCTTGCTGCAGGAAATCCAGCGCGACCAGCGCGTGGTAATCCTCGTCGACAACGACCGTCATCGCGTCGTAGCGGCAGGCGAGGGGAAAGGGCAGGGAGAAGCGATTTTTAGCGATGCTGCGCGCGGTTTTGTCGACGATCTCGGTTTCGAAAATCACCACGTCATTGATGAATTTATAGAAGCTTTGCACCAGTACGAAGTCGCGCCATTGTGGGCAGTGCTTGAGAAAGGTTGCACTCAGCACCAGAGGCTGGCGGCACAGGGGGAAGATGAGTTTGTCGTCGTCTTCCAACATCCGCCGGGGGCGTGTGCGGATGGTTGCGCGACGCTCCCAGTCATCGGCAAAGGATTGGTAGTGGGCGGCGTTCACGGGCGTACCTCTTGCATCGAGGCCAGTACGTCGTCCCAGAGGGTAATACGACTCTCCAGGGCGCCCAGGGCGGTGTTATCGGCCTCTCGCTGACGGCTGGGGTCTGCTTCGATCAGGCGCTGTAGCAACTGATGCGCCGCAGGCCCGTGATCATCGCTGTCCATTTCGATATGGCGGCTGAGGTAGTGACATAACGTTGGGGCCTGCCGACCTATGAAAGCATGGCTATGCAAAAGCCTCTGGAACATAGACGGAATTACACTCTCGCGGCCATGCAGGAACGCCGCCGCCACACAGTGGGTCGGAGCGCTCAAGGCGATTTGCAAGGTGCTGTCGACGAAGCGGGCCACGCCTGGGGGCGCACCGATCATTTGCAAGGCTACGCTTACCTCCACTCCCTGGCTTTGCAGCTCGATAAAGCGGCTGATTGCGACAGTGCTGGCGCCCACTTCCGTCATGGCGTCCAGGTACAACTCGAAGTGGCTGCAATAGCCTCGCGTCGGGTGTTCGTCCGACTCTTCAGCCAGCACGATTTCATTGATCAGGCGGGCAGCGCGTGGGTCAGCGCAGGGGAGCCAGGGCAGTTGCGTGCAGGTCAGGTCCTGTTGCAGGCGTTTGGTCAGGCTCATGAAGTCCCACACGGCAAATACATGGTATTGCATAAAGTGTTGTAACTTGCCAAGGGTGGTTATTTCTATAAATAACGGGTGGCCGAAAAGTTTTTGTTTTTTTAGCTCAAGTAAATATTGATGCATGGTTGACGCCTATAGTTGTTGCGAGTGCTGTAAAAGCAGTGTTGGAATATTATAGTTGTGGATGTAAGAGTAACTTGGCCACGATCACGTGCACGCCGCTGCCTTTTAAGTAGGCGGTCGCAGCGGTTTGGGAAAGCGGAGCTTGCTAGGCGAAGATAGTAAGCTGATTGAATGTTTGAACCGGTATACAAATGTATTAAAGGACTTTGCGGGTATTTATATGTGCGGTAAGTTGCCCGGATGTAGGTGAGATTTTTCCGTGCGCTAAGTCGGCGTTAATTGTCCTTTAGTTGATTTTTTTAATATTTCTGACGGAGCAACAATCCTGATAGGGAAGTTGCTCGGTCACATAAGTATTAAGGGCTCAGGCGAAAAAACCGACTACACGGCTTTTTTGTCGGCGCTCTCAAGGCCCCTGAGGTAGGTCGCGATTACCTCCATGCCTCGCATCAAGTGGTTACGCAGCGTCAGGATGCTCTCCTCGACCCTCTTCTGTGCCACCAGGCTCAGCAGTTCGCGGTGATCCTCCTGGGAAGTCTCGCCCAGCCCCATCGCTTCAAGGTTGAAGCGCAGGAAGCGCTCCTCCTCGTTCAACCCGTGCTCGACCAGAGTGAGTAGCCGCTGGTTGGGCGCCTTGCCATACAACACCATGTGGAACAGGCGATTGAGCCGACCAATCTCGGTGTAGTCTTTTTCGCTTTCCAGTGCATCGATACAGGCCTCGGCTTGAGCAAGGTCCGCGTCGGTGAGCAACGGAATCGACAGGCGCAGGGCTTCGGACTCCAGCAGCATGCGCAAGGCATAGGTCTCAGCCGAATTGTCCTCGATCAAGGGGGCAACGACGGCACCCTTGTGAGTCACCACATGCAGCAAGGATTGCGCCTCCAGCTGGCGCAAGGCTTCGCGCACGGGCATGCGGCTCACGCCGAACAGGCTGGCCAGTTCTTGCTGGCGCATGGCGGTGCCACAGGGCAATCGCCCATCGAGGATGGCATTACGCAAGGTTTCTTCAATAACCGAGCGCGCAAGATGGGCGGGAATAGGCCCGCTGATTTTGATGCTGCTTAATGGGTTCGGCTTCTGCGTCACGGTTGCGCTATCCTCCTTTTCTTGAATAATAGTTTGGCTAATTGGATCCAAAGAACACTAAAGATGGGCCAGGCGCTTGTCAAACAGCCAGAGTTTCCGTTTGTAAGGGCTTACACAGCATACTTTGTGTCTCTCACAAGGGGCGGTTATAAAAACGCGGCTCCCGCGAATGATTGCACTGTGCCATTGTTTTTTGTAGGGCCAGGCTTCACCATTCCTTGAAATTCCGTCTCTTTCATGGACTGAACACTTTGGCGGTAAGTTTTATTCCCTATCGACTGCTTTGCTGGCTTTTATCAGCAATTTTACTGGCTGGCCTGATGCTTGGCGGGCTGCGTGCCGATTGGGATTTCTCGCAGATCAGCCGCAAGGCCACCGCCGTCTACGGGCCGTTGGGCCAAGGCCAGCAGCGTATCGACGCCTGGCAGCGGCTATTGGCGAGCGAAAAACAGGTCAGCGAGCAGGACCAGCTCAAGGTCGTCAATTTGTTCTTCAACAAGCAAATGACCTACGTGGAAGACATCGATCTCTGGCACGTTGTCGATTATTGGGAGACACCCGTCGAAGCACTCTGGAAAGGTGCCGGTGACTGCGAAGACTACGCCATCGCAAAGTATTTCAGTTTGCGTCATCTGGGGGTGTCCAGCGACAAACTGCGCATTACGTACGTCAAGGCCCTGCGGCAGAATCGAGCGCACATGGTCCTGACCTATTACTCGACCCCCGACGCGGTACCACTGGTGCTCGACAGCCTGATGGATGAGATCCTGCCGGCCACCCGTCGCACCGATCTGGTCCCGGTGTACTCATTCAACGCCGAGGGGCTGTACTTGCCCGGTGCCAAGGGCAACAAGAAAGTCGGTGATACCAAACGCCTGTCGCGCTGGCAGGATGTGTTGAGAAAAATGCGTGCGGAAGGCTTTCCAGCCGAGCCTGCCAACTAGGAGTAACTGATCGGATGTCTCTGTTCAAACAGCTATTGATCGCAATCTGTCTGTTCCTGGTGGTCGCCTTCAGCGGCAGCTTCATGGTCAGCCTGGAAAGCTCGCGCACCCAGTACGTCAACCAACTGCGCTCCCACGCCCAGGATGCCGCGACGGCGTTGGCGTTGTCGCTGACCCCGAATATCGACGACCCTGCCATGGTGGAGCTGCTGGTCAGCTCGATCTTCGACAGCGGTTACTACGCCAGCATCCGCGTCGTGGACCTGGCCACCGACAAAACCATCGTCGAGCGCAGCGGTATTCCCGACAACAACGGCGTGCCCAACTGGTTCGTCAAGTTGATCGGCCTGGAGCCGGCCGGCGGTGATGCGCTGGTCAGCCGTGGCTGGGAACAGGCCGCACGGGTAGAAGTGGTCAGCCATCCGATGTTCGCCCTGGCCAAGCTCTGGCAAAGCGCCCTGGGCAGCCTGGGCTGGTTGCTGGTGTGCGGCGCGGTCAGCGTGGTGCTCGGTGGGCTGCTGCTGCGCCGGCAATTGAAGCCGTTGGACTATATGGTCAAGCAATCCCACGCCATTGCCCGCCGCGAGTTCCTCAGCCTGCCTGACTTGCCCCGCACGCCAGAACTGCGTCGCGTGGTACAGGCCATGAACCAGATGGTGGAAAAGCTCAAGGCGCTGTTCCAGGAGCAGGCTGAGCGTAGCGAAAAACTGCGCACCGAATCCTACCAGGACAACCTCACCGGCCTCGCCAACCGTCGTTATTTCGAGATGCAGCTCAACGCCCGCGTCAGTAACCCGGAAGAGACCAACTCTGGCTACCTGCTGTTGCTGCGCGTCAAGGACCTGGCTGGCCTCAACCAGCGCCTGGGCGGCCAGCGTACCGACCAGCTGCTGCAAGCGGTTGGCGAACAACTGCTGCGCCAGTGCGCGCCGTACCCGGAAACCCATAACCTGGTCACCCGTATTCGTGGCGGTGAGTTCGCCGTGCTGGCGCCAGGGTTGATGCGTGAAGAAGCGGTGCAACTGGCGCAAAACCTGGAAAGCACCTTGCTCAGCCTGCAAGCGACCGGTGCCAGCGACGTTACGCCGGTCGCCTACATTGGCCTGGCGCCGTTCAGCCATGGCGACGCGCCCCAAGCCCTGTTGACCCTGGCCGACCAGGCCCTGGCCCAGGCCCAAGCGCAGGGCGACACCAGTTGGGTGTGCCTGGACCGCAGCGCCGCCGCCAGCGTGGGAGACGATCACCATGCCTGGCACACCTTATTGGACCAGGCCCTGACCCAGCAGCGCTTCCAGCTGTATTTCCAGCCGGTGGTGGCCAGCCAGGACCCGCAGTTGGTCTTGCACTACAAAGTGCTGTCGCGCTTGCAGGACGAGGATGGTCACACCATACCGGCCGGGCGCTTCCTGCCGTGGCTTGAGCGCTTCGGTTGGTCGGCCCGCCTGGACCGCCTGATGCTGGAGCAGGTGCTCAAGCAGATGAGCAGCCACACCGAGAACCTTGCGCTGAACCTCTCGGCCGCGACCCTGCAGGACCCCCAGGCTCTGAACCGCATCTATGACCTGCTACGCCAGCACAGCAACCTGGGCCCGCGCCTCACCCTGGAGATCGGTGAAGAGCAACTGCCTGAGCAGCACGTGCTGGAACAGATGACCCAGCGCCTGCGCGAGCTGGGTTTCTCCCTCAGCCTGCAACGTTTCGGTGGGCGGTTCAGCATGATCGGTAACCTGGCGCGCCTGGGCCTGGCGTACCTGAAGATCGACGGCAGCTACATTCGCGCCATCGACCAGGAAAGTGACAAGCGCCTGTTTATCGAGGCCATCCAGCGAGCGGCCCATAGCATCGACCTGCCGCTGATTGCCGAGCGTGTAGAGACCGAGGGCGAACTGAAGGTAATTCGGGAGATGGGAATCTTCGGTGTGCAGGGCCAACTGTTTGGCGAACCCGCACCCTGGAAATAATTACCTGTAGGAGCGGTTGGATTAAATCAATCCCTTCTCGTCATCATCGATCAACTGGCTCAACCCACCCAACGCCTCCCGCGCCTGGTTACGGTCCATCAACTTGGCCTGGGCTGCCGGCGGCAGGTCGGTCACGCTGATCACCCCTTTGCGGGTCAGTACCTGGATCAAGTCGTCCAGCACCCGGATCATCTCCAAGTCGCTCTGCTTGAGCTGGGCCAGGCTGGTTTCCACCACTTCGTTGGCGTACCAGGCCTGGATCTCATGGTGATCGGCCGGCAGGGTTTCGGTGGAGTCGGCAAAGGCGATAGCCTCCACGCGAACCAGCGCGCCCTGTGCATCACGTTGCACGTAAAACATAACAACCCCTCGAAAATGCGCCACAGGCGTTCAACAGCATAGGTCAACGCTGTGTGTATGGGCGTGAGTATGCGATGCACCGTCCGCCAGGGCCAGCGACTCGCAGGCCAAAAAATCGGCCGCCTGGAAGGGCGGCCGATTAATCGTGTCTTAAGTGTGGTCGATCTTGATGGTCGGGTCGGCACCACTGATCAGCGAGTTGATGCTGGTGTGGGACCAGTCGTTGCCTTCCAGCTTGATCGTCACATCGGCATTGGCCAAGCCACCGGCGGCGTTGAGCTTGCCTTCACTGCTCACTTGCAGGGTCGACACGCCGTCTACCGTGGTGATCTTGAGGTAGTTGTCGATGGTGCTGTCGGTTTCACCTTTCAACAAATCGCGCAGATCAATGCGGTCGCCTTCCGAGGCTTTGAAGTCCTTGATCACATCGTTGCCGATGTCGCCAGACTTCCACACAAAGGTGTCGGCACCCGAGCCACCGATCAGGATGTCGTTGCCCTGGCCGCCAATCAACGTGTCGTTACCCGTGCCACCCAGCAGGATGTCATTGCCTTTGCCGCCATCGAGCGTGTCGTTGCCGCCTTGGCCGAACAAGATGTCATCGCCAGCGCCGCCCAACAGTGTGTCGCCGGCATCTTTGGCGCCGGAGACGTCGAAGTCCACATAGTGCTCGGTGACGTACTGGTGAACGTTAGAGGCAGTCACTGCCGAGACAGCCACGCCGGTCTTCTGTGCGACAAAGGCCTGCAGCGCGTTGTAACCCTCGCCATTGATCCCGCTGAAGCTCACCAGGTCGCCGAAGAGGATGTCGTTGCCGTCGCCACCGCTGACGGTGTCCGCGCCCGGCAACGTCGCCTCTGTGTGGCCGAGGATAGCGTTGGCCAGGTCCTTCGGATCGATGTTGGCCTGTGGCTTGCCATCGCTGTCGTACGGTGCCAACTGATTCAGGCTGACCCCACTGTTGAGGCCGATGGCTTCTACGCCACCTGTGGACAGACCTTTAAGCAGTGCGAACGCGCTGTTGGAGTTGAGGGTGGTGGAGTAGTCGGTATCGTAGCCGAGGCCGCCTTGCACCGATATTTCATAGGTGCCATCCCCTTGGGCGTGGATGATTCCCTTGTTGTACCCCCAGCCGTAAGACCAGAGGGTTACCTTGCCGGCAGAGTTGATATCAAGGTAGTTATTCGAATCGATGTTGATCCGGGTGGCGGTACCTATGGTGTAGTTGTTCATGGTGACGACATCATCGAGCCTGACGTTGCCGTACAAGTATGGGTTGGTCTGCTCGGACGCTTGGTAAAACGTCGGCTGACCATCGGTGATGAAGTACGTTGTATTGATAGCGCCAGTGTTGCCAGTCGCCTGGGCACTCTTGAAGAAGTTGGCCGCGGCCTTGAACACGTCTTCGTAGTTGGTCCCGCCGGTAGACACCATGGAGTCCAGGACTTTCTGCAGCGAGTCCAATGCACCTGGGTCTTTCAGGTTGACTGTCACCGTGCGATTGACCTGGTCGCTGAAATCCGCCAGGAAGATATTCACAGTGCCGGAGGTGCTGGCGCCGATACTGTTTTTCAGCGAGTTGAACGTGGTAGTCAGCGAGGTTTTTGCCGCTGCTATCGAGTCCGCACCCATACTGCCCGATGTATCGATCATGAACGCGATGTTGTAATTCTTGCCCTGCACCACGTTCAGGCCGGCGATGTCGGCCACGACGATGTCGTTGCCATCGCTGCCATTGATGGTGTCGCTGCCCGAGGTGCCGGTGACCGAATTGTAGGTCGCTGGATGCACCGTGACGGGCAATTGCGCGGTGGTGGTCGCTGAACCGCCGATGCTCTCGGTGGAAGTCGAAGTGACCGTCAGGTTGAACTGGCCGCTGTAGTAGGTCGGCGGCTTGATGGTCAGGGTGTTCAGGTCCCAGCCGGTGACATTCACTTCGCCCACGGTTTTACCCGCAGTAAAGGTGTGCCCAGACGCGTCGGTCAGTACCGAGCCTGCCGGGATGCCGCTGATCTTCACGCTCAGGGTTTCGGAGCCGTCGGTGTCGGTCAGCGCGGTGGTGACCTTGGACAATTTGACCGTGCCGTTTTCCTGGCCTTCGTTGAGCTTGTAGCCCACGTAGTAACCGTCACCGTTGCTGCCATGCAGGTCGGATACGGTGACGCCGGCGTTGGTCAGGTCGGTAAGGCCGGTGTACAACGGCACGGTGCTGGTGCTCAGGTTCTGCACCGCCCCGCCGTTGATCGACAGGTTAACGTCGAAGCTGCCAGGCCCCGCCTGGTTGGCCTGGTAGATCTCAAGGCTGTAGTAACCGGTGGTCGTTGGGGTGAACGTGCCGCTGAACTTGCCGCTGTTGGTACCCCACAAACCGCTGGCGACGTCTTTACCGCCAACGTTGACCACCACGCTGTCATCGGCGATACCGCTGAAGGTGTAGCTCTTGCCCGCTTCCATGTAGATCAGGCCAGAGATCTTGGAGCCAGAGCCGGCGGCGACGTTGTCGACGGACTCGACGTTGGTCACCACAGAGGTGTTGTTGGGTGTGCCCGCGTTGTCGATGGCTTTTTTCAGCACGTCTGGCGCAGCGCCGTTGCCGTTGTTTCCAAGGCCGGCGATGCTGTTCCAGCCCTGTTTGACCAGCCCGGTCGAGGCAACGTTGTTGTCGGCCACGCTGAGGGTCGGTGCATCGGCCACTGGCGTGATATCGACTTTCACCGTGGCGCTGGTACCCAGGTCCTTGCCATCGGTTGGCTGGAACTTGAACTGCGCGTAATCCGCCTGCTTGTTACCCACGCCAGTGCCGCCATAACCGTCGGCGCCGGACTCGTTGGCATTCGGCGTAAAGCGCAGTTGGCCGCCGTCGATCTGGGCCTTGGTAAAGGTCTGGCCGCTGGTCACGTTGGTCCAGGTGCTGCCGTCCGCCGCCAGGTATTGCAGCTTGCCGGCCACCGGCAGCTCGGTGATTTTCACCCCGAGGCTGGCTTGCGGCGAGTCCACATCGCTCACGCCGAAGTTGGCCCAGGTCAGGGCCAGGGCGGTGTCTTCCGTACCGGTCACGGCACCGCCAGTGGCCACTGGCGCATCGTTGACCGCCACCACGTTGACGGTGGTGGTGGCCACGTTGGAGTAGTTGCCGCCATCGGTCACCGTCACGGTGATGGTGCGCGGCGTGGTGCTTGGGTCGTGGCTGTTGTTGGTGAACGTGATGTTCTGGATGCGCTGCATGTAGTCAGCCAGCGTCGCGCTGCCGGACAACGTCAGGGTAATAGTGCCCGTCTGGTTGTTGGTGCTGACGCTGATGCCATTCACGCTATTGCCAAGATTGAGGGCATCACCGGCCTGTGCGTTGGTCAGCGTGACCGTCGCGCCCGTCAGCAGTGTGCTGTCTGGGTCAGTGATCTTGATATCCGTGTCGGCGATCGACACGCCCGGCCCGGCGGTACCCTCGGTAAACGTCGTCTTGTAATCAGCACCCGTGGCGCCGCTGGAGTTGTTGGCATCCAGGTCGATCACCGGCGGAGCATCGTTGTCGAGGATGTTGGTGGTGACAGTGCCTTTGTCGATCACCAGGTTCTCGAAGTTGCCTCCGGTGACCTTGTCGATGGTGATGACGATCTGTTCCGTAGGCTCGGTGATCTTGTCGTCGAGCGTGCGGATATCAAACGGCACGCTGCTGGAGCCTGCCGGGATCTTCACGGTGTACACGCCGGTGAAGTCCGAACCGTCAGTGGCGGTGCCGCTGTATTTGAGCGTCACGGTTACGTCGGTTTGCGGCGGGTTGGTCAAGGTCAGGGTGTAGTGGGCTGTGCCACCTTCAGTGACCGAGCCGTCGCCCGTTATGCTGATTTTGGTATCAGTCACTACATCCGTGACCTTAGTGACCGCGGGGCTGCCATCAACAATCAGATGCTCGTACTTGTCGCCACCGCTGACCACGCCGGTGATCTTGGCGCTGACATCATTGGCGCCGACATAGGCATCGTTCGGTGCGGTAGCCGTCGTGAAGCTGGTGGACTTGCCGCTGCCGATGGTGATGGTTGAGCCGTTATCCAGCCTTACCACCAGGTCGGAGCCCACGTTGTTCACGGCTGCGCCGTTCTTGTCGACCAGGGACGCGGTGTAGACGATCTGCCCGCCTTCGCTGACCGAGCCAGTGGCCTTGAGTACCACGGTCACGTCATCGATGGTGTCGTTGATGGTGGTCGTGGCGCCCGCAGGTGTGATGGTCACGCCCTCGAAATTGCCGCCGGTGGTGCCGGTGATCTTGACGGTCTGGGTGCTCTTGTCGATGAACACGTCATCGGTAGGCGCCGGGACGGTCACCGTGCCCACGGTCTCACCTTGCTTGATGGTGATGCTCGAACCGTTGTCGAGCTGGACCAGCATGTCGCTACCGGCCTTGTTGCTCAAGGTGGCGGTGTAGGTGATCTGGCCGCCTTCGTTGACCGCGGTCGGGGCAGTCAGGGTGACGGTGGTCAGGTCGGTGGAGCCTGGTGTGTCGGTGACGGTGGTGTTCACCGCCGTCGTGCCCGGCACCAGGTTCTCGAAGTGCTCGCCGCCGGTCACGCCTTTGATGGCGGTGGTGACGGTTTGGTCGCCTTTGTAGACGTCGTTTGGCGCTACGGTGGTGATGGAACCGCTCGACTGATTCACACCGATGGTGATGGTCTTGCCGTTATCCAGGGTCACGGTCAGCGGATTGGTGATGTTGGTCACCGGTGCGCCGTTTTTATCCACAAGGCTGGCGGTGTAAACGATGTTGCCGCCTTCGCCGACGGTGGTGGTGGCGGTCAGGACCACATCGACTTTGTCGATGGTGTCGTTGATCGTGGTGGTTGCGCCGTTTCCTGCCACTTCGAGTTTTTCGAAGTTGCCGCCAGTGGTTTCGGTGATCTTGACGGTCTGGGTGCTCTTATCGATAAACACGTCATCGGTAGGCGCAGGGACAGTCACGGTGCCGACGGTTTCGCCGGCCTTGATGGTGATCGACGAACCGTTATCTAACTTCAGCGTGACATCAGTGCCCGCTTTATTGGAAAGCGTTGCGGTGTACGTAATCTGCCCACCTTCGTTAACGGCACTTGGCGCTGTCAGCGTAACGGTGGTGGTGTTATCGGTACCCGGTGTGTCCGTAACGGTGGTGTTAACCGGGGTAGTACCTGGAACCAGATTTTCAAAGTGCTCGCCGCCGGTCACACCCTTGATAGCGGTGGTGACAGTTTGGTCGCCCTTGTACACATCATCCGGAGCAAGAACCGAAACGCTACCGCTCGATTGGTTTACGCCGATGGTGATGGTCTTGCCGTTATCCAGGGTCACGGTCAGCGGATTGGTGATGTTGGTCACCGGTGCGCCGTTTTTATCCACGAGGCTGGCGGTGTAAACGATGTTGCCGCCTTCGCCGACGGTGGTGGTGGCGGTCAGGACCACATCGACTTTATCGATGGTGTCGTTGATCGTGGTGGTGGCGCCATTGCCTGCCACTTCGAGTTTTTCGAAGTTGCCGCCAGTGGTCTCGGTGATCTTGACGGTCTGGGTGCTCTTATCGATAAACACGTCATCGGTAGGCGCAGGCACGGTCACAGTACCGACGGTCTCGCCAGCTTTGATAGTGATCGAAGAGCCGTTATCCAGCTTCAAGGTGACGTCAGTACCGGCCTTGTTGCTCAAGGTCGCGGTGTAGGTGATCTGACCACCTTCGTTAACGGCACTTGGCGCTGTCAGCGTAACGGTGGTGGTGTTATCGGTACCCGGTGTGTCCGTAACGGTCGTGTTCACCGCGGTAGTGCCAGGGACCAGATTCTCGAAATGCTCGCCGCCGGTTACGCCTTTGATTGCGGTGGTGACGGTTTGATCGCCTTTATAGACATCATCCGGAGCAAGAACCGAAACGCTACCGCTCGATTGGTTTACGCCGATGGTGATGGTCTTGCCGTTATCCAGAGTCACGGTGAGCGGATTGGTGATGTTAGTCACCGGTGCGCCGTTCTTATCCACAAGGCTGGCGGTGTAGACGATGTTGCCGCCTTCGCCGACGGTGGTAGTGGCGGTCAGGACCACATCGACTTTATCGATGGTGTCGTTGATCGTGGTGGTGGCGCCATTGCCTGCCACTTCGAGTTTTT
>NZ_MVOJ01000059.1:0-14696 GCF_002018845.1 Pseudomonas sp. MF6394
TACCATTTTAGCATCATCAGGTTGCAATGGTTTCGCATGTCTTCTACGTCTGGACAAGCATAGTAACTGGTCAGAACACGCCCAGAGCGGCACGTCATATTTTCTTCAAATACCTCCACTCATTGCGTTCATCGGGGTGCGAATCTCGTGACTCATGGTGGCCAGGAACGTGCTCTTGGCGCGGTTGGCCTCGTCGGCGCGCTCCTTGGCAGCGCGTAGTTCATCGAATAGCTGGCGTCGGTCACTGATATCGATCCAGCCACCGATGATGCCTTGGACTTCACCCGTAGAGTCGCGGTAGGGCAGGATCCAATGGTAAATGGTCAGTTTCCTGTCGTGGATATGCAGGCTGCGATCAAGGATCAGCGGGTTACCCTCGGCGACGACGCGCAGATAGTCAGCATGATACTGGGCGGCCTCCGAGGCCAGGGCCATGGTCATCTGGGTCACGCTTTTGCCGATCACCTCTTCGCGCTTGACATCGAACACCTGCAGGTAGCTGTCGTTACAGGTCTGCAACAGCCCATTGCGGTCGCGCACGTAGATCGGATGGGGCGTCTCATTGACCAGTGCACGCATGAACTCGAACTGATCGTTGAGGGCGCGTTCGGCCATTTTTCGATGCTTGATCTGGCGACGCATGTAGGCGTTCCAGGCCAGGGAGATCAATAGCAGCAGCCCGGTGCCGATGATGATGCGCGCGATCAGTTGATGGTAATTACGCCAGTAGCTGTCGGATGCGGCGGTGTAGCCACGCCAGCGGCTGTTGATCACACCCATTTCATCCGGGGCAATGCTGAGCAGGGCCTTGTCGAGGATGGAGCTCAACTCCGTGGCTTGACGCGAGGTGGCCAGGGTGAAGGTCGCAGGGGTCGTGCCGATGCTGGCGCTGATTTGCAACTTATCCTGAAAGACCTGGGAAGACAGGAAGTAGTTGGCGATCACCAGGGTGTTCACTGCCCCATCCACTTGTCCCTGTGCGAGCAGCTCCGATGCTCTGAACGTATCACTGGTTTCCACCAGTTGAACCTGCGGAAAGTCTTTGCTCAAGGTCGCGGCCAGTGGGCTGCCTCGGGTGATTGCCAGACGCTTTCCTGCCATCTGCTCCATGTTCGAGGGGGCACCTTGCTCTCTGCGTGTCAACAATACATAGGAGTTTTCCAGGTAGGGGCGACTGAAATTAAGCTGCGAATCTCGTTCGTTGCTGGGCACGATGGCGCCGATCATATCGATTTTCTGGGCCGCGACCTGTTCTATCATCGCGCCGACCTCGCGGCCGCGCTGCACCGAAAAGCGCAGGCCGGTGCGCAGACGAATCAATTCCAGCAAGTCAGCGGTGATGCCGCGAAAGTTGCCGTCCGCATCGAAGAACGTCAGGGGCGCGAAGGTTTCGTTGACGATCACCGTGACCACCGGATGCTCTTTAAGCCAGCGTTCTTCGCGCTGGGTCAGTTGCAGTTTCTGGTCGGTCAGCAGAATGTCGCTGCCGGCGCTCCAGCGCTTGGCAATGCTGTCCCTTTCGTTGATGGGCACTGAGGCCAGGGCTGAATCGACAATGCTGAGGAGCATCCGGTTGTCCTGGCGCGTGGCAAAACTGAAACCATACGCTTCATGCTTGCCGAAGTTGGCCATGCGAATGTTTTTGAGATAGCCCTTGTTGATCATGTAATGGGTGGAAATGGTGTCACCGAGAAACACATCCGCCTGGTCGAAGGCCACTGCATTCAAGGCATTTTGATAAGACGGGTAGGCACGGATGATCGCCTTGGGGTACAGCTTTTCCACCTCATTGAGCGGCAGGTAGTGATAGACAAGGCTCAGGCGCAGCCCGTCGAGGCCTTCGCTGAGGCTGCGGGTTTCTCCCTCGCGCGTGACCAGCACCGGCTGGTCCACGGCATAGGGTTCGGAGAGGATAAGGTTCGGCGTTGCCGCTTCAAACCCGTTGGAGGAGCCCAGCAGGTCAATTTCCCCGGCTTCCAGGGCACGAATGGCCGCCGCCCGGGACGGGTAGCGCATCACAGTGATGGGCAGGGAGAGTGCCTTGGCCAGCAAGCCGGCGTAATCGGCGGTAAGGCCTTCATAATCATGGCCGCTGGAAGTGAGGTCAAAGGGCGGGTAGTCTGGGGTGGATGTACCCAGCGTTAGTTCACGTTTGTTCTGCAGCCACTGGCGTTGGGCCTTGTCAAAATGAGTGTCCAGTTGAACAGCTCCCGCGCGACTCAAGAGGGTGAAGCGTTCCGGGCTGGTTTGGTGCTCAGCGAGCACGGTCGTGCTGAAGTACAAACCGGCACTTAATATTATTAGATAGTCCTTTATACGCCTGGGCATCCGCTTTCTCACACTAGCGCGTTTCGTTTTGCCATCTCGATGAGGTCAACCAAGGATTTGGCTTGGAGTTTTTGCATGAGTCTCTTTTTATAAGTACTGACGGTCTTGTTACTTAAAAACATGCCTTTGGCGATTTCCTTGTTAGTGCGGCCCTGTGCAAACAGTTGCAGGACCATCAGTTCCCGGTCGTTGACGGTCTTGAACAGTTCCAGCTCTTGAGCATCCATGCCTTCGGTTCCGGGGCCATTCAAAGCCTGGCTGGGGAAGTAGTTGTAGCCGGACAGCACCGCGCGAATGGCACTCAGCAACTCGCTCAGGTCACCCTCCTTGCACACGTAGCCTTCGGCCCCCGAGCGCATGCAGCGCGTGGCAAACAGCGTGGGGCATTGGGCCGTGAGGACAAGGGTTTTCATCGAGGTGTTCATGGCATTGAACCGGCAGAGCACCTCAAGGCCATCAAGTTTCGGGATGCTGATGTCGAGAATCACCAGGTCTGGAAGGCATTCACGGACCATCTGTATGGCATCGCACCCGTTATCTGTTTCGCCGACGACTTTGTAACCTTCGTGCTCCAGCAACATTCGAATGGCAAGCCGGATAACGGGGTGGTCATCGATAATAAAAACTGTGTTCATAGTCACTTTCCATGCAGGTGCAGATAAAGCGGGCACATTAGCTCAGAAGGTGAGTGCACAGTATGAAGCTCGCACGGAGTAGATGCAGAACAGGAAAGTTCCTACATTTAAAAAGGTATAGACCTACAAGTTGTTAGGTAATCGTGACAGGGCATGTGAGCGTTTTGAGGATGGGCCAGGCAAGAAGGGAGGCTTGGAGGTTTACGGCGGGCCCCGAATCATTTTTCGTTGTAGGGGATGTTTAAAATCCTACAGGAGTGGGTTAAAAGTTGAGCGGACTAATCGCTCAAGTTCATCTTTGTTCAAAGGCTTTGATAAGTAGCCAAGGAGGGGGAGACTTCGTTGTGCGGCTTGTATCGTCAGGTTAACCAATTCCGAGGTGGGTAAACCGCTTAACAAGATAGCGCTGGTGATGAAGCGCCGGCGGCTGGCGATTTCCACCAGTTCAAGCCCGGGCAGGTCGGGCAGGCATTGGTCGCATAACATCAGGTCGAAAGGGTGTTCGGACTGACTCATCACGCGTATGGCTTGCTCGGCGTTTTCCACCGGGGTCAGTTTTTCGAAGCCGAAGCTTCTGAGCAGGCACTGGGTGGCCATGAGTTGAAAGGGGTGATCCTCCACCAAAAGAATACGAAGAGAATAGCTGGGCATAAAGAGCACACAGTAAGGCAAGCGTCGATGGGGGCAGTAGGAATTACTCGGCGGGTCCGTTGGGGCGCGCGTGATTATTCTTCGTGCGCCTGTACGAATTCGATCAGGCTGCTCTGTTCCCATCGTAGGGCAATTCGCTTCAGGGAACAGGCAGTTGGATGGAGTCGTTATTGAGGGCTGGAGCGCCCGGTCATTTCCCGTGCCATTTCGGTGGCGTAGCTGTCGGTCATACCGGCGATGAAGTCGATCATGCGCAGGAAAGAGGCGTGCAGCGGCCAGGCGGGGTCCGGCGCGCTATTGCCCAGCAAATCGAGAATGCGCCGGTTCTTGAACGACGGCGTGCGCCCGCCATGTTGTTCCAGGGCCGCGCCGCAAAAGGCATTCAGCAGGATTTCCAGGGTGGTATAGGCCCCGATCTCATGCAACGTCTTGCGCTTGTCCTGGAAGATCTTCTTGCGTGCCATGTCCTTGGCATCCAGCACGCAGCGCTTTGCCGGGCCGTGCATGTGCTCCACCAAGTCACCGGGCAGCGTGCCGGCCAACAGGGCGTCCTGCTGTTCGACAAACGCCTGCGCCGCCGCATTGGTCAGGTGCTCGATGGCTTTGCCGCGCAGGATCGCCAGCTTGCGGCGACGTGAGTCCATTGGGCCCAGTTGGCGATAGGTTTGCGGCAGGTCATCGCCGACCAGGTTCAGCAGCAGCGACTCGACCTCGGCGTACTGCAGAAGCTCCATTTCCAGGCCGTCTTCCAGGTCGATCAGCGCATAGCAGATATCGTCGGCGGCCTCCATCAGGTAGACGAGCGGGTGACGTGCCCAGCGTTGCTCCTCCAACTGGGGCAGGCCAAGCTTGTGGGCGATCTGCTCAAGAATCGGCAGTTCGCTCTGGTAACAGCCGAACTTGTGTTTCTTGTAGCCCAGCGAGTCGGCGTGGCGGGCGGTCCAGGGGTATTTGAGGTAAGTGCCCAAGGTGGCGTAGGTCAGCCGCGTGCCGCCGTCGAACTGATGGTATTCAAGTTGGGTGAGTACCCGAAAGCCCTGCGCATTGCCTTCGAAGTTCAGGAAGTCATTGCGTTCGGCGCTGCTCATGTCATCCAGCCAGCCGCGCCCGGCGGCCTGTTGGAACCAGTGGCGAATGGCGTCTTCGCCCGAGTGCCCGAACGGCGGGTTGCCGATGTCATGGGCCAGGCAGGCCGATTGCACCACCATGCCCAGGTCGCTCGGGTCGCACCAGTCGGGCAGGGCGCTGCGCAAGGTTTCGCCCACGCGCATGCCGAGTGAACGCCCCACGCAGCTGACTTCCAGGGAGTGGGTCAAGCGTGTGTGGATATGGTCGTTGCTCGAAACCGGGTGCACTTGGGTCTTGCGCCCCAGGCGCCGGAACGCGCCGGAGAAAATAATGCGGTCGTGATCTTTGTGGAAGGGGCTGCGGCCCAGTTCTTCGGGGCTGTGCAGGGGTTTTCCAAGACGTTCGCGGGTCAGCAGGGTGGGCCAATCCAAGGCGCAGGTTCTCCGTAAGATGAATGACAGTTCCAGCTTCCCGCTTCCGCTTTTGTGGTGCAAGCGAATCCAGCGGTAAGCCGAGTCGATATCAATTAACAGCCAGCGCAAAAAACCGCAATGACCAGCACGTGTCTGGTCATTGCGGTCATCGGCTCACGCGTATCAGCTTTTGCGCGAAGAGCTCTGCATGGCCAACTTGATCAGCGGGATCAACCCGGCACCCAGCCGCACCAGGCGCGTGACGCTGCTGATGCTGCCGCCCTTGGCGCCTTTGCCGGTAAAGAAGCCCATCAGGGTGACCGCCGCCACGCCCCACAACGGCGCGTGCTTGATGCCCAGGCTGTCCTGCCAGTTGTGGCGCATGTTGCGCATTTTGTGCAGGGGCGCCATGAGTTGTTGTGACTCATGCCGGATTTCCTGGCGGTGCATTTCCATGCGCAGGCGGATCAAGGCTTTGCGCATTTCCCGGCGTGATGTGTTTTGCGGGATCTCAGTCATGCTCATGGCAGCAGGCGCTCCCGGTCATTGGCCAGTTCTTCGAGCGTGGCGTGGAAGGGCGTCGATTCATCGAACACCGCCGCCTTCAAACGCACACCGCAGAACGCAGCGGCCAGGCTATAGAACACGCAGAGGCAGATGATGCCGGTCAGGCGATAGCCCGTATCCCACACCAGGATCATCACCAGCGTCGACAACCCCACCAGCAACAGCAGGGCAAACACCAACGCCAGGCCGGCAAACAGCAACAGGCTGACGGTGCGGGCCTTTTGCTCTTGTAATTCAATGCCGAACAACTCGACGTGACTGTGCAGCAAGCCCAGCACAGCTGCGCCCAGGCGTCGGGAGGTCGAACCGCTTGCTGAGGAATGTGCGCTCGAAGATGAGCTGGATTCGCCGATAGACATGGTTAGCGCCTTGTAGCCAGCAGACCGATCAAAAAGCCTACGCCGGCAGCAATGCCGACCGACTGCCATGGGTTGGCTTGCACGTAGTCTTCGGTGGCAGTGATCGCCGCCTGGCCGCGCTCGCGCAACGAGTCTTCAGTCAATTGCAGGGTCTCGCGGGCCTTGAGCAGGCTCTCGTGGATCTTGGTGCGCAGCTCGTCAGCCTGGTCACCGGCCAGCACGGCGGTGTCGTCCAGCAACTTTTCGGTATCGCTGACCAGGGTTTGAAAATCCTCCATCAGTATCTCTTGAGCAGTCTTTGCTGTTTTACCGGCCATGGTTGTCTCCGTGGGTAGCTGATCTGTACGTGTGGTTTCGAGTCGCGGCGTTGGCTGAAGGTTCAGTGCAATTGTGTGGTACAGCTTTTGCTTTGCCTTGGTGCGCAGGCCCTGGGGCCTGCGCTGAATCCGGGCGGTCGAGGTGAAAACCTTGAAAAACCTTACCCTAAATCACTTAACTTCGCGGAAAAACCCTGTCGGCAACGGCCTGTTGTGTTGATCGCTGCGCTAAAGCGGTTCACGCCCTCTGAAGAAGGGTGAAGCCGGCGGTGCCAATTTAGTGCGCGAAACCCTGGCTTGAACCGCTTTGGTGCTTTTTGCCTTGATGCAGGCCTGCCAACCTCCATGGAAAACTTGCAAAGCGCAGTGGACACCCTTGTCCACAGTTCCAACACCCTGTTCATCCTGATTGGCGCGGTCATGGTGCTGGCCATGCACGCCGGCTTTGCCTTCCTTGAGGTTGGCACGGTGCGCCAGAAGAACCAAGTCAACGCCTTGTCGAAAATCCTCAGCGATTTCGCGATCTCAACGCTGGCCTATTTCTTTATAGGCTATTGGATCTCCTACGGTGTGAGCTTCCTGCAACCGGCCGCCGTGATCAGCGCCGATCATGGTTACGGCCTGGTGAAATTTTTCTTCCTGCTGACGTTTGCCGCGGCGATTCCGGCGATCATTTCCGGCGGGATTGCCGAGCGTGCGAAGTTTGCGCCGCAGCTGTGTGCCACCGCGCTGATCGTGGCGTTTATTTACCCGTTCTTCGAAGGCCTGGTGTGGAACGGCAACTTTGGCTTGCAAGCCTGGCTGCTCGCAACCTTTGGCGCCAGCTTTCACGACTTTGCCGGTTCAGTGGTGGTGCACGCCATGGGCGGTTGGCTGGCGCTGGCGGCGGTGTTGCTGCTGGGCCCGCGCAATGGGCGTTACCGTGAAGGACGCCTGGTGGCGTTTGCGCCGTCGAGCATTCCTTTCCTGGCGCTGGGCTCGTGGATTCTGATCGTGGGCTGGTTCGGCTTCAACGTGATGAGCGCGCAAACCCTCAATGGCGTCAGTGGCCTGGTGGCCGTCAATTCGTTGATGGCCATGGTCGGTGGCACCGTGGCTGCTTTGGTGATTGGTCGTAACGATCCGGGTTTCCTGCACAACGGTCCCTTGGCCGGGCTGGTGGCGATCTGCGCCGGTTCCGACCTGATGCACCCGGTGGGCGCGCTGGTCACGGGTGTGGTCGCTGGCGGTTTGTTCGTGTGGTGCTTTATCGCGGCCCAGTCGCGCTGGAAGATCGATGACGTGCTGGGTGTGTGGCCGTTGCATGGCTTGTGTGGTGTGTGGGGCGGCATTGCCTGCGGCATCTTCGGCCAGACCGCCCTGGGTGGGCTGGGCGGTGTGAGCCTGATCAGCCAGTTGATCGGCACCGGGCTGGGCGTGGTGGTAGCGTTTGGCGGCGGCTTGCTGGTGTACGGCGTGATCAAGCGCGTGCAAGGGCTGCGCTTGACCCAGGAGCAGGAGTATTACGGCGCGGACCTGTCGATCCACAAGATCGGCGCGGTCAGTCAGGATTGATCGGCGCTTCTTCATCTGTATGTGGCGGCGGGTAAAAACCGTGTAGCAAGCGGTAGCGGTTGTGCCGTACCTCATCCACCCGCGCCTGCACCTGTTGGTCCGGCAGGCCCAGCAGGATCAGGGCGTGGGCGGCGAGCATCAGGCTCGACTCCAGCAACTCGGGCACCACTTCGCTGGCGCCCGCGGCCTTGAGTTCAGCCAACTGGCTGTCATCGCGGGTGCGCACCAGGATCGGCACGTCGGGGTTGATCTGCCGCGCCTCCTTGAGCACCACCAGGGCGACATCGCTGTTGTCCACCGCGATCACTACCAACCGCGCTCGCTCCAGGCCGACGGCGCTGAGCAAGGCGCCACGGCGGCAGTCGCCGTAATGCACGCTGCTGTCCTCGGTGGCGGCTTCCTGGACCCGTTCGGGGTCATCATCCAGGGCGATAAACGCCTGTTGTTCGCGGCGCATAAAGCGCCCAATGGACTGGCCTACGCGGCCATAGCCGCAAATCACTACGTGCCCGTGCAGTTGGGCATTGAGCGCGGTGATCTGCTCCAGTTGCACTTGCTGGTTGGGCTTGCGGTGCAGGCGCAGGGCAACGGCCGGTGCCGCACGCAACAGCAGCGGTGTCAGCAGCATCGAGCAGAAGGTGGCGGACAATAGCAAGCCGTTGAACTCATCGGGAATCAACCGGCTCTGCTGCATCTGCGCCATCAGCGCAAAACAGAACTCGCCGCCCTGGGCCAGTGCCAGACCGCTGCGCCAAGCCGTTTCGGTGTCGCTGTTACGCCATTTGACCAGCGCCGCGACCACCATGCCTTTGACCAGCATCAGCGTGAGCGTCAGGCCGAGGATCAACAGGCTGTGGCTGACGAACAACTGCAGATCGATGAGCATGCCGATGCTAACAAAAAACAGCCCCAGCAGGATGTCGCGAAACGGGCGGATATCCGCTTCGATCTGGTGCCGGTAATGACTCTCGCCCAGCAGCATGCCGGCCAGGAACGCACCGAGGGCAGGGGAGAGGCCCAGCAGGTGGGTGAGCCACGCGGTGAGCAAGACAATCACCAGCGCCAGCAGCACAAACAGCTCCGCCGAATGGGACGCGGCGACTTCACGGAACAAGCGCGGCAGCAACCAGCGGCTGGCGAGCAACAGGCCCACGAACAGCACCACGGTCTTGCCCAGAGTCAGCGGCAGCGCCCAGTACCAGGCTTGGTCACTGCTGCCGGCAAACACCGGCACCAACGTCAGCAGCAACACCGCCACGACGTCCTGAAACAGCAACACGCCTATCGCGTTCTGGCCATGACTGCTGAAGATCTCACCGAGGCTGGTCAACTCCTTGCTGACAATGGCCGTGGACGATAACGCCAGCCCTGCGCCCAGCAGCAACGCGATGCCGGGTGCGAGGCCAAAGCCCATCAGTAATACGCCCAGCAATGCCCCACACCCCAGCACTTGCAGGCTACCCAGGCCAAATACCACGCTGCGCAGCGCCAACATTTTCGACAGGGAAAACTCCAGCCCCAGGGAAAACAGCAGGAACACCACGCCCATCTCAGCCAGGTCCGGCAGGTCTTCGTTGTCATTGACCCAGTCCAGCGCGGTGGGCCCCACTGCCAGGCCAACGCACAGGTAGCCCAGCACAGGCGGCAGTTGCAGCCGGCGAAACAACGCAATCACCACCAGGGATGAAGCCAGGATAATCAGCAGGTTGGCGAACACAGGCATCTCCGTTGCAGGGTGAGCGGCAAAAAAGCCGCGAGAATCGCTGAATCAGTTATAGGCCATGGTGATCTGGATCAGGCTTTTTACACCGTAGGAGCGAGCTTGCTCGCGAAAAACGTCAACGCTGACGCGGGGTTCCTGAAGGAACGCGGCGCACCGGAGTTTTTCGCGAGCAAGCTCGCTCCTACAAGGGGATTGTTGGGCTTAGAATGGAGGTTCGTTTTGTGACCTGAGTCCTTCATCATGCTTCCTGAATGCCAGCTGTTCGGCACCCTGGGTTGCCATCTGTGTGAGATCGCCGAAGCCGAAATCATGCCGCTCGTCGAACACGGGCTGTTGGTGGAGTTGGTGGA
The DNA here is from genome assembly GCF_002018845.1 of Pseudomonas sp. MF6394. Lineage (NCBI taxonomy): Bacteria > Pseudomonadati > Pseudomonadota > Gammaproteobacteria > Pseudomonadales > Pseudomonadaceae > Pseudomonas > Pseudomonas sp. MF6394. The sequence continues at coordinate 9,966 of NZ_MVOJ01000059.1, forward strand.
TATCACCGATCCCCAGGACCTGACAGACGTCTACGGCCTGCGGATTCCGGTGCTTCGCCGCATGGACACCGGGGGGGAACTGGACTGGCCGTTCGACACCGATCAGGTGGTTGCCTTCCTGCGCTGAGATTTATGCGATGGCGGCTTTTCAAATATTCAGTTACTGTATATTCGTACAGCGATTGAATAGAGGGAACGCCCGTGGTGAATGTTGAACAACTTAAAAGCAGCGTCAATCGCATGTCCGCCGATGTGGTGCGCGACGCGGTGAACGAGCTGCGCCTCGATGGCCTGGTCACGGAAGGCAAGACACCGTTTAACAAAGTGCATTTCAACACCTGCTTTGCGGAAATCGAGGCGCTGTTCCAGCGCGCCGGTTATCACAAGCAGCTGGATGTGGTGGGTTATCAGGGCTTGCTCTACGCGCTGTATGACCCGGGCCGTTGGGAAGCGGTGGACGTGCTGCGCTGGCTCAAGGAATTCACTGAGGCGGCAAGCGCCTCGCCGGTGCTGCGCGCTCAACTGGCCAAGGCCTGAGATAGGCCCTAGGCAATCGCGCGCCATGGGCGATAATGCCCGCCTGTTTTCCAGGCTTCGAGCGTCGGCATGTCCACTTGCGTTTTTTCCCCCTCCCAGCACCAAGCCAGCACCCTGTACTTGCCGCCGGGTTCCTGGGTGACGGTGCTCGACTGCCTGTGCGCACATTTCCCGGCCATTGGCCGTGAACAATGGCAGGACCGCATTGCCCGAGGCCGGGTGCTGGATGTCAACGGCAGCCCGATCAGCCTGGGCCTGGGCTACAAGGAAGGCCTGTGCATCTATTACTTTCGCGAAGTGCCCAACGAGAAAGTGATTCCGGTGCAGGAAAGCATCCTGTACGCCGATGAGCACCTGGTGGTAGCGGACAAACCGCATTTCCTGCCAGTGACACCCGCTGGCGAGTACGTCGAGCACACTTTGTTGCGACGCTTGATCCGGCGCCTGGACAATCCGGCCCTGGTGCCTCTGCACCGTATCGACCGGCATACGGCGGGGTTGGTACTGTTCTCCGCCAACCCGAACAGTCGTTCGGCTTACCAGCAACTGTTTCCCACGCGGCGTATCGACAAATTCTACGAAGCCATCGCCCCGGCCTTGCCGCACCTTACTTTCCCGTTGGTGCACAAAAGCCGCCTGGTGGATGGCGAGCCTTTCTTTCGCATGCAGGAAGGGCTGGGCGCCAGCAACACCGAGACGGCGGTAGAGGTGCGCGAGAAAAATGGTGATCTATGGCGCTACGGCCTGTTCCCGGTGACCGGCAAGAAGCACCAGTTGCGCGTGCATATGACGGCGCTGGGAGCGAGCATCTGCAATGACCCGTTCTACCCCGAAGTGATCAAAGACGCCGAGGACGATTACGCCAAGCCACTCAAGCTGTTGGCCCAGGGCGTGCGCTTTGTCGACCCGGTGAGCGGCCAGGAGCGCAGCTTCCGCAGCCAGATCACCCTGGACTGGTAAACCCCAGGAACAACAAGGCCCGCGCGAGGCGGGCCTTGTGTGCAAGCGCTAAGGCTTACAGGTCTTTAACGGTGCGAACCTGATCTTTGTTGATACGGGTGTGCTTGCCGTCCAGTTGTTCGAATTCGTAGAAGCCCGAATCTTCATCGTACTTCGGGGTGTCGACGGCCTGGATTTCGCGACCGTCATTCAGGGTGATCACTGTTGGCGAAGCGCAACCGGCGAGGGTAGCGAGGCCCAGTGCAAGCATGAGAGCGGCGATGGTCCGTTGAGTCATGAGTTTGTCTCCGAGAGAATACTTTTAAATTGCTGACCTTGTGACGTACGGGACGCCGGCAAAGTTCCTTGTGCAGGCTTCATTCTGACATGCCAGCCCCGGGGTGCAACAGCTCGGGCGTATTAAGATTGGCCAGGCGCGGGTCATTGGCCGGGCATTGCAGGGCCACCGCGCCCAGTTGCAGCCAGAGCTTGCGCGGGCTGCGTTCACCCGCTTGCCACGCCTGTTCCACTTGGTTTTTCAGGCTCGTGGGGATGATGCACAGCAAGGGTTCCCAGTATTCACCCTGGCGCACCATTACCGGCACCTGCGGGTTGCGTCGTGAGGTCGCACGCAGGTCGGTCAGCAACCGCGCATCGATCTGCGGCACATCGCAAGGCAAGATCAGCAGATGCGCATGGCGTGCGGCGAAGAGTCCTGCGCGGATACCGGCCAGCGGGCCGGGGAAGTCCGGGCTGTCATCGCTCACCTGTTGGTCGGCATAGGGTGCGTAGCGTTCATGGTTGCGGTTGCACGAGATGATCAGGTCATCGGTGAGCGGCCGCGCCAGCTGGTGCAGGTGGGCGATCAAGGGCTGGCCTTGCCATTCCAGCAGGCCTTTGTCCTGGCCGCCCATGCGTTGGCCGCGACCTCCGGCCAGCAACAGGATCGAACACGGCAGGGAGGAAAATTCAAAGCTCATGGTGGTTGCGCTGCGGCAGGTAAACAGGGGCCTGTGATATAACATCGGGCTGTTCCTTCGACAACCGGACCGTGCCATGAAAGCCAAGGCCGATGCGCCCTTCGTACCCCTCAATATTGCTGTATTGACCGTCAGCGACACCCGCACCCTGGAGACTGACACCTCCGGCCAAGTCTTCGTCGACCGCCTCACCGCCGCCGGCCACCACCTGGCCGAGCGCGTGCTGCTCAAGGACGACCTCTACAAGATCCGCGCCCAGGTGGCCCACTGGATCGCCGAAGACGTGGTTCAAGTGGTGCTGATTACCGGCGGCACCGGCTTCACCGGCCGCGACAGCACGCCTGAAGCAGTGAGCTGCCTGCTCGACAAGCAGGTCGATGGTTTTGGCGAGCTGTTCCGCCAGATATCCGTGGCCGATATCGGCACCTCCACCGTGCAATCGCGCGCCTTGGCGGGGTTGGCCAATGGCACCCTGGTGTGCTGCCTGCCAGGCTCCACCAATGCCGTGCGCACCGGTTGGGACGGCATCCTCGCCGAGCAGTTGGATAACCGTCACCGCCCGTGCAATTTCGTCCCGCATCTGAAGCAGGCCGAACCTTGTGAATCCCGTGGATAAGCCCGGCAAGACCGGCGCCCTGATGCCGGTGGAAGCAGCTTTGCAGCGTTTACTCGACATGGCTGCCGCCGCGCCGATCCGCGAGCAGCAAGTGCTGCCCCTGGCTGAGTGTGATGGCCGGGTACTGGCCCAGGACCTGATCTCCACACTCGACCTGCCGCCGTGGCCCAACAGTGCCATGGACGGCTATGCCGTGCGCCTGGCGGACTGGACGGGCGAACCCTTGGTGGTGAGCCAGCGTATTTTCGCCGGCACTGCACCTGAGCCGTTGGCCGCTGGCACCTGCGCACGCATCTTTACCGGCGCGCCGGTGCCCCAGGGTGCGGACTGCGTGCAGATGCAGGAAAACGCCGTGGTGCATGCCGACCAGCGCGTGAGTTTCACCGAGCCGTTGCAGAGGGGCGACAACATCCGTCCCCAGGGCCAGGAAACCACCGTCGGCGAGACCGTACTCAGTGCCGGCACCCGCCTGGGGCCCATCGAGCTGGGTTTGGCCGCGTCCCTTGGGCGTGATCGACTTGAGGTGGTGCGGCGCGTGCGCGTGGCCGTGTTGTCGACCGGCGATGAACTGATCGAGCCAGGGCTGCCGCTCGGCCCGGGGCAGATCTACAACCGCAACCGCCGCGTGCTGTGCAGTTGGCTGGTGCGCATGGGCTGTGAAGTGATCGATGCCGGGATTTTGCCGGATGATCTGGAACAGACGCGCACGCGCCTGGCGGGGCTGGGCAGCGTTGACCTGATCCTCTCGACCGGCGGTGTGTCGGTGGGCGAGGCGGACTTCCTCGGCATTGCCTTGCGCGAAGAGGGAGAGCTGGCGTTGTGGAAGCTGGCGATCAAGCCGGGCAAGCCGCTGACCTTCGGGCATTTTCGTGGTGTGCCGGTGATCGGTTTGCCGGGCAACCCGGCCTCGACCCTGGTGACCTTTGCGCTGTTGGCGCGCCCTTATCTGCTGCGCCGTCAAGGTGTGCTGGAGGTGCAGCCGCTGCGCTTCGAAGTGCCGGCAGGGTTTGTCTGGCCCAAGCCTGGCAACCGTCGCGAGTACCTGCGTGGGCGGATCGAACAGGGCAAGGCGATCATCTACCGCAACCAAAGCTCCGGGGTGCTGCGCAGTGCGGCATGGGCTGAGGGTTTTGTGGAGGTGATGGAAGGGACCACGTTGGCCAGTGGCGACCGGGTCAATTTCATTCCCTTGAGCGAAGTCCTGAGCTGACCGCGTGCTAAAAAATGTGGGAGCTGGCTTGCCTGCGATGACGCCCTCACAGCCGACCAATATCTACCTGACACCCCAACGATCCAACTGTGGGAGCGGGCTTGCTCGCGAACGTGGTCTGGCAGGCGACACAGTTGGACCGGGTACATATCCGTTATTTAGGTAACGGCCACTTAGGGTTCCGCCCTGACGGCGGCTCACTTTTGAACAGCGCAAAAGTAAGCAAAACGCTCTTGCCCCACCACTCGGCACCTCGCTTAGGCTCGGTGTGCCCGAACACAGGCTTGAATCCGTGGGCCGCCGCCACGCGCCATCCATGGCGCGGGGCGGCTAACCCGGCGTCCTGCCGGGTTACCCACGAATTCAAGCCTGCGTTCGGCCAGCGTGGTTTAACGGGGCGCCTGAGATCAAAAGCAGATCAAGATCAAGAGCGGCTCGCTTCGCATCGT
>NZ_MVOJ01000060.1:0-14237 GCF_002018845.1 Pseudomonas sp. MF6394
GAAGGAGTGGGGGCAACAGCAGCTGCGCTGGTAGACTTATCCACAGTTGCTGGTAACAAAATCAGCAATCCGCCCTGGGTCAAATTTCAATCGGCAGGGTGGGTCAATTTTCCATCAGCGCCAACACTCAGCGGCTTGGCGCGGGCTGAACCAGGCTTCGATGGCGGGCAGGAACTGCCAGAACAGCATGAGTGTTGCAACGCACGCAGTGATGACGAGCCAGCGCCGGACGAAATGATCCGGAGCTGGGCGTTGTGGGTAAGGACCGGGGGAAGACATGACGGAGGCTCCTTTCGAGTGATTTAGCGCCAAAGGCCGCTCAGGCCCCGGCGTGGTGGGCACATCGGGGCGAACGACCTTGGCACTAGATAATCCGTTTGGAACGGCAGGGTCTGCGATGGCTGAGGCGCCAACTCCATCAGGCGCGCGATACGATTCTCTGCCGCCGTATGCGTGCGCAACCAAGACGGCTCGGGATTTCTCCAGCCGGGCAGACCATCCGTGAGGGCAATGGAGGCAAGGCGCCTGGAGCCGGTGGCAAAGGCATTGACATTGACGATGCCGCTGGGCACATAGTACGGAACCGGCGTGTTCGGCAACCCGGCGCGCGTTGTAAGCGCTCGCAGCAACGACCAGATTACGGGGGCTTCATTGCTGCGCAAGGGACGGACGCCATACAGGCGCAAGGTCATCGCGGAGGCGACGACAGGTTCGATCAGCAGGGTCAATGCGCATGTTGCCAGTGCCAGCCAAAGGCCATGCTCGCCCAACAGCAGACTGCCAACGGCAGCCGCGATCCCCACCAGGGTCAAAACCAGCAACACGGCTTGAAAGCGGATTGAGCCAGCGGTGCCTCGACCTGGCATCGTGTCGACCGTCTAGACTATAAAGAGCCATGGTCCAATCACTCGCTCTTCCGGTCGTCGCGTTCACGCATGAGCCAATAGGTCAGACCCAAGGCCAGTATCGTCCCCGCCAGGGCGGCCAATTTGGCAGGATCAACGTCGGGGTCAAGGATGATGAACTTGCGGGCCAGTGCCAGGATCGCGATCAGAATGACGGTCTTGACCTGGATGATGCTTTCCTTACGCAGCGCCACGCGCACGATGGAATGCTTGAACGCCATCGCGATCAAGAGCGTCATGATCATGCCGAACACACTCTGGAATACCTTGTGATCCAGGGGATTGAAGGCATCGAGAACCAGCAGCGTGAAGACGATGGCGATGAGCTGGAACAGCGACACCACGATGATGACGGCAATTACCGCCGACAGAACGAGGGCGACGACCTGCTCGAAGCGCTCGTAAACCGTCATCAACCGCCACTGGGAGCGCATCTCGTCAAGGGCCGTGTGGCCAGATTCTTTATGCATAAGCGTTGCTCTCTCTTTCAATGAAGCGCTAAGGAAGGTCTGAAGTAACCCTGTATTTCCGGTCGACTTCAGCCCTCGCTGCTTTTGAAAGCGGGCCGTCGATCAAAATCGACCAGGTAACCCGCTCAGTTCTCCGTTTTTGGCCGCCGCGAGCACCTCGCAGCAGCCATTTTCCGCATTACAGGTGCACCTTTCCTGCGGTAGTCAGCAAATGTCGGCGCGCCATCCATAGGTTCGACAGCGCGAACAGCGTCACCAGCTGAGCGGTGTTCTTGGCCAGGCCACGGAAGCGCACCTTCACGTAACCGAACTGGCGCTTGATCACTCGAAACGGGTGCTCGACCTTCGCTCGCACTTGTGCCTTGGCCTTCTCGATCTTGCGCTTGGCTTTGTACAGGGCGCTGCGTTTATCGAGCTTCTTGTAGGTGCTGCGGCGTGCTGCGACCTGCCAGATCACTTCGCGGCCAGCATGTTCGGGGCGCTTTTCGACGCCGGTGTAGCCGGCATCGGCGCAGACGACGTTCTCTTCACCGTGCAGCAGTTTGTCGACCTGGGTGATATCCGCCACGTTTGCCGCCGTGCCGACCACGCTGTGCACCAGCCCCGACTCGTCATCCACACCGATGTGGGCCTTCATGCCGAAGTAGTACTGGTTGCCCTTCTTGGTCTGGTGCATCTCCGGATCGCGCTTGCCGTCCTGGTTCTTGGTCGAGCTGGGCGCGTGGATCAGTGTGGCATCGACGATAGTGCCCTGGCGCAGCGACAGGCCGCGATCCCCCAGGTAGCCATTGATTACGCCGAGGATGCCGGCTGCCAGCTCATGTTTCTCCAGCAAGCGACGGAAATTTAGGATGGTGGTTTCGTCGGGAATACGCTCCAGGCTCAGCCCGGCGAACTGACGCAGGATGGTCGTCTCGTAGAGCGCTTCTTCCATGGCCGGGTCGCTGTAGCCGAACCAGTTCTGCATCAGATGGATACGTAACATGGCCATCAGCGGATAGGCTGGACGACCACCTTCACCCTTTGGGTAGTGTGGCTCGATCAGGGCAATCAATCCCTTCCACGGCACCACCTGATCCATCTCGATCAGGAACAATTCCTTACGGGTCTGCTTGCGCTTGCCGGCGTACTCGGCGTCGGCGAAGGTCATCTGCTTCATGGAAAAACTCGGCTGGCGGGATCGGCGTGTTTCACCAGATTCGGGAAGTCTTTTTCAGACCTTCCCTAATGGAACGGGGAGTCCGAGAAGACGACTCGATTACACCTGGATTGCCGAGGCAATTGCGAAGCCACCCAGCGCATAATGTCCTGCGCGCCCGTGGCGCCGCCGATGGGTGGATCAGCCTCTTGCACGTCAACCCTTTGTCCCATGCATGGCATCAATCCGGCTTCTGGTCTGGCGGCAGCAATCCCAGCAGATCCGCCTGCAAATGTTGCAACTTGTCGATGCCAGCCTTCAATGCCTCGACACGGCCGGCATTTTTCATTTCACTCAGGGTGTGCGCTAACTGCTGGATGCTCTGATGCAGGACATCGACCTGATCATCAGGATCCTTGCCGAAGAACGTCGGGCGGCCACTTTGATCCCGCCAGTGTTGGAGTGCTTCGGGTTGAGGCGGCACTTGGGTCTTACCTGACAGATAGTCGATCATCTGGGAAATCCAGACCCGGTGGTCGGCGTATGTGAACGGCACGGGCAGCGCGGAGCGACTGTCAGGTTTGAATCCCTTCCAGGATAAGGGTACCTGCCAGGTGTGTAGCCATTGCTCGAATTCATGCACCGGCATCGGATGCCCGATGGCATAACCCTGGCCCCACTCGCATCCCAGACGCAGCAGAATTTCTCCATGCTTGATGGATTCGACTCCCTCCGCGATGCAGTTCCTGCCAAACGACCTTGCCAGTGCCAGTAGCGCATCCAGGATGGCGATATCGTCCGGGTCCTCGAGCATGTCGCGTATAAAACCTTGGTCGATCTTGAGCAGGTACGCGGGCAGGCGCTTCAGATAGGTAAGCGATGAATAGCCGCTGCCGAAATCGTCGAGGGCAAAACGCAATCCCATCCTTTCGCACAGCGCCATCGACTGAGACACTTGAACGAAGTCCTCCACGGCGCTGGTTTCGAGGATTTCCAGTTCAAGGTCTTGCGCTTGGGCGCCGGGGTGTCGTGACAACATACCCCGTAGATGCATGATGAAATCCGGTTGAAGCAAGTGCTCGGCATCGATATTCACGCTGATCGGGACATTTAGGCCGGCCTTGCGCCAAATTTCGATATGGGTCAGCGCAGCCTCGATGGTCCATTTCCCCACAGCAATCCCGAGCGGATGATTCTCTATGAGGGGTAGGAAGGAGGCAGGAGATAACAAGCCACGCGCCGGATGTTGCCAGCGGATCAAGGCTTCGGCGCCCAGCACCTCACCGGTGCGCATGTTGACCTTAGGTTGGAAATAAAGCAGAAACTGCCCATTGGCAAGTGCATTCTCTATGCTGTCCAATCCTTCGTAACGGTTGCGCAGCGTACGATCCTTCTCCGTATCGAAAACGTGATATCGATTCTTGCCGGCTTGCTTGGCACGATACATAGCCTGATCTGCCTGCCGCAGCAGTTGGTCGGCATCGATATCTTCGCCTTGCGGGTAGTAGCTCACACCGATACTCGCGCTCACCTCACACAGTGCGTCACCAATCGGTATGGGCTGTGCAGCCACCTCGATCAGGCGATCGAGAATCGGTACGCTGACGGAAATATCCGGCAGGTCGACCAGAATAGCGACAAACTCATCACCACCGAGACGGGCCAAAGTATCGCCTTCGCGCAACACTTGCGTCATACGCCTGGACAGGACGGACAGCAATTTGTCGCCGACTGCGTGGCCGTGCTGGTCGTTGACCTTCTTGAATCCATCCAGATCGATGAGGACAACCACCAGGTGCATACCACGCCGACGTGTCTGAGCAATGGCCTGCTTAAGGCGGTCTCCAAGCAATAGTCGATTGGGCAAGCCGGTGAGCAGGTCGTAATGAGCAACGCGTTCAAGCTGTTGCTGGTTTTCCTTCAGCGCTGTGATGTCGGAAAACATGGCTGCGTAATGCTCGATATTGCCCTGCATATCCGGCACTGCACTGATCGTCAGCAGCGCGGCAAACTGACTGCCGTTCTTGCGTCGGCACCAGAGCTCTCCGTGCCAATAGTCGTGCTCACGCAGAGCCTGCCAAACGGTCTGATAGAACTCATCGTCATAGCGATCGGACTCGAGCAGACGAGGTGTCTGACCCATTACTTCCTCCCGCGCATAACCAGTGATCACGGAAAACGCCCGATTGACGTTGACAATGTGGCCTTGAGCGTCCGTAACGAGGATGCCCTCTCCTGCGTGCTCAAAAACTTCAGCCGCAAGGCGAAGCTCTTCCGCGGATCTTCTGCGTGAGGTGACATCATGGATATAGCCGTGCCAGAGGATGCTCCCATCAGGCATGGCTTCAGGCGACGCCTCACCTTCGACCCAGATCACCCGACCGTCTGGAAACTGCACTCGGTACTCGTCATGCCAAAGCGCGAGTGACTGCCCCGACACCTGTATGGTTTCATGCACACGGTCGCGGTCTTCAGGATGGAGCGCAGCGAACGCAGGAGTGGCATCCTCAACAACATCCTCCGGTGCAACCCCGTATATTTCCTGTATCCTCGCGCTGGCATAAGGGAAGTGCGAGCTGCCGTCCGGACGAAGACGGTATTGGTAAAGCATACCGGGAACGTGGCTGGCCAACTCTTCTCGCTGTCGGCGCATAGCGTTCAGCGCCTGCTCGACCCTCTTGAGATCGGTGATGTCCTCTACCGTCCCGTCTGCCGCTCTGGGCCGACCAGAGGCGTCGCCCTTGAATGTTGCCCGCAGGTGTATCCAGCGAACCTGCCCTCCGCTGACGATGCGATACCGCAGATCAAGGGTCTTTCCGCACATGGCAGCATCCCATGCCCTATCGAAGAGGGGGCGGTCTTCAGGGTGAATGCACTGCAGGAATCGCTCGAAGGCTATTGGCGCACCAACATCCAGGCCGAGCACGCGGCAGGCTTCATCGGAGCAAGTGAGGAGTTGCGAGCCAAGATCGAGATGCCAACTGCCAGAATGGGCATTCTGGTTAATCTGGTCACAGTGTCGGGCTGAGATTTGAGGCGTCTCGTTCAAAGGTGACGCTCCTTATGGGTGAAACAGAGGTTCCAACGTTTCTGCAACTCGGAGCGTATTTCGTCAAAGATTGTGTGGTTGGGGTCGCTATGCATCGCGGCTACGCACTTTCTTCAAGGATCGCACAACTGATAAGCAGGGTGGTTCGCGCCGGGTCATTGCGGCAAGCGGGATGTCACCCAGCGCATAATGTCCTGCGCGCCCATGGCGCCCGCCTGACGTGCAACCTCATGTCCCCCTCGGAACAAAATCAGGGTTGGAATGCTGCGAATACCGAACTGGGCGGCCAGGTGGGGTTCTGCCTCGGTATTGACCTTGGCCAGCCTGACCCTGGGTTCGAGCTGGCGCGCCGCTTGCTGGAACTGCGGGGCCATCATCTTGCACGGCCCGCACCAAGGTGCCCAGAAATCGACCAACAGTGGCAGGTCGCTGCGCTCCACGTGGCGCGAGAACGTCGCCGTGGTCAACTCGATGGGTTCGCCCGTGAACAAGGGCTGCTGGCAGCGGCCGCAGTTGGGATGTTCCGATAGCTTCGCAGTCGGTACGCGGTTGATGGACTGGCAATGCGGACAGACGAGGTGAAGATCATTCTTCATGGTTCGCCTCCTTGGACCACAGTGAGGCTGCCGCGCTTCGGGTCACAGACAATGCCGACCAATCAACGCCTTGGAGCCAATCGTTCCCGTCTTTGCTTACTCCGGCCTCTTCCAAATGAGCAGCGATGAACGCTTCGGCCTGCATGAGCCACCTTTGGACAGTATCTTCCTTACTAGGAATCAGCAGGATCTCAGAGACGCTGCTGGCATCCAGCCCGTCCACACGGATAAGCAGAAAAATGCGCCGCCACAAACGCGGCATGTCCTTCAGCAGGTCGAATGCAAAAGCGAACTCGCTCGACCGATCAACTAGCTCCTGCTCTTCCGCGATCGTTGCGGCATCGGGATGCTGACTGTCAGCGATGATATCGGCCAGCCTGAGTGTGTCATCGGGCTGATAAAATTCGAAGACTTCCTCTTCCACCATGGCCTCGGCGACGTCCTGGGCATCCGCTTCGACCGGCGCGTCCAGAGAAACGAATTCGCCAAATTGCCGGCTGTTTGCCACTTCGTGATCCAGGACGGCGAACAGATGTTTCAGAAGACCGAAGTAAGCCGCTTTTTCTTCCGGCACGGATTGCCATTCCACCTCAGCTTGGACAATCGCTTCATCCACCACGTCGCGCAGCGTCGGATAATCGCGCGGTAAATCGCCGACGGCACGCAGATAAGCCAGCTCACGCCTTGCGACAGCCTCAAGTTTCGACAGTAGAGGCATTCGGGTCACGTTGGCCTCATGGGCGGCTGACGCGGGTTTTGCGGCAATTCGCACCTTGAGCTCGCGCAAGCGCTTGCGTCGTGCTTTGCGCTTGATTTGGTCCTGAGCATGCAGCCGGTCAAAATGCTTCTTGGCCTGACGGAACAACGACTGTGCGAGCATCTGCGCGAGGGGCGTCAGCTCGTCATGTGATGCAGTAACGCTGACAATCTTTCTGCCGGGCAGGTGCATATAGCCACTGGCCAGAAATTGCCGCTTGGTCTTGTCGCGATCAAGGACGATTCGAAGTCGCACTGAATCTTTAGTGTGTTTGTCGAGCAATGGCTTGAGGTCGCGCTCGACCGCATTTCCCAAAGCTCTCTGCCATGGTTCATGAAACTCTTTGTCGACAGCTCGATAGCTATATTGCATCTGCATGTATGACTCCTTTGATGTCATTTCTATGGAGGCACGAACCGAAAATGCTCATATCCATAGAATTTAGTTTGACCCGCTCTTATCCCTGGCGCGTTTTGCGAAGACGCCAACTCAAGAACAAAAGCGTGACACCATAGACTGCCGCATAGAAGCCCAACAGCCAGCCTGCGGCCAGGAATGACTCGACCGGACGGGTAAAAAATATCCACAAGACGATAGCGCCAAGGACAATCGAGAGCAGTCCACTGAAGGCAAGCCAGATTTCACCCTTGATTTCTTGACGCAGCCGAACGGCGGCGGATATCTCCAGCACACCGGTGAAAATCGCCCAGAACCCCACGCTAGCCCATAAAAAAGAAGCCATGACCATCGTGGCGACCCAAGGAGCAACCAGGACGACGACGCCGGTAAGTATGCCGACAATGCCGCTGAACAGCAGCCAGCCCCAGCGCTCTTTTTTCTGGATATGGCGCACCGCTGCAACCAAGTTGAAAGCGCCATTGACCAAGGAAAATGCGCCGAACACTAAGGTCATGGCCAACAGAGCCGATTGTGGCATCCAGAACGCAAGGGCTGCGAAAATCAATGCCAAGACACCGCGCAACGCAAAAATCCACCAATTTTCGGTCAATGAACATAGTGTTTTGGTGGGCTCATCCGCACTGGAATCGGCGATGGTGTCTGTATTCATGCTATATCTCCTAAAGATCTAATGGGGTGAAAAAGCAAACACTCCTGAGCCAAGAGAGGGGCGCGACGCGCCCCTCTTACGCCCTATCCAGCGGTTTCAGAACAACTTGGACAGCTTTGCCTTGATTTCATCGAGCCAGCCTTTTCCGCCGCCTCCCCCAGCCGTCTTTTGCTTGACTTTCTTGAGTTCAGCATACAGGGGCTCAAAGTCCTTCTTCTTTCCATAGCCCAGCAGTTCTGCCATTTCCAACTGCTGCCGCGCTTCGTTCAATAATGTCTCCAGGCGCTCATTGGACGCTTCGCTCCGCTGACCATCTTCTACCAAGGTCTCGGCGCGCTTCAGGAGCAGCCTGGCGCGCAGGGCGGGCAGCGGATGCACGCTGCGCGTCTCGACCAGCGTGCTGAGCGCTGCCTGCAGCGCGGCTTTGGCTTCTTCAATCTTGCCCTGATCGATCAGCGGCACGACTGACTTCACGGCTGCGGGATAGGACGCCAGAGGGATGTTGGTGACCGCGATCACGATTTCACTGGCCAGCAAAGCCAGCACGTGACGTGCCTGTTGCACCTCGCCATGTTTGAGGGCATCCAGCGCCTCGTCGGTCATCGCCTCAATGGTTTCCGTGTTGGCGAACAAGTCGTGCACGATGGTGCGCACATCAACGGGGGCCAGGGCGAGCGTGGGTTCGCGCGCAACGATCAGCTCCAGCTTTCCCGTCACTTCGGCCAGCGTTGCCAATGCGCGTGCAGCGTCCTTGCCGTCAAGTGCGGCCAGCGCTGATTTGGTCAGCGCCAAGGCCGAGACGGCCTCATCGAGGACTTGTTTACGTTTGTCTGCCGCCTGCGAGTCCGTTTCCTTCTGAACCTCAGGCTGTACCTCCGTGACGACTTCAGGCTTGGCCTCTGGACTGACAGGAAGGCTGCTTACCGCGGCCTGTTCGTTTATTTCTTTGTTCGTCGCATTGGGATTCGATGTTTGCTCATTCATGGTGATATGCCTCGTATGAGTTAGTGAAAATAGGCGAATCTATTGGGGCTGACTGCGAACATCGCGAGACTGACCGACCGAACAGTCGGCCCCTTCATCACCTCAAAACAGCTTTTGGAGGCGCGTCTTCAACTCGTCGAACCATCCCTTGCCGCTTTTGCCACCAGCCGACTTTTGCTCAATGGACTTCACCTGATCGAAGATGGGTTCGAAATCCGCCTTCTTGCCATAACCCAGGATCTGCGCCATCTCGATCTCCGTGCGCACGGACGACAGCAAGGTGCTGAGCTCCTCGTTCTGCTTGGCATCGCGCTTGTCGGTCTCGGCCAGCTTTTCAGCTTTTGCCATCGCGGCTTCAGCCCGTAGCACGGGCAGAGGAAAGGCGACCGAGGTCACCACCAGCGTGTTCAGTGCTCGGGCGAGTTCCGCCTTGGCGTCGTCGATCTTGCCGCTGTCGATGAGCCGTGCGGCCGACTTGATCGCTGCCGGGTACGTTGCCATCGGCAGGTTGTCGGTTTCGATCACGATTTCGCTGGCAAGATTGGCAACAATGGGCCGTGCCTTTTGCACCTCGCCATCATCCAACAACTCCCGAGACAACTTGACCGCTTTCTTGACCGATTCCACGTCGGCGTGGATGTCATGGGTGATGACGCTTACATCGACGGGCGCCAAAGCAAGTTTTGGCTCACGCGCCAATACCAGTTCCAGCTTTCCGCTGGCCAGTTCCAGCGCAGCGAGCGCCTCCTTGGTCTTCTTTGCATCAAGGAGGATCAATGCCTCATGGGTCTTGGCCAGCGCAGTGATTGCATCTTGGGCGAGTTCGGCGCGCTTTTTCGCGGCTTCCCGGGCGGCCTTGTCATCTACCTGTGGCTGTGCCGCCTTGGATGCGGCAGAGGGTGCTGCAGCACCTGGGCTAGAACCTGCCGCCGATTGGGCCAGAGCCGGTCCGCTCAGTCCGACGACGACCGCCAGGGCAAGTGCGGAGAAGGTGTATTGTGGCTGTTTGATATTCATGATCTTGGGCTCTTGATTGAAGTTAGTTGACTGAGATTTCAATCTGTTTCGGTTTGGCTTGCTCGGCCTTGACAAGCCGCACTTCCAGCACGCCGTCTTTCATGGAAGCCGTCACCTTGGTCGGATCAACGTTGTCAGGCAAGACAAAGCTGCGCACAAAGCGGCCATACGCACGTTCGATGCGGTGGAACTTCTTGCCCTGCTCCTCTTTCTCCAGTTTGCGCTCGCCGCTGATGGTGAGCACACCGTTTTCCGCGCTGACGCGCACGGCATCCTTGGGGACCTCCGGCAGATCCAGTTTGAGGATGAATGCGTTCTCATCCTCGCTGATGTCCACCATTGGCGCCCAGTCCGCCGTGGTCATGGCTTCGTTGCTGGTACGGGCGCCCTGTCGCTGGGGTGTCCGTCCCAACATCGTCGCCAGGCGGTCTTGCAATTCATCCAGTTCCCGGAAGGGGTCCCACGGAGTCAATGCAGACATATCGGTTCTCCTTGAACAATGCCGACGAATTGGATGACGCACTGAACAGAGCCGTCGGTTTACTCTGAATGGCACCTACTACTGTTTTCAGTTCCGAACAAGTCCTTGAGTCAATTGACGGATATCGCTTTCGTCGAGCGTTTCCCGCGCCAGCAGCTCGCGCGCACAGCGCTCCAGCACCGCGCGGTTGATGTCGAGAATCCGGTAGGCGCGCTCGAACACGCCCATCACGATGTCGCGGATAGCCTGATCGATGCGCGCCTGGGTCGATTCGGCCACCCGGCAACCGCCGTGGGCCAGTTCAGGTGTATCGAGAAAGCGGGGCCGCTGCGCCTCGAAGGCGATGTAGCCCAGGCCCTCGTCCATGCCAAAGCGGGTGATCATGTCACGGGCGATGTCGGTGGCTCGCGCCAGATCGTCCGCCGCCCCGGTAGACAACTCGCCGGACACCAGCTTTTCGGCGGCACGCCCGCCCAGCAGTACGGCGATCTTGTGCTCGAGATCGGTACGCGTCATCAGGAAGCGGTCTTCGGTGGGGCGCTGCAAGGTGTAGCCCAGCGCGCCGATGCCGCGCGGGATGATCGAGATCTTGTGTACGGGGTCGGTTTCGGGCAGCGCCAGCGCCACCAGCGCATGGCCCATCTCGTGATGGGCCACGGTTTCCCGCTCCTTGGGATTGAGCACTCGGTTCTTCTTCTCCAGGCCCGCCACGATGCGCTCGATGGCGGCGGTGAAATCCTGCAACTCCACGGCGGACGCTTTGCGCCGGGTCGCGGCCAGCGCGGCCTCGTTGACCAGGTTCGCGAGGTCTGCACCCGAAAAGCCCGTGGTCAGCGCAGCCACCTGTTCGAGATCGATATCCTGAGCCAGCGTCACCTTCTTGACGTGGACTTTCAGGATGTCCAGCCGTCCCTTCTTGTCGGGCCGGTCCACCAGCACCTGGCGGTCGAAGCGGCCGGCACGCAGCAGCGCCTGGTCGAGGATTTCGGGGCGGTTGGTGGCGGCGAGGATGATCAGCCCCACCGAGCTGTCGAAGCCGTCCATCTCGGTGAGCAGCTGGTTGAGCGTCTGCTCACGCTCGTCGTGGCCGCCGATGGGCCCGCCGACGCCGCGCGCGCGGCCCAGCGCATCGAGCTCGTCGATGAAGATGATGGCCGGCGCCTGCCCGCGGGCCTGCTCGAACAGGTCGCGCACGCGCGCTGCACCCACGCCGACGAACATCTCGACGAACTCCGAGCCTGAGATGGAAAAGAACGGTACCCCGGCCTCGCCCGCCACGGCCTTGGCCAGCAGGGTCTTGCCCGTGCCGGGCGGGCCAACCAGCAACACACCTTTCGGGATGCGCGCCCCGAGCCGTCCATACTCCTGCGGATTCTTGAGGAAATCGACGATCTCAACCAACTCCGCCTTGGCTTCATCGACGCCAGCGACATCGGCAAAGGTCACGCCAGTGTTCTTCTCCATGAATACCTTGGCACGGCTCTTGCCGATGCTCAGGAAGCCACCCATGCCCTGCTTCTCGGCGAAGCGGCGGAACAGGAAGAACCAGACGCCGAAGAAGGCCACCGCCGGCAGAATCCAGGAGAGCACATCACGTAGCCAGGTGCTTTCCACCACCCGCGCATAGGGCACGTCGTACTTGGACAGCCGCTCGGCCAGGTCGGGTTCGACACGGGTGGCCACGATGGTGGTCTTGCCCCGGCTGTCCGGCGATTTCAGGCGCCCGGTGACCGTGCGGTCCGACACCAGCACTTCGGCGACGCGCCCCTCGGCCAGCGCCTTCTCGAATTCGCTGTAGGGTACGGGCTCGACGGTCTTGGCCGCCTGCCAGTAGTTCTGCAGCGTCAGCAGCAACAGGACGGCGACGATCCAGTAACCAATGTTCCATTGATCTTTCTTTTCCATGGGCAATGTTCCTCGCAAGTCGTGTCGCTAGAGAATGGGGGTGAACAGACGGGCCAACCCGTCGCGTAAGCGGATGGCCAGCGGGCGGGCGCGCAACGCCTTCGCCGATATCTCGCCCGACGCATCACGGGCGGCATCAAAAAGGGATGACAGCCGCGTAGACAACGCGGTGTCGTACACCTCCACATTGAACTCGAAGTTGAGGCGCAGGCTGCGCGCGTCCCAATTGGCCGAACCCAGGCAGCACCACGCTCCGTCTACCAGCATCAGCTTGCTGTGGTCGAACGGGCCAGGCCGTTCGAAGATGCGCACACCGTGCTCCAGCACCTGCCAGTAGTGGGCGCGCGCCGCCCATTGCACCGTGGGATGGTCGCCGTTTGCGGGCGTCAGCACGTCGATACGCACGCCGCGCAACGCGGCCGTACTCAGCGCCGCGATCATCGGCTGATCGGGCACGAAGTAAGGTGTCCAGATGCGCACCGAATGCTTAGCCGCGCTCAAAGCGCCCATGAAGGTCCAGCGCATCCGGTCCAGGGCCTCGTCGGGACCGGCCTCGATGCCGCGCGCCCAACTGGTTCCCGGCTCATCAGCCGTTACGGGCGGTTCGCCCCAGAAACCCTTGCTGAGCCGCTCGCCCGTGGTATCGCACCAATCATCGGTGAAGCTCCGCATCAGATGCTCTACCACCGGCCCGCGCAGACGAAAGTGCAAATCGTGACAGGCCTGGCCCGGCGCACCGGGCCGCCAATACGTGCTGAAGATGTTCAATCCGCCGGTGAAACCCGTCTCGCCATCGATCACCAGCAGCTTGCGGTGATTGCGCAGATGCGCGGCATGCAGGCGCGCGGGAATCAATGTCGGGTTGAACGTCGCCACCGGAACGCCGGCGCGCTGCAAGGCGCGGTAGGCGCTGCGGGGCGTCCAGCGGGCATACACGTCGTCGATCAGCACCCGCACTTGCACGCCGCGCTCATGAGCCCGGCGCAGCGCATCGACGAACTGCGCCCCGATGCCTTGGCTGTCGAAGATGTACGAGGCCAAGGCGACGCTGTACCGCGCCGATTCGATGGCGGCGAGCATGGCCGGGTAGGCCTGCTCGCCATCGACAAGCGGCTCGATGCGGTTGCCGCCGGTCAGCGACTGGCCGGTGGCGCGTCCCACCAGGTGGGCCAGACCGGCAAGTGGCGGCGATACAGCCTCGGGCATCGTGGGCGAGAGATCCTGCCGAACAGCAGGATGATCTGCCCCCGGGAAGAGCCGCCGCGCCCGCCGCTGGTAACGGTTGATGCCGAACAGCACATACAGCAGCGAACCGCCCAGCGGCAACAAGGCGATCAGCAGTACCCACAGCGTGGCCGATCGAGGGTCACGCTTGTAGATGACCGCGTGCCCCGCTGTGGGGACAGCGACCGCCAGCGACACGAGGGTGGCTGCCCATGTCAGCCCATTGGGGTCGGACACGACAGCCTCCCATCGCTCAAGATTCGCCGTCCGCTGACTTCTTCTTGCGCGCAGGCTTGCTCGCGTCGCTAGGCGGCGTCTCGGCCACGTTCGCGGCATCGGGCTTTTCAGGCTCAGCCGGCTTCGCGGGTGGCTCCTGGCGCTCGAAGACCACCCGTTCGGCCTTGTCGTCCCAGCGGGCGCTGGCGTGATCGCCCTTGCCGATACCGCCACCCAGCATCTCGCGCGCCAGTGCCGTCTCCAGCTCGCTGCGGATCAGCCGCTTGAGCTCACGCGCGCCGAACTCGGGCTTGTAGCCTTCCTCCGCGAAGTGGTCGATCAAGGTCTGATCGAAGGTCAGCGTCACGCCCTGGCTGGCGGCGTTGCGGGCCACACGATCGAGCTGCAGGCCGACGATATGGCGGA
>NZ_MVOJ01000061.1:0-13538 GCF_002018845.1 Pseudomonas sp. MF6394
GGCTTGAGGGCAATCCGAGGTCGTGCGTGCTGCACGTCCAGGCCAATGGCGAACGCCTGCTGCTCACCGGCGACATTGATCGCGCCGCCGAACAGGCATTTCTGGCATCGCCGCTGGCGGTTCCGACCGACTGGCTGCAGGCCCCGCACCATGGCAGCCGCAGTTCTTCGTCCTGGCCTTTCGTGCAGCGGTTGGCGCCCACCTCGGTGTTGATTTCCCGCGGGCGCAGCAATACGTTCGGCCATCCTCATCCGCAGGTCCTGGAACGCTACCAAGCACTGGGCAGCCGGGTGTATGACAGCGCCGAACAGGGCGCCGTGCGCATACGCCTGGGGGCGTTTGTGCCTGCGACGGTTGCGCGCAGCCAACGTCGTTTCTGGCGCGAACCGTTACCGTAATCAGGTGTTACCAACGTCTCGAACCGCGACAGACGGACCTGTAGCCGGTGAACCCCTCTGTTGACCCTATATGGTAAAGTGGCGCACTTTTTCGAGGGGACATTCACTGTGTGGGAATTGGTCAAATCCGGCGGCTGGATGATGTTGCCGATCATTCTGAGCTCCATCGTCGCACTCGGCATCGTCGCCGAACGCCTGTGGACCCTGCGCGCCAGTCGCGTCACCCCCGAGCACTTGCTGGGGCAAGTCTGGGGCTGGATCAAGAACAAGCAGCTCGACAAGCAAAAACTCAAGGAACTGCGTGCCAATTCGCCACTGGGTGAAATCCTCGCCGCCGGCCTGGCCAATTCCAAGCATGGTCGCGAGATCATGAAAGAGTGCATTGAAGAAGCGGCCGCCCGGGTTATCCATGAGCTGGAGCGCTATATCAACGCCCTCGGCACTATCGCCGCCATGGCGCCGTTGCTCGGTTTGCTCGGCACGGTCCTGGGCATGATCGATATCTTCAGCGCGTTCACGGGCTCGGGCATGACCACCAATGCGTCGGTACTGGCCGGGGGGATCTCCAAGGCCCTGATCACCACTGCCGCGGGCTTGATGGTGGGTATCCCTTCGGTGTTCTTCCACCGTTTCCTGCAGCGGCGCATTGATGAGCTGGTGGTCGGTATGGAACAGGAAGCCATCAAGCTGGTAGAAGTGGTGCAGGGCGACCGTGATGTGGACCTGGTCGAGGGCAAAGCGTGAAATTTCGCCGCAAGCAACGGGAAAATGTCGATATCAACCTCGCGTCGTTGATCGACGTGGTGTTTATCCTGCTGCTGTTTTTTGTCGTGACCACCACCTTCACCCGCGAAACCCAGCTGCGTGTCGACTTGCCTGAAGCGGTAAGCGGGTCGCCTGCCGAAGACCAGCAGGTCAAGCAACTGGACATCGCCATCAGCGCCGAAGGGGTGTTTTCGGTGAATAACCAGTTGCTGGAGAAAAACGACCTTGCCAGCCTGATGGAGGCCTTGCAGAAGGAATCCGGCGGCGACACCCAGTTGCCGCTGTCCATCAGCGCCGATGGCAAGACCCCGCATCAAGCCGTGATCACCGCCATGGACGCTGCCGGTAAGCTCGGTTTCAGCCATTTGCGCATGACCACCGTCGAGGCGGCGAGCCCGCCCTGATGGCCATGTCCGATCGTTTACTCAAAGCCTGGTACGAGGGCCACCCGGCACTGGTGGTGTTGCGGCCGCTGGAATCGCTGTATCGCCGCGTGGTGCAACGTAAGCGTGCGCGCTTCGTGGCGGGCGAGGGCGAGATTTATCAAGCGCCGGTGCCAGTGGTCGTGGTGGGCAATATCACTGTAGGCGGCACCGGCAAGACGCCGTTGATCCTGTGGTTGATCGAGCACTGCCGCCGCAGCGGTTTGCGCGTGGGCGTGGTCAGTCGAGGCTACGGTGCCAAGCCGCCGCAGTTGCCGTGGCGGGTCGAGGCCGGCCACAGTGCCGAGGTGGCCGGTGATGAACCCTTGCTGATCGTGCAGCGCAGTGGCGTCCCTTTGATGATCGACCCCGATCGCAGTCGCGCGGTAAAGGCCCTGCTGGCCAGTGAACCTCTGGACCTGATCCTCTCCGATGACGGCCTGCAGCATTACCGCCTGGCCCGCGATCTTGAACTGGTGCTGATCGATGCCGCCCGCGGCCTCGGCAACCGCCGCTGTCTGCCTGCCGGGCCGTTGCGCGAACCGGTGGAGCGCCTGCACAGTGTGGATGCGGTGCTTTATAACGGTGCCGTCTCGGACCGTGAAGAGGGTTTTGCCTTCCGCCTGCAGCCCACAGCGCTGGTCAACCTGCACAGCGGCGAGCGCCAGCCGGTCACCTATTTCCCGCAGGGCCAGCAGGTGCATGCGGTGGCCGGTATCGGTAACCCGCAACGTTTCTTCAATACCCTTGAAACGCTACACTGGCAGCCGCTGCCCCATGCTTTTGCCGACCACGCGCCCTACAGCGCCGAGGTCTTGAGTTTTACTCCGTCATTGCCGCTGGTCATGACCGAAAAGGACGCGGTGAAGTGCCGCGCCTTTACCCAGCCCGACTGGTGGTACCTTGCGGTGGATGCGGTACCGTCGCCGGCGTTCGTCGCCTGGTTCGACACGCAGCTGATGCGTCTGCTGACCAACCGTCTCTTGCCTTAAAACGCTTCTTTCCAGGAAACACTCATGGACACCAAACTGCTCGATATCCTCGCTTGCCCGATCTGCAAAGGCCCGCTCAAGCTCAGCGCCGACAAAACCGAGCTGATCAGCAAAGGTGCCGGCCTGGCTTACCCTATCCGTGATGGCATCCCGGTCATGCTCGAAAGCGAAGCCCGTACCCTGACCACCGATGAGCGCCTGGATAAATGACCACCGCCTTTACCGTTGTCATCCCCTCGCGCTATGCATCGACGCGCCTGCCGGGCAAGCCGCTGCAACTGATCGGCACCAAGCCGATGATCCAGCTGGTATGGGAACAAGCGTGCAAAAGCAGCGCCGAGCGGGTGGTGGTGGCTACCGACGACCCGCGTATCATCGAGGCGTGCAAAGGTTTTGGTGCCGAAGCGGTACTGACCCGCGAAGACCATAATTCCGGCACTGACCGCCTGGCCGAAGTGGCGACCAAGCTTGGTCTGGCCCCCGACGCTATCGTGGTGAACGTGCAGGGTGACGAGCCGTTGATCCCGCCAAGCATCATTGACCAGGTCGCAGCCAACCTGGCTGCCGACGCCGAAGCGCGCATGGCGACCCTGGCCGAGCCGATCGAAGACCTTGAGACGCTGCTCAACCCGAGCGTGGTGAAGGTAGTCAGCGATATCAACGGCCTGGCCTTGACGTTCAGTCGTTCAGTGCTGCCCTGGGCGCGCGATGCCTTCGCCAAGCGCCCTGATGTGTTGCCGGAAGGTGTGCCGTATCGCCGCCATATCGGCATTTACGCTTACCGCGCCGGTTTCCTGCATGACTTCGTCAGCTGGGGCCCGTGCTGGCTGGAGAACACCGAGTCCCTGGAACAACTGCGTGCCCTCTGGCACGGCGTGCGTATCCACGTGGGCGATGCCTTGGAAGCACCGCCAGCCGGTGTCGACACTCAGGAAGACCTCGAACGCGTCCGTCGCCTGCTGGGCGCCTGATGGAAGTTCTGTTTGTATGCCTGGGCAATATCTGCCGCTCGCCAACCGCTGAAGGCATCTTGCGCCATAAATTGCGCGAAGCCGGCTTGGCGGGCCAGGTTGAGGTGGCGTCTGCTGGTACCGGCGAATGGCATGTCGGCAACCCGCCGGACCAGCGCAGCCAACGTGCGGCGCTGGCGCGTGGCTATGACTTGTCGAGCCAGCGTGCCCAGCAGGTTTCCCGCGCGGACTTTGCCCGCTATGACCTGATCCTGGCCATGGACAACAGCAACCTGCGCAATCTCAAGGCCATGCAGCCGGGGCAGGGCAAGGCGGAGCTGGATCTATTCCTGCGTCGCTTTGATGGCGAAGTGGACGAGGTGCTAGACCCTTACTATGAAGGTGAGCAAGGTTTCGAACGGGTCCTGGACCTGATCGAACGCGCCTGTGATTTATTGGTGATCGAATTGAAGGGGCGGCTATGACCTTGCAAGTGCTTGCGCAGGTATCGCTCAAGCCATTCAACAGCTTTGGCATCGATGTGAGCGCGCAATTGTTCGCCGAGGCCCACAGTGATGCTGACGTGCGCGAGGCCATCGCCTATGCCTCGGCACACGCGGTGCCGTTGCTGGTGATCGGTGGCGGCAGCAATTTACTGTTGACCCAGGATATTCCGGCGCTGGTGTTGCGTATGGCGACCCAAGGCATTCGCGTGCTGAGCGACGATGGCACGCACGTGGTGGTCGAAGCCGAAGCGGGTGAAGCCTGGCATCCGTTTGTGCTGTGGACGCTTGAACACGGCTTTTGCGGCCTGGAAAACCTCAGCCTGATCCCCGGCACTGTCGGTGCCGCGCCGATGCAGAACATCGGTGCCTATGGCGTAGAGATCAAGGATGTCTTCGCCGGCCTAACCGCGCTGGATCGCCAGACGGGTGAACTGCGGGACTTCAGCCTCGACGAATGCAACTTTGCTTACCGTGACAGCCTGTTCAAGCACGAAGTCGGGCGTTGGCTGATCCTGCGGGTACGCTTTGCCCTCAGCCGCGCCACTCACCTGAAACTCGACTACGGCCCGGTGCAACAGCGCCTGACCGCGCAGGGCGTCACCCACGCCACGCCAAGCGATGTGAGCCGCGCGATCTGCAGCATTCGCCGCGAGAAACTGCCAGACCCGGCAGAGCTGGGCAATGCGGGCAGCTTCTTCAAGAATCCGCTGGTGCCCCAAGCCCTGGCTGTGGAGCTGCAAAGCCAGTATCCAGACATGGTGGCCTATCCTCAGGCCGACGGCCAAATGAAACTCGCCGCCGGCTGGCTGATCGACAAGGCCGGTTGGAAGGGCTTCCGGGAGGGCGATGCGGGCGTGCACAAGCTGCAAGCGCTGGTGCTGGTCAACTACGGCACCGCCACCGGGCAGGAGATTGCCCAGCTGGCGCTACGCATCCAGCAAGATATCTTCACGCGCTTCAAGGTCGAGCTGGAAATGGAACCCAATCAGTACTGAGCTTTATCGGGCCTGAAAATGAAAATGCCCCGTATCTTGCGATACGGGGCATTTTTTATGGCGCTGGCTGATCAGTCATCGCGGCTCATGATGCCGAAGATCTGCAACAGGCTGATGAACAGGTTGTAGATCGACACATACAGGCTGATGGTCGCCATGATGTAGTTACGCTCACCGCCATGGATGATGGCGCTGGTCTGGAACAGGATGCACACCGAGGAAAACAGCACAAAACCCGCGCTGATCGCCAGTTGCAGGCCGCTGATCTGGAAGAACATGCTGGCCACCACCGCCGCCAGCAGCACGAAGAAACCTGCGGTGATGAAGCCACCCAGGAAGCTCATGTCCTTACGGCTGATCAGCACGTAGGCCGACAGACCACCAAACACCAGTGCGGTCATGGCAAACGCCGAACTGACCACTTCCGCACCGCCGGCCATGCCCAGGTAACGGTTGAGGATCGGGCCGAGGATAAAGCCCATGAAACCGGTCAAGGCAAACGCCGACACCAGGCCCCAGGCCGAGTCACGCAGCTTGTTGGTCAGGAAGAACAGACCGTAGAAGCCGATCAACACGACAAAGATATTCGGGTAACCGACGCGCATCTGCTGGGCCACGTAAGCCATCACGCCGCTGAATGCGAGGGTAAGGGCGAGCAAGCCGTAGGTGTTGCGCAACACGCGGCTGACTTCAAGCTGCTCAGCCTGCGCGTTGCCATTCACTGCGTAATTCTGTTCGCGCATGGCGACACTCCTTCAGTTTTGAAACGTTCAGTCGCAAAGATCATAACAGACGCCCTGTAACAAGCGATGCAGAGAGTTTGACAGTGTGTTTCATTCGGGTATTATGGCGCCCGCTGACACGGGATGAGCGACTATAATCCTGTGATGCACAAGGGAAATTGGCAGAGTGGTTGAATGCACCGGTCTTGAAAACCGGCGGACGTTAATAGCGTCTCCAGGGTTCGAATCCCTGGTTTCCCGCCAAGATTTACACGAAAGCCTCGCGAAAGCGGGGCTTTTGCGTTTCTGGGGTTTGTCTCAGAAAAATCTCTCCAGACTGATCGTTTCCGCATCATTTCCGGCAGTTTCCGCAACCTAGCGCTGATCGCGGTCAGCGCGTCGGCTTCACAATCTCCCCAACACGACGGTAAACCGTCTCGGTTATCCGCTTGTCCGTATGCCCCAGCAGGCGGCTGGCATCGCCTAGGTCCAGAATCTCACTGGCAGCTTTCGGGCGGATGTCACGGAACTGAAACTGTCGAATACTGGATGCAAGAACACCGTCGCCTGCCTCTCTGGCGATGGCAATTGCTTTGTCGCGAGCATCGTCGAAGCGTAGGCGGAGCATGTGCTTAGTCACCTGCCTGCCGTCTTCGGTGACTATCAGGTAAGGGTTTCGCACGCCGCGGGAGCGCCTTTGCTCTATCAGCCTTGCAACCAAGGCGCCTAGGTCATTTAGTGCGCCGGCAGCGGTCAGGCGAATGCGTAGCTTCTTCGATGTCTTGCCCTGGGATACCTGCAGGAATTCGTTCACGGCGTCCGCCTCACGCATCGACAGCGTATCCGCCGGGCGCTGGGCAGTCAGGTAGGCCAGGTCCATCGCGTCACGCAGTTCCGAGGCTGCTACCGCATACACTGCGCCCCAAATTTCCTCGGTGGCGTAGAAGTCACGCGGCACCTCTTTGTTCTTGCGCACGCCGGCGGCGGGGTTGTTTTCGGTGAGTCCCCACTCCCGCGCAATGTTGTAGATGTGGGATAGCAGGGATATCTCCCTATTGGCTCGAACCTTGGCAGTCCGGCTGTCTCGGTACTGCGCGATGATCTGTGGCGAAACCGCATCAATAGGAGCGTCGTTGAAAGCCTTGCGAAGCTGTTTAAGGCTCAGCAGGTTGTCACTCTGCGTCTTGGGCTTCTTGCCTGGGATGATCTCCCGCTCGTAACGATCAAAGACCTGGGTCAGCAGGGCGTTCTTCTTCGGTACCGGCTTGCAATCAAGCTTTGCCCATTCCGCCTTGGCGATATCCAAATCACCCCCGAGCGGGATTTCCACCCGCTTCCCGTCTTCATTCCTCCCGTCGTAGTAATAGCCAACCCACTCTTTGCCACCCTTCAGCGTGCGTACGCGCCGAATCATTCGTGGCGGCAGGTCCCTGTTTGCCGCCTTTTTCGCTCGCATCTTTTTATCCTACTCGTGACAAGTCCAACGACCAGGCTTCGGCCGCAACGTTTTCTGCTGAGGGTTTTACGCCTGCCAGCTTCATCCGGGCGTACACCCGGCCAACAACCGGCCTGCGAGCCCGGGTCAGAACGTACTTCCAGCCGTTCAGGTTGAGCCAGGCGATCTGGCGCGACGGGATCATATAGCCAGTGATTGCCGCGATCTCTTCTTCGGCAAGGGTTTCGCTTTGCATTTCCATGGTGTGCACCTCTATGCCTCTGGTTTGTCGAGTGAGCCCGCAGGCCGCGCTGTCTTGATGATTTGGATTGCCAGGCCGAAGCTGATCAGCAGCCAGGCGCATGTGCCGGCGAAGGCGTAGAGCAGTGCCTCGTTGGTGCCTGTGCCAACAAGGTCAGGGCCAGCCCAGAAGAACCAGCCGAGGGTTCCTACCAGGTACAGAAAAGCGCCCAGCAGTATCAGGGTGAGTTTCATAGCGAACATGGGGTGTATCCTAGCCGCGCTGGGCGGCGTATAGGGGATTGGAGTGATAGCTTTCTGCCTATCTTTCAAACAGGACCGAAGCGGTGTACAAAAGGGTTCAACTTAGTTCGTGATGAGGCATGGACGTGTCACACAACTTCGATGCTCCGATAGCACGCTTACCGGGGCCATGTGATTTTTCTCAAGTTCGACTGGCGTCGCCCGAACGACCAGAGCCCTGTTGCTGCAAAGATCATTGAACCAGCACCCATCGATGGCTTGGGTGAGGTTGCAGCAAAGTTGGAAGGCCCTTGGCCTGACTACCCGGCAGCGCTTGATGACGCGATGGCGGCAGCTGAACGATGGATCGACACTCAGTTGCCCTGACTCCGCTCACCGGCAGGCATGTAGGGGTTACATCAACGCCACCAAGCACGCTGCTGCGATTTGCCGCCGCAGATCCTGGCGTTGTTGAAGGCTGATCAAATCCCGCCTGTATAGGCGGTTGGACCATCTGTCGCATTCACGGAGGAAACGATTCCTGGATTTGCGGTTGGTCACTGGTGCAATTGTGATAATTGCTTGTGCGAACGCTCTCATGTGGCTCTCCTTGTTTGGTGAGCCTTGATGGTCGGCGCGTTGAAGTGTCGGTTTCCCGACTATTTACAGTGGAAATTACTCACGGCCTGGGCCCTCGGTAGATGAAGATGTAGGCGAACCAGAGGGTGGCGATCATGGCGTCACCTCGACCAGTTTCCATTTGGTGTTGTTGCTCTGGCTGTGGTCCGACTCAACGAGGCCATCGCGCTTCATCAGCTCCAGCTCCCGTCGGATCTGCTTGGTGGTGAACGGCTCAATGTGAAACCGAAACCACCAGGTGCAGAACCAACCGCCAGCGCCTTGTACGCCGCTCATGTAGGTGATGATTCGTTGGCGGAGGCTCATGGCGTCACCCGCTTGAAGTCGACCACCCAGACCCACGGGTTGGAGTTCCACGACTCGGCGCCGTTGATCCCCACCCACAGTTCTCGCCAGGCGTCGAAAGGGTCAGTCCAGTTGCCTGGGCCTGGCTCGGACTTGAAAGGGTGGAAAGCATAATCGCCGTCGCCCTGATGGATTCGGTTAATGCCCTCGGCGATGTAGCGGCTTTCGTAGGCCGTCTCACCTTCGCCGTCCTGCAACCGCTCGACGCGCACGTCGGTAATCTCCAGCAGGATGCGGCTGACCCAGCGAGGCATATGAATTGAAGGCCGAATTTTCCCTGGCTTGATCATCGCGCAACCGGTTTGCCGGAAGCCCCAATCTGCCGGGTAACGGATAGGTTCGCCATTGCTCAGCTCTCGCGGAGCGATAGAATCCACCTGAGCGTCAGCTTGCCAAGCTTCCCGCACCCACAGCCGGTCGCCGTGTCGGCCATATGGGCAAGGTGCATACTCTTCCA
Source organism: Pseudomonas sp. MF6394 (assembly GCF_002018845.1). Taxonomy (NCBI): domain Bacteria; kingdom Pseudomonadati; phylum Pseudomonadota; class Gammaproteobacteria; order Pseudomonadales; family Pseudomonadaceae; genus Pseudomonas; species Pseudomonas sp. MF6394. Next base: position 9,110 of record NZ_MVOJ01000061.1, read on the forward strand.
GCTCCTTGGCGCACTCTGCTTCGGTAGATCCGAATACGCAGAAGCCATAGCGTGGGTCTCGCTGGCCTATAGCGCTCCAGCGCTGACGATCACCAATCGGTATGGCGGTGTCCTCGGTAGGGATTTGGAAGCCTTTCACTGCCCGGCGCGTGACTGTCTTCCGGCCTTCCAAGATGGCGCGCACCATCGGCGCCGAGAACAGAATGGGGCGTTCTTTGATTTCGCTCACGGGGTCACCTTTTCGAAGTAGAACTCCACCGGCGCGCCAGTCTCGGCGATCAGTCCATACGCCTTGGCTAAACGGTAGATGGGTGTGTAGTTGTTCAGCGACTCGATGTGTCTTGCGATCCAGCTGCGCCAGCCTTCCAGCGTCTGGCCGCCCTTGCTGATGTTGCAGGGCGCGCAGGCCGGCATCATGTTCTCCAGCACGTCATGCTCGGGTCGGAGTGGCTTGCCTGACACCAGCTTCCAGGTGCCAGCGGAGGTCTGCTTGGACAGCAACTCACGGACAACCGGGGCGAGGTGATCGGCATGCCAACGGTCACCCAGCAGCACCCCGCAGTAGGCGCAATGCCCGCCGTACTTCAAGCGCACTTGCTCGCGCTCAGCTTTCTTCAGGCGCATAGGTATCCTTGCCGCTATAGCGGCTGACTTTGAAGGAGGGGTTTTGACTAGTGGCTAATGGCCTAATTCACGCTATATTTTCTGCTCTCACCTAGAATGGATACTGAGCATGGATCAGGTACACGTTGAGATCGGCGCTTTAATTACAAAAATCGAAGACTACATTTCCCAAGGCGAAGAATTGGACGAAAGTCCAATCAATGCTTTGCAAGAGGCGCAGATCAAGGTCGGAAAATCTTGGTCTGGATCTTGGATAGGCCATCATTCGAGAATTTATTACGATAATTTGGAGGTTCCGCCACCTGGAGCTCATTTCAGCTCTGAATGGGGCACCGAAAACATGCTGGGTAATGGTACAAGTGGAAGATGGGGGGAATATTCTTTTGATGATGTTTACAACGAAATCCACAGAATGGCGGGTAACCCGGATTTGTCTGTTTGGGAAGATTATTATTCTGAGGGTGTAAAGTTATTTAACCGCACTAAAAAAGACTTAGAGATATTGCTGACGGTTGAGTCTGAGGCCACTGGAGAAGTTTTCTATAAGACACTTCTTGAGGAGCTTGGTAAAATTAAAATGCTGGATGAAGTTAATTTCATTTCCTTCGTAAGGCCCAAACAATTTTCTTCGCGTGACTCTTTGGCAATAAGCCAAGGTATTATGACTCCGCCACATTTGAAGGTTATGGCTGAGTGCATGAACCTTAAGTCTCCCAGTTCTGCGTGCGGTAACTTGTTAATTGTAATGCAAAAAGCGTTCTCCTACTCCCAACGGCAAGTTAAAAAAATGAAACAGAATTCTTTAGTGGGCACTAATGTTTTCATAGGTCATGGCCGGTCGCCAGCTTGGCGTGATTTAAAAGATTTTGTAAAGGATAGATTAGGTCTTCCTTATGATGAGTTTAATCGTGTGCCTGTAGCAGGTATTACGAATATTCAAAGACTGACCCAAATGCTTGAATCCGCTGCTGTCGCTTTTGTCGTTATGACTGCGGAAGATGAGCAAGTGGACGGTTCTATGGAAGCCCGGACAAACGTTATACACGAAGTTGGGCTGTTTCAAGGTAGATTAGGTTTTACAAAAGCGATAATTCTATTGGAGGAAGGTTGTCAAGAATTTTCAAATATTCAAGGTTTAGGTCAAATACGATTTCCTGCAGGAAATATCGCCGCGAAGTTTGAGGAAATTAGGCTCGTTCTAGAACGAGAAGGTCTAATCACTGAATAAATCATCTAAGTTGATGCTTTGTGCTCTGTTTATGCCGGGCTACGCCCGGCAAAACTGATACGAATTCAAGCAGCTACCGTCAGTTGGCTACGAGCTAACCAAGGATCATTTGCCATCGCAATTGCGCACATAGGCGGTGGGCTGACGCTGTTGCCGCACATGTGTACCTGTTGGGTCTTGGTGAACGGCTTGCCGTCGGCGCCGTGGCTGATGATGTAATCGGTCGGGAAGCCCTGTGCCTTGTACAGCTCAGTTGGCTTCAGCATTCGCAGGCAGATGTCGACGATCACGTAAGGCGTGCCCCTCACCATAACAGTGACCATTGCCAGGCGGTCCTTGGTGGTGATCGTCGGCGCCGGCGAGTCGCAAGCGCTGATGTTCTCTGTTCCGTAGTAGCTGATCAGGAAGGCGGCAACGCGAAGGGCGCCTGCTTCATGCTCTGGCGAGAGGGTGAGCGACACCAGTGAACTCTTGCCGCCGCTACCGGCGGTGATGGTCGGCGCCGGATCATCCAGGCGCTGGCCCACGCTACCGCCGAATGCCCGCTCCATGAATGCGCTGACCAACCCGTGGTGCTGGCCGCCGGCGCTCACGGTGTGCAGCGGGTCGTTTACGTCCCGCGCATCGCAGTTGCCACGCAAGTGCACCAGGTTCGCCACCGCCAGTTGCTGCTGACTGCCGGTGTTGGTCACCGTGGTCATGGGTTCGTGCATGCCCTTGGCGTGCGTGGTGTTGAATCCACCGTTAGCCTGGATCATCACCGCCGTGCTGACGGACTGCCCGCCGCCGCTTGCAGTGACGGTGCCCACCGGGCCGCAGATGTCATTGACCCCGTGGGAGCGGCGTTTGTTTGCGCCAGAACCTTCGCCGTGCCCGGCCTGGACGATGCAGGCCGAAGCCAGCGCGCGGTGGTTTTGGGTCATCAGCGTACCCACCGGCTGGTCCATGCCCACCGGCTTGCCTGAATACTCCGGACCACCGGCCCCAACCATCAACGGGCTGATCAGCGTCAGCTCACCGCGATTCGCGCACGTCACCGTGGGCAGAGGGTCGAGCGGGTCATTGATTCGGTCGCTACCCTGGTGCGTCGCCGGGGCAATCACAGGGCTCACCACCGAGAATGCGCCGCCCTTTGGGTAGGAGGTAACAGTGCGCAGCGGCTCGTCGGCAGACTGCACCGTCTCGCCCGACCAGTTGGCAATCGGCACAATGAACGGCGCCGCGCTGTCGATGATGAACTTTTTCATGCCCTTGGCAACACGGCGCAGGGTGGCCGGGGCCAGGTCTTTCTTGCGGCCGAATATGCTTTTGCCCAGGTCGCTGAAGTCGATGCAGTCAGCGGCTGTTTTCCACTTCTGCTGACCTTTGGCCGGGCTCTTGGCGTGGGTCGCCTCCGGCCATACGATTGGCTGGCCGTCGCACCGGGCGATCATGAACAGTCGTTCCCGGCTGGTCGGCGCGCCAAAGTCGCAGGCCCTGATCACCTTCCACTCAACGACATAGCCCATCCCCTCCAGCAGGGCCACGAATCGGCGCCAGGTCCGGCCGCGCTGTTTTGGGTCGGGAATCAGGAACTGCTGGCCCACCGGTACAACCTCACCAACTGCGGCAATGTCGCCGCCGAGCTTCACCACGCGGCCGGTTGCCTTGTCGCGCTTGGCGATCAGGCGACCCCACTGCAGGATCTGTTTCACGTTCTCCAGGCTGATCACCCGGGGCCGCTTCATGCCTGCCCACTTGAGGCCGATCCACGACAGATTGCGGATCTCTCGCTTGCGCGGCTGGCCGCCGGCCGCCTGGCTGTGGTGCGTGCAGTCCGGCGACATATGGAACCAGCCCACGGCCTTGCCGCCGCATTCCGCGTCCGGATCACCCTCAAACACGTCGGTTGTGAAATGCTTGGCGCCTGGGTGGTTCACGGTGTGCATGCTGATGGCCTGCGGGCTGTGGTTCTTAGCAACGTTCACCGTGCGGCCCAGGCCCATCTCAAGCCCGGTACCGGCGCCGCCACCGCCACAGAAGAAGTCGACAACGATCTCATCGTCCTGAGGGTTGAAGCCGAGTCCGTATTGGGTTTTGAAATCGAAGGGGTGTTTCTTCTGTTGTGCGGACATAGCTGGGCCTCGCGGGTATAGTTTGCGAATAATTGAAAAGGAGGTTGTATGGAATGCTTGGTTTGTCAGAAACCGGACTCAGAAACAGCTCGCGGCATTGATCATGCGCAGTTCGATTGCGCTGACTGTGGCGTCTTTCAGGTAACCGGTACGGTGATGCGGACGCTTGATCGTGGCCAGTGGCTTCGCACCACCGCAATGCAGCAATGGATCAGAGAGCAGCACGCTCTTGGAGTAAAAGTCCCAGTCATTCACAGCGAGATTGCTGAGTACGAGGGGATCATCGGCCCGCTGGCGTGATTCGTTGATATGGGGTATTACGGGTGACCGGCAAGAGGCCGAAGGAACGGATTAGTAAAAAATGATTAGATCTGATTTGGCCGTAGTTATTGTTCTATTGTTTGGGTCGTTCTTGACCGGTGTTGCATGGGCACCTGCGTTCGGGGATGCAAGCCGGGTGAAG
>NZ_MVOJ01000062.1:0-13394 GCF_002018845.1 Pseudomonas sp. MF6394
GCGGTGTGTCAGTCAGCTTGGAAGCGGCTGACACACCGCATTCGCGAGCAAGCCCGCTCCCACAGGGGATTGAGTCGAGCCGCGGATAATCAGCTCGGGTAAAAAATCCAGGGTGCGGGTGGGGGCGGTATCGCCGCGCAGGCGCTTGAGCAAGCAGTCGAAGGCGCTGGCGCCAATCGCTTGCGTCGGTTGGGCGAGGGCGGTGATGCCGCTACCTACCAGCGGGTACCAGTCCAGGTCATCCAGGGCGATCAAGCCCACGTCTGCGAACAGGTCGCAGCCCAGCGCCTTGAGCGCACGGGTGCAGGCCAGCGCCGCCACGCCATTGGCGCAAAACAGTGCCTTGGGGCCGGGTTTGGCGAGAAAGGCTTGCAGACGGTTTTCCAATTCGCCATCCAGTTCAACCACGGCACCTGTCAACGCCGGGCGCTGGGCAATCTCGATGTTGAAACTCGCCAGGCGTTCCAAGCGTGAACTGGTGCCGTCGGTGGTCTCGCTCACCAGCAGCACCTCGCGGTAACCCTGCTTCTCCAGATGGTCCATCGCCATACGCACTGCCGCCGGGTTATCCAGGCCCACCAGGTCGCTGTGCAAGGGCTCGACCTTGCGGTCCACCAGCACCAGGGGCATTTCCCGTTGCAGTTCCAGCAGTTGGTCGAGGTGATGGCCCAGGGTGTTCACGATCAAGCCTTCGATGTTGTACGAGCGCAGCGCCGCCAGGTGTTGGCGCTCCTGCTCATCATCGCGGTCGGTGTTGCACACCACCAGGCTGTAGCCGTGCTGGCGACACGCGGTTTCGACGCCGTGCATCACCGCAATGGAGTAGGGGTTGCGGATATCCGCCACCAACATGCCGATCAGGCGCGTGCGCCCACGCTTGAGGCCACGGGCCATCTGGTTGGGGCGATAACCGAGTTCGTCGATGGCCTGTTCGATGCGCAGGGCGATGGCATCGGAGAGCAGGGCGCGGTCATCGCCGATAAAGCGCGACACGCTGGCCTTGGATACGCCCGCGCGCTCGGCGACGTCGAGCATGGTCACGCGGCTGCGCTGGGCGGCAGAAAAAGTGTTCATGGTCATCGACCTTCTTTTTATTGGAATCACTGAAACCGGTTTCAGGAAACCACTAAAGTAAGAAAGCCGTCAAGAATTTGTAGGACAAAGGTAGATGACCGGTCGTACTCACACCATCACACCCAGCCAAGTCGCCGCCAGCAGCAACAGCGCCATGCCCCGGTTCAAGCGCTGCATTGCCTTGGGCGAACGAAATACCCGCGCAGATCCAACCCCCAGCAGCGCCCAGGTTGCCAGGCAGGGAATGGCGATCAGAAAAAATCCCAGCGATAAGTACAGCACCTGGCTTTGCCGCTGTGGCCCGTCACCGGCAAACACACTGACCACCGCCAGGGTCATCATCCAGGTCTTGGGGTTGACCAACTGCAGGCTGGCCGCGCCGATCAACCCCAGGGGTTTTTGTGTCGAGTCCACTTCAACGGCCTGAGGCGGCGCAATGAAAATCTGCCAGGCCAGGTAACTCAACCAGGCCACGCCCGCCCATTGCATGGCGGTTTGCACCTTAGGTAGATGCACCAGCGACTGGCCGACACCGCAACCCACCAGCAGTACGATCCCGGCCGCCCCCGCGCAGGCGCCGAAGATAATCGGGACCGCCGCCCTCAAGCCGTACCGTGCACTGTTGCTCAGTACCAGGATATTGGTCGGGCCGGGGGTGATGGAGGCGACAAAGGCGAACAGCATGAAAGGTATGAATGTGGACAGCATGACGGGTGACTCCGGCGGACTCATTTAGAGCGTCCATCTTCACAAGCCCGCGCGTTACCGGTCTTGAAGATTTGTGCAGCACTTGCGGTACGCGGCCGGTGTCAGCCCATAAGCACGCATGAACCAGCGGCCCAAATGACTTTGGTCAGCGAAACCTAGGGCCATCGCCACGTCTGCCGGTTGGTCGCCCTTGGCCAATAAATACCGGGCCCGTGCCAGGCGCAGTTGCACCAGATAAGCGTGGGGTGGCAGGCCGAAGGCGCTCTTGAAGGCGCGGCTCAGGCGAAAGCGATCGACGCCGCAAGCCTGCGCGAGTTCATCCATGCCGACGTCCTGATGCAGATGGGCATGCAGGTATTCCCGGGCCTTGTGCGCCACCTGTGGCAAGCGCGGGTCATCGCGGTAGCGCATGCGCCAGTAAAGCTGGCCGGTGAGGCGTTCCAACAAGTGATCCAGCGCGCTTTGCCGCACGATCCGCAGCTCGCCGTGATGCAAGCTCTGAAACGCATGGCTGGTGGCCAGGGCCAGGCGCGGATCGCTGGCCAGGGTGCTGGCGAAACTCAGTTGATGATGGGCGGGTGCTTCTTCGAAGACACTGCAGATTTCCCGCTCCAGCCACTGAGGGTCGAGGTAGAGCATACGGTAAGTGAAACCGTCGACCGTCGGGGCATTGCCGTCGTGGAGCTCCCCTGGCTCGAGCAGGAACACCTGCCCCGGCACGCTGTCATGGCGCATGCGCCGGCAGTTGAATTGCTGCACGCCTTGTTCGGTCACGCCCACCAGGTAGCTGTCGTGCCAATGGGGGTCATACGCATGGCCTTCAAAATGCGCGCGCAGGGTCTCGATGCCGGTGTCGGCGTCCTGGGACAGGTCGATCCAATTGTGCGCAGGCATACAACACCGAGGCGGAAAGTGAAGGGCTATTAGCGGCCGACGCCGGGAGGGGCGTCTAGAAGGTTTGTGCAGTCTAGCCAAACAACCCGGCGGCGATGTTGATCGAAAAGCCGAGAATGGCGGTGTTGAATAAGAAACCGATCAACGACTGCCCCAGCACCACCTTGCGCAGGCCACGGGTGGCGACGCCCACATCCGAGGTTTGTACTGCTACGCCGATGGTGAAGGAGAAATACAGGAAATCCCAGTAGTTCGGGGTGAGTAAGCCCTCGGCAAAGCGCAGGGCGGGCTCCTTGCCTGGCCAGGTGTAATAGAGCCGGGCGTAATGCACGCTGAAAATCACCCCGATCAGCAGCCAGGAGCCGATCACCGTCAGCCCGGTAAAACCGTAGTGCAGCAAGCGTTCGGAAGGGGCCAGGTCCTTGCTGCCCACCAGTTCGAAGGTGATGGTGGCCAGGCTGGCGATGGCGGCGATGCACACCATGAACAGTACCAGGCCGGCGTTTTCATCTTCGACTTCGGCAATGCGCTTGACGTCCTCGGCCTTGGCGCGAATGGTCAGCCACAGCATTAGAACAAGGTAGGTCCAGACCCCGGCGTTCCAACCGATGAGGATTTTGCTGGCGAGGGTGTCGGCCGGCACCAGGAGGCCGACGGCCAGGCCCAGTACGGCGGCAGATGAGAGGCGAGGGTGGGTGCGGGCGAGGAAGGGCATGGTGGCTCACAGATAACTATGTGTGAGCACCATAGCTTATTCGGGTGTACCTGATCATGAATGCAATCAATAACCCTGTGGGAGCTGGCTTGCCTGCGATGACGGCCTTCCGGCTGACGCCTATCTATCTGACACCCCACAATCCAACTGTGGGAGCGGGCTTGCTCGCGAAGGCGGCCTGGCAGTCAACACAGTTGGACCGGGTACATATCCGTTATTTAGGTAACGGCCACCTAGGGTTCCGCTCTGACAGCGGCTCACTTTTGAAAAGCGCAAAAGTAAGCAAAACGCTCTTGCCCCACCACTCGGCACCTCGCTTAGGCTCGGTATGCCCGAACGCAGGCTTGAATCCGTGGGCCGCCGCCACGCGCCATCCATGGCGCGGGGCGGCTAACCCGGCGTCCTGCCGGGTTACCCACGAATTCAAGCCTGCGTTCGGCCAGCGTGGTTTAACGGGGCGCCTAAGATCAAGAGCAGATCAAGATCAAGAGCGGCTCGCTTCGCATCGTGGTTACCGTCCACGGCTATAACTTGCAAGCCACTACATTGGCTACGGCGTTGATCAGTTTGGTTTATGGCGCTTGCGCACCAGCTTCATCACCACCACAAAAAACACCGGCACAAACACCACCGCCAATGTCGCCGTGATCATCCCGCCAATCACACCGGTACCAATCGCCTGTTGGCTGGCCGAGCTGGCCCCGGTGGCAATTGCCAAGGGCACCACGCCGAGGATGAACGCCAGGGACGTCATGATGATCGGCCGCAATCGCAACCGCGCCGCCTTCAAGGTGGCGTCGATCAAGTCTTCGCCCTGGTCATACAGGTCCTTGGCGAACTCGATGATCAGGATCGCGTTCTTCGCCGACAGGCCGATGATGGTGATCAAGCCGACCTTGAAGAACACGTCGTTGGGCATCCCGCGCAAGCTCACGGCCAACACCGCACCGAGCACGCCCAGCGGCACCACCAGCAACACTGAGGTAGGGATCGACCAGCTTTCATACAGCGCGGCCAGGCACAGGAACACGATCAGCAACGACAGGCCCAACAGCAGCGGTGCCTGGGAGCCGGACAAGCGTTCCTGCAATGACAACCCCGTCCATTCCTGGCCCAGCCCGGCAGGCAGTTGGCTGACCAAACGCTGGATTTCGTTCATGGCCTCGCCCGTGCTGTGCCCCGGCGCCGCTTCACCGCTGATGGCGATGGCCGGGTAGCCGTTGTAACGGGTCAACTGCGTCGGGCCCTGGGTCCACTTGGCTTGGACGAAGGCTGACAGCGGCACCATCTTCCCGGCGTTGTTGCGCACGTGGATCTTCATCAGGTCGGCCACCTGGCTGCGCTGGTCGCCTTCGGCCTGCACCACCACGCGCTGCATACGGCCCTGGTTGGGGAAGTCGTTGATGTACGCCGAGCCGATCGCCGAGGACAGCACGTTGCCTACGTCGGCAAACGACACACCCAGGGCATTAGCCTGCTTGCGGTCCACTTCCAGCTGCACTTGCGGTGCTTCGGCCAGGGCGCTTTCGCGCACGTTGGCCAGGATCGGGCTTTTCGCCGCAGCGTCCAGCAATTCGGTACGGGCGGCCATCAACCCGGCATGGCCGACGCCACCGCGGTCCTGCAAGCGGAACTCGAAACCGCTGGACGTGCCCAGGCCGTCTACCGGTGGCGGCAGAACGGCGTAGGCAATCGCGTCCTTGAGTTCGCTGAAGGCCATGTTGGCGCGATCGGCAATCGAGGCAGCCGAGTCATCACTGCCACGTTCCGACCAATCCTTGAGCGTGGTAAACGCCAGCGCCGCGTTTTGCCCGGAACCGGAAAAGCTGAAACCCATGATCATGGTGGTATCACCCACCCCAGGCTCGCCTGCGTTATGCGCCTCGATCTGTTCGGCCACCTGCACCGTACGGTTTTTGCTGGCGCCCGGCGGCAACTGGATATCCGTGATGGTGTAACCCTGGTCTTCCACCGGCAGGAACGAGGAGGGCAGGCGGCTGAATAACACCCCCATGCCCACTATTAATACCAGGTAGATCAGCAAGTAACGGCCGCTGCGCTTGAGGGCATAGGCCACCCAACCTTCATAACGATTGGTGAGTTGGTCAAAGCGCTGGTTGAACCAGCCAAAGAAACCACCCTTGGCATGGTGCTCGCCCTTGGCAATCGGCTTGAGCAAGGTGGCGCACAGGGCCGGGGTCAAGGTCAGGGCCAGGAACGCCGAGAACAGGATCGAGGTGGCCATCGACAGCGAGAACTGCTGGTAGATCACGCCCACCGAACCCGGCATGAAGGCCATCGGCAGGAACACCGCCACCAGCACCAGGGTGATACCGATGATGGCCCCGGTGATCTGGCCCATGGCTTTCTTCGTCGCGTCCTTGGGCGACAGGCCCTCGGTGGCCATGATCCGCTCGACGTTTTCCACCACCACGATGGCATCGTCCACCAGGATACCGATGGCCAATACCATGCCGAACATCGTCAATACGTTGATCGAGAAACCCAGCAGCAACATGGTGGCGAAGGTGCCCATCAGCGCAATCGGAACTACCAGCGTGGGGATCAGGGTGTAGCGCACGTTCTGCAGGAACAGGAACATCACCGCGAACACCAGCGCCATCGCCTCCAGCAAGGTGTAGACCACCTTGGTGATCGAGACCTTGACGAAGGGCGAGGTGTCGTAGGGAATCTTGTATTCCACATTGGCGGGGAAGTAGCGCGACAACTCGTCCATTTTCGCCCGCACCAGCGTTGCGGTGCTCAAGGCATTAGCGCCGGGCGACAGTTGCACGCTGACGGCGGTGGACGGCTTGCCGTTCAGGCGGGTGGAGAACTGGTACTCCTGGCTGCCGACTTCCACCCGCGCCACATCGCCGATGCGCACGGTGGAGCCGTCGGGGTTGGCCTTGAGCACGATGTCGGCAAACTCCGCCGGGGTGGACAGTTGCCCCTTGACCAGCACCGCTGCGGTGATTTCCTGGGTGTGGGTACCCGGCAGGTCACCGATGCTGCCCGCTGAGACCTGGGCGTTCTGGGCGCTGATCGCGGCGTTGACGTCGGCCGGCGTGAGGTTGAAACCGATCAGCTTCTGCGGGTCGATCCAGATACGCATGGCGCGTTCGGCCCCGTACAACTGGGCCTTGCCGACCCCGTCCAGGCGCTTGAGCTCGTTCATCACGTTGCGCGCCAGGTAATCACTGAGCGCGACGTCGTCGAGCTTGCCGTCGTTGGAGGTCAATGTGACCAGCAGCAGGAAGCCGGCGGAGACTTTTTCCACCTGCAAGCCTTGCTGAGTCACGGCCTGGGGCAGGCGCGATTCCACGGCCTTGAGGCGGTTTTGCACATCCACCTGGGCCATTTCCGGGTTGGTGCCCGGTTGGAACGTGGCGGTAATGGTCGCCGAACCCAGGCTGCTCTGGGATTCGAAATACAGCAGGTGATCGGCGCCGTTGAGCTCTTGCTCGATCAGGCTGACCACGCTCTCATCCAGGGTCTGGGCCGAGGCGCCAGGGTACACCGCGTAGATTTCCACCTTGGGCGGCGCGACGTTGGGGTACTGGGCCACCGGCAACTGCGGGATGGCCAGCGCACCGGCCAGCAAGATGAACAAAGCCACCACCCAGGCGAAGATCGGGCGGTCAATAAAGAACTGCGGCATGACGGGTTATTCCTTTACGAGCGGGCTGTCGTCCACTTCAACTTTTTCACCGGGGCGCGCATGTTGCAGGCCCTCGACGATGATGCGGTCGCCGGGCTTGAGGCCACTGGTGACGATCCAGCGATTGTCGACCACCGCGCCCAGTTCCACCGGTTGCTGGCTGACGGTCTGCTCGGCATCCAGCAGCAACACCATCGGGATACCGGCGCTGTCACGGGTAATGGCGCGTTGCGGCACGCTGAGGCCTTGCTTGTCGACGGCCTGTTCGACACGCACCCGCACAAAGCTGCCCGGCAGCAGGTCGAGGTCCGGGTTGGGGAACTCGCTGCGCAGGATGATCTGCCCGGTGCCCGGGTCGACGCTGATGTCGGCAAACAGCAATTTTCCCGGCAATGGGTACTGGCTGCCGTCGTCCTGGATCAAGGTGGCCTTGGCCTGGTCCTGGCCGACCTGCTTCAGGCTGCCGGCACGAAACGCACGGCGTAGGTCGTTCAGCTCACGGGTAGATTGAGTCAGGTCGGCGTGGATCGGGTCCAGTTGCTGAATAAGCGCCAGCGGCGTGGCTTCGTTCTGGCCGACCAGCGCGCCTTCGGTCACCAGGGCGCGGCCGATGCGCCCGGAAATCGGTGCGGTTACGGTGGCATAGCCCAAATTCAGCTTGGCACGCTCGACGGCGGCTTTGTTGGCGGCGACTTCGGCGTTGGTTTGGCGCAAGGCGGCGCGGGCGTTGTCGTATTCCTGGCCGCTGATGGCGTTGCCTTCCACCAGTTGGCTGTAGCGCTGTTCTTGCAGGCGCGCCTGGAACGCATTGGCCTCGGCCTTGCTCAGGTTGGCCTGGGCACTGTCCAGGTCGGCCTTGAACGGCGCCGGGTCAATACGGAACAACACGTCGCCTTGCTTGACGTCGTGGCCTTCGTTAAACACCCGCTGCATGACCACCCCGGCGACCCGCGCGCGGACTTCGGCGATACGCGGTGCGGCGATGCGCCCGCTCAGTTCGCTGGTAATAGAGAGGGGTTTGGCCTGCAGGGTTTCGATCCGCACTTTGGCCAGGGGCATTTGTGGCGCCTCGTCTGCCGACTGACCACACGCGCTCAGCGCCAGTGTGAGGGCCAACAGGCAAAACGGCGCAAATAGATTCTTCGACATGCTCTTATCCCAATATTGACTGGCGCATCCTAGGGGCACCTGCGCCGTGGTGCTGTGAAGCTGTGTAGCGGGTCTGTGAAGAAGTGTAAGGTACGGCGCGCAGGGCGCCGGGGGCGTATATCCTTGCACAATCCTGCAACACACCAACAAACCGCATTATTTGGAAACACCATGCCCAACATCCTCCTGGTGGAAGACGACGCCGCACTCTCCGAGCTGATTGCCAGCTACCTGGAACGCAATGGCTACCACGTCAGCGTGCTCAGCCGTGGCGACCATGTCCGTGAACGCGCACGCCTGAACCCACCGGACCTGGTGATCCTCGACCTGATGCTGCCGGGCCTCGACGGCCTGCAGGTGTGCCGCTTGCTGCGCGCCGATTCGGCGGGCCTGCCGATCCTGATGCTGACCGCCCGCGATGACAGCCACGACCAGGTGCTGGGCCTGGAGATGGGCGCCGACGACTACGTGACCAAACCCTGCGAACCGCGCGTATTGCTGGCCCGGGTGCGCACATTGCTGCGGCGCAGCAGCCTGTCCGAACCCCAGGTGGCCAGCGACCAGATCGTCATGGGCAACCTCTGCATCGATTTGTCCGAGCGCACCGTGACCTGGCGCGAGCAGGCGGTGGAGCTGTCCAGCGGTGAGTACAACCTGCTGGTGGTGCTGGCCCGGCATGCCGGCGAAGTGCTCAGCCGCGATCAGATCCTGCAACGCCTGCGCGGTATCGAGTTCAACGGCACCGACCGTTCGGTGGACGTGGCCATCTCCAAGCTGCGGCGCAAGTTCGACGACCATGCGGGCGAGGCGCGCAAGATCAAGACGGTGTGGGGCAAGGGGTACCTGTTCAGCCGTTCCGAGTGGGAATGCTGAAGCATGTTTCGCGTACTGCTGCGCCTCTACCTGATCACCATCGTCACTTACAGTGCGGCGATTTACCTGATTCCCAAGCTGGTGATCCAGCTGTTCGAACACCGCTACATGGACTACAACATCGAACAGTCCCGTGGCCTGCAAAAGCTCATGGTCAAGCAGTACCAGCGGGCGCCGGTGGAGCGCTGGTCCCAGGTGACCGACCAATTGAGCCACGATTTTGCACCGCTGAAGGTGCAACTGTTGCTGCGCCAGGATGCCCGCTATACCCCTGAGGAAGAACAGCTACTGGAGCAAGGCAAGCCAGTGATCCGCCTGGGCGAGTGGGGCTGGATGGAAGAAATCAGTTCGCCGATCAACCAGCAGTTCGCGGTCAAGTTGACCGTGCCGCCAGACCCGCTGGACATGAACCTGTTGTACTGGTCGATGAACGTGCTGGTCGGCGCCGCCTTGCTGGCGTGTCTGCTGGTGTGGCTGCGTCCGCACTGGCGTGACCTGGAGCGCCTGAAAAGTACCGCCGCGCTATTGGGCAAGGGCCATCTGGAGGCGCGTACGGGGCTCGCACCCAGCTCCAGCATCGGTGGCCTGGCGGCGGTGTTCGACACCATGGCCGACGATATCGAGCGCCTCTTGAACCAGCAGCGCGACTTGCTCAATGCGGTCTCCCATGAACTGCGCACGCCGCTCACCCGCCTGGATTTCGGGCTGGCCCTGGCGCTTTCCGAAGACTTGCCCCCGGCCAGCCGCGAGCGCCTGCAAAGCCTGGTGGCGCATATTCGGGAGCTGGACGAGCTGGTGCTGGAATTGCTGTCTTACAGCCGCCTGCAAAACCCGGCGCAATTGCCCGAGCGGGTAGAGGTGGCGCTCGATGAGTTTATCGACAGCGTGTTGGGCAGCGTCGACGATGAGCTGGAGAACCCCGATATCGTCATCGATGTGGTGCTCGATTGCGCCGTGGAGCGCTTCAGCCTCGACCCGCGCCTGACTGCCAGGGCCTTGCAGAACCTGCTGCGCAATGCGACGCGCTACTGCGACAAACGCATCCAGGTGGGCGTGCGGGTATGCCCCAAAGGCTGTGAAATCTGGGTGGACGACGATGGCATCGGCATACCGGCGGACCAGCGCGAGCGCATCTTCGAGCCGTTCTACCGCCTGGACCGTAGCCGCGACCGCGCAACCGGTGGCTTTGGCCTGGGCCTGGCGATCAGCCGGCGCGCCCTTGAGGCCCAGGGCGGCACTTTGACGGCTTTGGCGTCTCCCTTGGGCGGGGCGCGGTTTCGTGTGTGGCTACCTAACCTCTCGTGATCAGAGCACTTTGACTGCGCGGCCGATCCCGTGAATCGGCCCGGTGGGTTTGCCGGTGGGCGAGCCATTGGGCCCTTCCAGCGTCAGTTCAAACAACTGGTTCGGCGCCAGCGGCGGCAGCTTGTCCAGCGGCACCGACAAGGTCTGCCCCGGCTTGACCAGCCCCAGGGAGACGGGACCCTGCCAGCCATCGCCCTTGGTCCAGAACTCCAGGGCTTTGTCAGCGGGAATCTCCATCACCCCCAGTGGGATCAACTGAATCTGCTGATTATCACTGGCCTGCACCACCCAGCCAGGTGCCTGGCTTTGTGGCGCCATCAGCACCACCACGAAGCTGGGTGCGGGCAGGGGCGGGCGCGTCAGTAATAAAGCCGCCAGCACCACGCTTGCCATCAGGCCCGCGGCAGAAAGCCCGCGCCAGAACGCCAGCAGGTTCCACCACGCCACGCTCGTTTCGGGGGCTTTGATGCGGCGTTCAATGCGCCGCCACAGCTGTGCCGAAGGCGGCACCGGTTGTGCCAGCGCGACCAGAGGCAACAGACGCTGCTCCCAGGCATCCACCGCTGCACGCAGTGCCGCATCATGGGCCAGGCGTTGTTGCACCTCAGCGCGCTGTTCGGCGGGCAGTGTCCCCAGCACGTATTCACTGGCCAGTTCATCCAGGCTGTCGTTCATGCCATGCACTCCCGCAAGGCGGCGAGGCTGCGTTTGATCCAGGCTTTGACGGTACCCAGCGGGGTACTGAGTTTTTGCGCAATTTCGCTGTGGGAGTAACCGTCCACATAGGCGTGCAGGATGCAGGTGCGGCGTGTCGGGTCGAGCCGCTCCAGGCACTGGTGGATCTGCCCGGAGCGTGCCGCAAACTCAACGGTCTGGGCAGGCTCTGCCATCGGTTCATACTGATCGTCCAGTGGCACGTCACGCGCGGCGCTGCGTACAACGTCCAGGGCCAGGTGGCGAGTCACGCTGAACACCCAACCCCGTGCGGAACCTCGCAAGGGGTCGAAACTGCGTGCGCCGTGCCAGATCTTGATAAAGGCGTCATGCACGATGTCCTCGGCCAGTGCCTTGTTGCGGGTAATGCGCAGCGCCACACCGAGCAAGCGGCTGCTGTCCTGCTCATAGAGCTGGTGCAGGGCGCGATGATCGCCGCGGGCGCAGGCTAACAGGCACACTTCATAATCAAAGATGAGTTCAGCCAAACCAGAATTCCTGCCACTGAGGAGACGTCTACGCCTTGTAGGCGCGAGGTTGCTCGCGCCTACAAGGCCAGCGTAGCTGAGTTTGCTCAGTTGGCGGCCCAGAAGATGTAGTCCGCCTGGTATTTCACCACTTCCTTGGCGCCTTTGTTCGCGGTGGTGCATGGCGTAGCGGGAGCGACCCCGCCTTTGAGGGCAACCCGCTGGATATACGCCACGCCACTCATTGCACCTTTGCCCTCGGCCGGGTTGGCCTTGACCAGTTGATAGGGCAGGTTACCGGGGCTCGACGGCGCCACGGCCAATTGCGTGCCGGTGATGGTCGAGCCGTCCTTGGCCTGCCACGTGGCAGGTGGGCCGAAGTAGGTGCCGACCTGCTGGCCATTACGGTCGTTCAACACGGCTTTGGGGCCGACGAAGGTCCACTCGGTCTGGCCGGCAGCATTGGCCTTGTCGCGGCATTCATAGGTGATTTCGCCGACCCCGGTGGTTTGCATCGCCACCTTGTGGCCATCCGGCACCTTGATGCTGTCCGGCAGGCTCGCCTGGGCAAACGCCGACGGTGCGGCGAGGAGCAAGCTGGACAGGCACAGCAGTGTTTTAGCGTTCATGGTGTTTCTCCATTGGGTAGAACAGCAGGGTTACGTTGATGACTACGGCCCAGGCCCGCCCATTGGATGCAGGGCTTTGCGAAAAAAGTGAAGATTTCCAAAAAAGCATAAACTCAGATCGCATCGGTATAAGTGGTTATAAGAAAAATCGCTATCCTGCGGCCAGAAATTTATAAGGCCTCGGGTAGCTGGAATGGATGTAGGTAATATTGGTTTCGTGGTTGCCGGCCTGATCGTGGGTTTTATCGTGGGCATGACGGGGGTGGGCGGCGGTTCGCTGATGACCCCGATCCTGCTGTGGTTTGGCATCAACCCAGCCACTGCGGTGGGCACCGACCTGCTGTACGCCGCGATCACCAAGTCCGGTGGTGTGCTGGTACACAGCAAGAACAAGAACATCGACTGGACCATCACCGGCTGGCTCACCCTGGGCAGCGTGCCGGCGGTGTTGCTGACGTTATGGTTCCTGGCCAGCTTGCACACCGACCCCAGTGCGATGAATGCGGTGATCAAGCAGGCCCTTGGCGTGGTATTGCTGCTGACGGCCCTGGCGATCCTGTTCAAGAAAAGCTTGTTGGCTTTTGCCCAACGTCATGCTGGCGATTCCTATCATCTGCGCCCGCGCAATCTGAATGTGCTCACTGTCGTGACAGGTGCGATCCTCGGCACCATGGTGGCGCTGACCTCGATCGGCGCTGGCGCTCTGGGCACGGTGGCGTTGTTTATTCTGTACCCGTTCCTGGCCACGCGGCGCCTGGTTGGCACCGAGATCGCCCATGCGGTGCCTCTGACCTTGGTGGCGGGCCTGGGCCATGCCAGCATGGGGAATATGGACTGGCATTTGCTGGGGTTTTTGCTGATGGGGTCGTTGCCGGGGATCTACGTGGGTAGCCATATGACGGGTAAGATTCCCGATGGGGTATTGCGGCCGTGCCTGGCGGTGATGTTGATGGCGGTGGGGTACAAGTTGGCGTTCTGAGTGCTCTGCTTGACACTGTGGGAGCGGGCTTGCTCGCGAAGGCGGTGTGACAGTCAACACAGTTGGATTGTGTGCATATCCATTGCTGCGGTAACGGCTACTTAGGGTTCCGCCCTGACGGCGGGTCACTTTGGAAAAGCCCCAAAGTAACCAAAGGGCTCTTGCCCCACCACTCGGCACCTCGCTTAGGCTCGGTGTGCCCGTAATCCGCCAGTGATTTGGGGGG
>NZ_MVOJ01000063.1:0-11828 GCF_002018845.1 Pseudomonas sp. MF6394
GAGTGGGGTCCGGGTGGCGAAAACGTAAGAAATACTCGTCGAATTGATTGTTTTTTGATCATTTGGCGAGTTTAAAAGTTGCGCTAGGTGGTATGCCGGGGAAATACATGGCTACTTCAGACCATCCCTAACGCACAGGACTGCCAGCGGTTAGTCAGCGCACGCCATCAGCAAGCGTTGGCGAACTCTTTGTTTGATGGGCTACGGCAACACTTCAGCCGACGCCCTCCAGTGAACACTTATCTAGCTTGGCAGAAGGACCAGGAAAGATCCTAGTCTAGCTTTGTAGTTTCAGGGCGCTGAAAAGAAAAATGAGCAATGACCTCAAGTAGAGAAAAAAACAAACCAATAGTATTTGGTAGCGGCACTATTATCGGTGCCCTAGGTGGGCTGATTGGCTTGGGTGGCGCAGAGTTCAGGCTGCCACTACTCATCGGATTGTTTGGTTTCGGTGCGTTGGAGGCTGTCATTCTCAACAAGGCCATGAGCCTCGTGGTGGTAGCCACAGCTCTTCCATTTCGCGCATTCAGCGTTCCCTACTCTGCGGTCTTTGAACGGTGGGACATCATCGTCACGCTTCTGGCTGGAAGCCTTGCGGGTGCTTGGTTTGGAGCGGGATGGGCAACCAAGCTCAAGAGTAAAACCTTGTACCGCGTTTTGGCAGTTGTGGGATGCAAATAAAGTTTCATCCTAACCCTAAAAACAGAGAGAAACGTCGCGCGCTCTCCTATTCATAAAAAATCCCTTTTATATCAGTATGTTGTGAGCACTTACACCCGAGACTGGATCGTTTTGCCTTTCATGGGAGAATGATTAAGGGCGCTAAAGTATCATCCTAATTTTCGCCCAGGCTCGAAAAATACGGTAAATGGTGAAAATAAAGATTCATCCTTTTCCGATGTTGCCCGTTCCAACACGTAAGCAGTCAGTCAGAAAAAACACATAGATCCAATCCCTAGCGAGCATTGAGCTCTCTCATCCGTGCCAACTGCTCCAACCCTTGGACGCCCTAAATGCTTACCCAAAAAAATCAACACCTTCTTTTAAAAACACAATCAAAAATGACACCCTTATATCCATTTAACCTAAACAGCCTTCCCCCCACTGCACTAGCTAGGGCTCGTAGTTCGGCGCAAGGCTGAAGTCGCTTGGCTGCTTCGCTGTGCAGATCCATGACCCACTTTCCATCAAACTCCCGGTTGTAGTTCCACAAGCATCTCGCGAGTCTTGCCGGCCCGCTCCACTAACAAGACCACAACATCTCCAACGTTCTTGTCGTCTAGCCGGGCCTGTAATGTGGTGACGTCGTCGACGGCGATACCGTCGATGCTGATAACGCGATCGCCGGGCACGATGCCGCCTGCGGTGACCTCGACGCCGACGAGCCCGGCCCTGTGCGCCGCCGAGCCCGGCGTCACGCGCAATACGAATACGCCCTTACTGCCGGTCAGCGCCTGCAGACGCGCGTTGAGCTGCTCATCCACCTCGATGCCCAGCGCCGGACGGATGTACTTGCCGGTCTTTATGAGTTGCGGCACCACGCGCATGACGGTATCGACCGGCACCGCAAAGCCGATGCCGGCCAAGGCGCCAGACGGACTGTAGATGGCGGTATTGATGCCGATCAGCCGCCCAGCCGAATCGAGCAGCGGGCCACCGGAATTGCCGGGGTTGATAGCGGCGTCGGTCTGGATCAGGTGGTCAATGGCCGGGCCACTGGCGTCGCCGGAAAGGGTGCGGTCAAGCGCCGAGACGATGCCGGTGGTGAGCGTCCAGTCGAGCCCGAAGGGATTGCCAATGGCAAAGACCTTTTGCCCCACCTTGAGATCGGCACTGGTGCCCACCGGCACCGCCGGCGGGCGCTTGAAGCCGACGCCAATCTTGAGTACCGCGATGTCGTGCGCAGGACTGGCGCCAACGAGCGCAGCCTGATAATCGCGACCGTCGGCCAGTTTGACCGTGGCAGACGATGCCCCCTGGATCACGTGGAAGTTGGTCACCACGTGGCCGGCATCGTCCCAGATGAAGCCGGAGCCGGTGCCGCGCGGCACGGAAAAGACATTGCGCGACCAGACGTCACGCACTAGTTGTGCCGTGGTGATGTAAACCACCGACCCGCGCGATTTTTCGAACAGCTCGATGGTGGTTTTTTCGTCGGCGGCCAGGTCGCCGCGCGGCGTCACCGTGCGCTCCTGCGTTTCGTGGGGACTGAACCAGGCTTCGATGGCGGGCAGGAACTGCCACAGCAGCATGAGTGCGGCGATGCAGCCAGTGATGACGAGCCAGCGCCGGATGAATCGATCCGGCGCCGGGCGGCTGTAGGGGTCGGGGTAGGTCACGTCATTCTCCATGTTGAAATCAGCGCCAAAGGCCGCCGGTGCGCCAGCGTGGCGGACGTGGTGATACGGTCACCTCGGGGACGAAACGGGCCGATGGAAACGGCGGCATCGCGGGCGGCGGAGCAAGTTCCAGCAAGCGCTCAATGCGTTCAGCCGTCGCCGGATGCGTGCGCAACCAGGAGGGTTCCGGATTGCCCCATCCGGGCAGCAGCCAGGCGCGCCAGGAGCGGCTCACCCGCTCGATCTTGGCGAGCGCCGAGGCCAGCCCGTGCGGGTCGCCGGTCAATTCGGCAGCGAGCCGGTCGGCGTCGAATTCGCGCACCCTGGACAAGCCCAACTGAGCCAGCAAGGCCAGCTGTGGCGCGACCGCCAGTAGAAGCAACGCGGGCCAATTGACTTCCGTGACTCCAAGCAATAGCGCTGGCAAGCTGAGCACGATCGCAAGCTGCCCCAACAAGGCTAGAAGATGGGTGAGCCGGCTGATGGAATCGGCCAAGCCCATGACACGCAAATCCTCGTTCGCAATATGCGCGATTTCGTGGCCGAGCACGCCGGTCAACTCGCGGGGCGTGAGGCTACGCAGCAGGCCGTCGGTCAGCGCGATGGCCGCGTGATGCTTCGAACCGGTGGCGAAGGCGTTGACGACCCCGCTGGGCACGTAGTGCGGTACCGGCACGGCAGGCAGCCCGGCCCGCGCCGCCAGTTCCGCGCAACACAGCCCAAAGATCGGGCGCTTCATCCGGGTGCAGGGGGCGTGCGCCATACAGCCGCAAGGTCAGCCCGGAGGCGGCCGCCGGTTCGAGCAGCAGGGTGAACCCCGCGGCCGCAAGCGCCAGCCAAAGCCCGCCGTCACCCAACAGCAGGCTGCCAGCGACGGCGGCAATCCCGAGCAGGGTCAGCACCAACAGCGCGGTTTGCAGGCGATTGAGCCAGCGATGCCGCGCGCCGACATTCTGCGCGTGGCGCAGATCACGACTGATCATCTGAGCTTTCCCCGGCTGTCCGGTCATCGCGCTCGCGCAGCAGCCAGTAAGTCGCCCCGAGGGCCAGTGTCGCGCCTGCGAGCGCCGCGACCTTGGCGGGGCCGGTCTCCGGGTCGAGGATCACGAATTTACGCGCCAGGGCGATCAGCCCGATCAGGATCACCGTCTTGACCTGGATGATGCTGTCGCGCCGCAAGGCCACCCGCACGATGGAATGCTTGAACTCCATGGCGATGAGCAGCGTCATGATCATGCCGAACACGGTCTGGAAGACCTTGTGATCGAGCGGATTGAACGCATCAATGATCAGCAGGCTGAAGACGATCGAGATCAGCTGCAGCAGCGAGACCACGATAATCACGGCAATGATTGCGGACAGCGCGAGCGCGATCACCTGTTCGAAGCGCTCGTAGAACGTCATCACTGCCCATTGGGCGCGAAATGTTTTGATCGGGTCTGCTTGCTTTTCCTTCATCGCCACTCCTCTCAATTCTGAAATACTTGTGCACCCACAACTTGGTTGCGCCCTTGTCTTTTTGCCTGGTAGAGCGCGCTGTCCGCCTGCTGCATCACCTGCTCGACAGAGTGCAAACGGGGGTCAAGGAGAGCCTCCCCCCATGCTGGCGCTATAGCTGATCGACACCTCTCCACACACCACCGCTGTCGCCGCAGCGTCCTGACGAAATCGCTCCGCCCATACTTGGGCGTCTTCTATCGATGCCGCTTCCAACAACACAGCGAATTCCTCCCCCCCAATCCGGGCAGCCATGTCGGTTGCGCGAACATGTTCCCTCAACCGTGAAGCAAAGTGCTTGAGCACCTCATCGCTGCATCCGTGTCCATAGGTGTCATTGATACGCTTGAAGTGATCGATGTCGCAGAGCACAAGTGCTGCTTGTATCTCGGTGCTGCGTTTGAGGCGCTCCCATTCCAGCTGTAATCGTTCGTTAAAGCCCGCCGGTTCGACAAGCCGGTCAAGGGGTCGGTGATCGCCATACGCAGCAACTGCTGCTCCATTTCCTTGCGAGAAGAGATGTCGAGCAGAGTGCCGACTATCAGTTGCCTGCCCGCGCCACCCAGCCAACGGCCGCGATCCAGCACCCAAATCCAAACGCCAGATCGATGACGAACGCGGTACTCGCACTCCAATCGCTCCGACGGGTTTTCTTGGTAAGCGCGCACCTTTGCCAGAGCGACCGGCAAATCCTCCGGGTGAGTACGCGCTTGCCATGCGGCATGGGTGGCGCCAACCTCCTCGTCGGAGGTCAAGCCGAACATCGCCAGACTGCGGGCAGAAAGCCTGAAGCTGTCGGTAGCGATATCCCACTCCCAGAATCCCAGCCCTGCGCCCTCCAGGGCGATGGCGATCCGTTCCTTGTCATCGATTTGCGCTTGTTGGCGATGCTTCAGCTCGTCACGCCTCTGGCGATTGGTACGAACAAAACGCCATAGCGCAACCGCCATGCCAATATTGGCAAGTAGCGACACCATCAGCCAAATGGTCGGCCCGTTCATGGTCTATCCCCACCTGACTCACTGAGTGTCTGCCGTAATTCCTCGATCCGGTGGTCGACTTGGTCGGCGTTGATGCCCAACATCAACAGTACCTGCTCGGCCAGTCCCAGTCCAGCAGCCAGGTACAACGGGTACAGTCTGACATTGGGCAGATTACGCAAAAGCTGGGCATCCGTTACGCGCTCAGTGGCCACCACCACGGACAAGCTCAGGCGGCGGTCGAGAATCGCCTGAGCGATACGCAGGGCCGTCTGCGGACGGGCAAACGTCAGCACCACCAGGCGGGCATGGGCCAATCCGGCGGCGGCCAGGGTGTCGAGCCGACTGGCATCGCCATACGACACCGGCGCCCCCATCGCACGCCCCGCTTCGACCCGTTGGCGGTCCGATTCCAGCAGCAAATGCGGTATGCCTGCCAGGCGCAGCGTTCGGCTCAGCAGCAGCCCGACGTCATCCGCCCCACAGATGATCACATGGTCGCGTAACGACCGCGCCCGCTCGGCGACTTCGCCTTCTTCGGCCTGCGGTGGCTGACCGAGTGCGCCCGAGCGGCTGAAAGCCCGCGCCCATCGGTCATGGTGTCGGATCAGGAGCGGTGCCAACCCCATGCTCAACACCAGCGCCACCAGCATCGGTTGCACCATGGTGGCGGCGATCAGGTGCTGCTGCATGACCATGCCCAGGAGCAGCAGCGCAAACTCGCCGCCATGACCCAGCACGATGCCTGCGCGCCAGGCGTCGAGCGCCGACAGGCGGGTTGCGCGCAGCGCCAGAAAGTTCAGCCCCATCTTGAGAGGCACCAAGGCCAACAGCCAACCCAGTACCGCCAGCGGTGCGGCCACGATCTGCGCGGTGTCCAGCTGCAGGCCGATGGTCACGAAGAACACCCCCGACAACACATCGCGAAACGGTTTGAGGTGGCTTTCCATGTGGTGACGGAAGTCGCTCTCGCCCAGCGCCATGCCGGCCAAAAACGCACCCAGGGCGGCGGATACGCCGACCGCGTGTGCAGCAGCGGCGGCAGCCACCACCACGCACAAGGAAACCAGCACGAAGGATTCTTCGTGGCCCTGCCGCGCCACCCAGCCCAGCAGGCCATGCAACAGACGACGCGAGGCAACCGCCGCTGCCGCGAACAACACCAGCACGCCCAACACTTCGAGCAGCACGCTCTCGATCTTCGGCGAGTCGCCGCGCGCCCAGATCGCCAGCAGGGCCAGCAGGGGCACGCTGGCCAGGTCCTGAAAGACCAGCACGGCGATGGCACTGCGGCCGTGGCGGGTGGTGAGCTCGCCTTGGTCGGCCAGCTGTCGGCTGACCAGCGCCGTGGACGACATGGCCGCTGCGGCGCCGAGCAGTGCAGCGCTCTGAGCTGGCTGACCCAACCCGATCAGCACCAGGGTCAGTGGCGCGGCCACGACGACCATCTGCAAGCTGCCGGACGCCAGTACGGTCTTGCGAGTGAGCCAGAAGTGCCCCAGCGAGAATTCCAGTCCGACCATGAACAGCAGCAGGGCCACACCCAGTTCGGATATGAAAGTCAACGCCTCTCCCGGCGCGATCACACCGCTGACCGAGGGGCCCAGCAAGGCGCCGACGGCGAGGTAACCCAGCAAGGCGGGTACTCTGAACGCCGCCGTCGCCACCACCGCGAGGCTGCACGCCGCCAGCAGGATCAGGGTAGTGCCGAGCAAATCCTGCATCGGTCAGCGTCCCACCTGTGCAGAGGCCCAGCGCACGATGTCCTGCGAGCCCATGGCGCCTGCCTGGCGGGCGATCTCACGTCCGCCCTGGAACAGGGCGAGCGTCGGAATGCTGCGGATACCGAACTGCGCGGCCAGGTGGGGCTCAGCCTCGGTGTTCACCTTTGCCAGCCTGATCCCGGGTTCGAGCTGGCGCGCGGCTTGTTGAAACTGCGGCGCCATCATCTTGCACGGCCCGCACCAGGGCGCCCAGAAATCGACCAGCAGCGGCAGATCGCTGCGCTCCACGTGGCGCGAGAACGTCGCCGTCGTCAACTCGATGGGCTCGCCGGTGAACAAGGGCTGCTGGCAGCGGCCGCAGTTGGGACGATCCGCGAGCTTGGCGGCCGGCACGCTGTTGATGGACTGGCAATGTGGGCAGACGATGTGGAGTTCATTTTTCATGGTTCGCTTCCTTGGACTGCGGTGAGGTTGCCTCGCTTCGGATCACCGACATCGCCGACCAATTTACGCCTTTGATCCAATCGTTCCCGTCTTCGCTCACGCCGGCATCTTCCACGTGAGCCGCAATGAAGGCTTCGGCTTGAATGAGCCCCGCTCTGACAGCATCTATCTTATTAGGCATCCGCAGGATTTCAGCAGCGCAGCCTGCATCCAGCCCATCCACCCGGATAAGCAGAAAAATGCGGCGCCACAAGTGCGGCATACCCTTCATCAGGTCGAATGCAAATGCGAATTCGCTCGATCTGTCACCAATTTCCTCCTGTTCGGCGATTGCTGCTGGGTCGGGAAGCCGACTATCAGCCATGACGTCGGCCAGGCTGAGTGCGTCATCAGGCTGATAAAACTCGTAGAACTCTTCCTCTACCATGGCCTCCGCCATGTCCTGCGCATCCGCTTCGACCGGCGCATCCAGCGAAACGGCCTCGCCATATTGCCGGCTGTTTGCCACTTCGCGATCAATGACGGCAAAAAGATGCTTCAAAAGATCGAGGTAAGCGGCATTTTCTTCTGGAACGGATGTCCATACCGATTCAGCCAGAGCAATCGCTTCGTCCACCACGTCGTGCAGCGTCGGATAATCGCGAGGCAAATCACCGGCGGCATGCAGATAAGCCAACTCGCGTTGCGCAACGGCCTCAACCTTCGGCAGCAGCGTCTCGATTATCCCGCGTGCTTGCTGGACGACAGAGGCAGGTTGAGTGTCGATCCGCGCCTTGAGCTCGCGCAAGCGTTCACGACGCGCCTTACGCTTGATTTGATCCTGAGCGCTCAGCCGATCAAAGTGCTTCTTGGCCTGCCGGAACAACGCCTGCGCTAGCATGTGCGCGAGAGGCGTCAGATCGTTATGCGATGCAGTGACGCTGACGATTTTTTTGCCCGGCAAGTGCATGTGGCCACTGGCCGTTAAGCGAGATCCTTTTTTCGCGCGTTCGAGGACGATTTGAAGACGTACCGAATCTTCGGAGCGCTTTTCGATCAGCGGCTTGAGAGCGGGTTCAACCGCTTTTTCTACAGACATTCGCCAAGGTTCATGAAATTCTTTTTCGACGAGTCGATAGCTATATTGTATACGCATGCTCAAGCCCTTTAGGGTTGTCCGCCCAGGTGAGTGGACCCGGGTGATTGGATATGTTGATTTTCAAAGATGATCTTACGGTTTGGTTTTTCACGCCCTTACCGCTGACGCGCTTTGCGCAAACGCCAACTAAGAAGCAAAAGAGTCATACCGAAGATCGCAGCATGGAAACCCAATACCCAGCCCGCGGCCAGAAATGATTCGATCGGGCGGGTAAAAAACATCCATAGGATGATCGCACCGAGGAGCACGGAAAGCAGCCCGCTGAGGGCAAGCCAGATCTCGCCCTTGATTTCCCGGCGCAGACGAACGGCGGCGGATATCTCCAGCATACCGGTGAAAATTGCCCAGAATGCCACGCTTACCCACAAGAAATAGGCCAACGCCAAAGTGGCAGCCAGAGGGGCAACTACCACAACGACACCGGTGAGTATGCCGACGATGCCGCTGAACAACAGCCAGCCCCAGCGCTGCTTTTGCCGCATTTGCCGCACCGCTGCAACCAGGTTGAACGCACCATTGACCAAAGAAAATGCGCCGAACACTATCGTCATGGCGAACAAAGCCGAGTGTGGCATCCAGAATGCGAGGACTGCAAAAATCAACGCGAATATGCCGCGCAGCGCAAACAACCACCAATTTTGGGTCAGTGAACACACGGCATCGGCAGGGTTATCCGCATTCGAATCGGCGATGGTATTTGCATTCATGCGATATCTCCTTGATGGATCATGAGATCAGGAAAATCAAGCCTTCATGGCGAAGAGAGGGGCTATTCGCCCCTCTCTTGCGGTTTTAGAACAGCTTTGACAGTCTCGCCTTGATTTCATCGAGCCAGCCTTTTCCGCTCCCGCCTCCGGCCGTCTTTTCCTTGACTTTCTTGAGTTTAGAGTACAGGGGCTCAAAGTCCTTCTTTTTGCCATAGCCCAGCAGTTCTGCCATTTCCAACTGCTGCCGGGCTTCGTTTAACAAGTCCTGCAGGCGTTCACCGGACGCCTCGCTGCGCTGGCCATCTTCTGTCAAGGTCTCGGCGCGCTTGACGAGCAGTTTGGCGCGCAGGATGGGCAGCGGGATGACGCTGAGTGTCTCGACGAGCGTGCCGAGCGCCAACTGCAGCGCGGCCTTGGCCTCTTCGATCTTGCCCTGATCGATCAGCGGCACGACGGATTTCACGGCTGCCGGGTAAGTCGCCAGAGGGATGTTGGTGACCGCAATCACGATTTCGCTGGCCAGCAATGCCAACACGCGACGAGCGCGTTGCACCTCGCCATGTTTGAGGGCATCCAGCGCCTCGTCAGTCATCGCCTCAACGGTTTCCGTGTTGGCGAACAAGTCGTGCACGATGGTGCGCACATCAACGGGGGCCAGGGCGAGCGTGGGTTCGCGTGCAACGATCAGCTCCAGCTTTCCCGTCACTTCGGCCAGCGTTGCCAGTGCTCGCGCGGATTCTTTTTCGTCCAGGGCCGCCAGCGCTGATTTGGTCAGCGCCAAGGCCGAGACGGCCTCATCGAGGACTTGTTTACGTTTGTCTGCCGCTTGCGAGTCCGTTTCCTTCTGAACCTCAGGCTGTACCTCCGTGACGACTTCAGGCTTGGGCTCTGGTCTGGCAGGAAGGCTGCTTACCGCGGCCTGTTCGTTCGTGCCTTCGTTGATCGCGTTGGGATTCGATGTTTGCTCATTCATGGTGATATGCCTCGTATGAGATAGTGAAAATAGGGGAATCTATTGGGGCCGACTGCGAATATCGCGAGACTGACCGATGGAGCAGTCGGCCCCTTCATCACCTCAAAACAGCTTTTGGATGCGCGTCTTCAACTCGTCGAACCATCCATTGCCGCTTTTGCCACCAGCCGACTTTTGCTCAATGGACTTCACCTGATCGAAGATGGGTTTGAAGTCCTCCTTCTTGCCATAACCCAGGATTTGCGCCAGCTCGATCTCCGTGCGCACGGACGACAGCAAGGTGCTGAGCTCCTCGTTCTGCTTGGCATCGCGCTTGTCAGTCTCGGCCAGCTTTTCAGCTTTTGCTATCGCGGCTTCGGCCCGTAGCACGGGCAGAGGGAGTACAACTTGGGTGACCACCAGCATGTTCAGTGCTCGGGCGAGCTCTGCTTTGGCTTCGTCGATCTTGCCGCTGTCGACGAGCCGTGCAGCCGACTTGATCGCTGCCGGGTACGTTGCCATGGGCAGGTTGTCGGTTTCGATCACGATTTCGCTGGCCAGATTGGCAACGATGGGCCGGGCCTTTTGCACCTCGCCATCACCCAACAACTCCCGAGACAACTTGACCGCTTTCTTTACCGATTCCACGTTGGCGTGGATATCATGGGTGATGACGCGTACATCGACCGGCGCCAAAGCAAGTTTGGCGTCGCGTGCCAATACCAGTTCCAGCTTTCCGGTGGCCAGTTCCAGCGCAGCGAGCGCCTCCTTGGTCTTATTTGCATCAAGGAGGGTCAAAGCCTCCTGGGTCTTGGTGAGCGCCGTGATGGCGTCCTGAGTGAGCTCGGAACGCTTTTTTTCGGCTTCCTGGGCGGCCTTGTCGTCTACTTGTGGCTGCGCCGCCTTGGGTGCGACAGAGGGCGCTGCAGCGCTTGGACTTGCCGCCGATTGGGCCAAAACCGGTCCACTCAGTCCGATGCAGACCGCCAGGGCAAGTGCGGAACGGATGTATTGGGGCTGTTTGATATTCATGATGTTGGACTCCAATTGAAGTTAATTGACTGAAATTTCAATCTGCTTCGGCTTGGCTTGCTCGGCCTTGACAAGCCGCACTTCCAGCACGCCGTCTTTCATCGAAGCCGTCACCTTGGTCGGATCAACGTTGTCAGGTAAGACAAAGCTGCGCACAAAGCGGCCATACGCACGTTCGATGCGGTGGAATTTCTTGCCCTGCTCCTCTTTTTCCAGTTTGCGCTCGCCGCTGATGGTGAGTACGCCGTTTTCCGCGCTGACGCGCACGGCATCCTTGGGGACCTCCGGCAGATCCAGCTTGAGGAGGAATGCGTTCTCATCCTCGCTGATGTCCACCATTGGTGCCCAGTCCGCCGTGGTCATGGCTTCGTTGCCGGTACGGGCGCCCTGTCGCTGGGGGGGCCGTCCCAACATCGTCGCCAGGCGGTTTTGCAATTCATCCAGTTCCCGGAAGGGGTCCCACGGAGTCAATGCAGACATATCGGTTCTCCTTGAACAATGCCGGCGAATTGGATGACGCACCGAACAGAGCCGCCGGCGCACTCTGAATAGCGCCTACTACTTTTCGTTTCCATCAAGAACAAGTCCTTGGGTCAATTGAAGGATCACGACAGCCTCCCCATGACTCAAGATTCGCCGCCCGCTGACTTTTTCTTGCGCGCAGGCTTGCTCGCGTCGCTCGGCGGCGTCTCGGCCACGTTCGCGGCATCGGGCTTCTCAGGCTCGGCCGGCTTTGCGGGTGGCTCCTGGCGCTCGAAGACCACCCGTTCGGCCTTGTCGTCCCAGCGTGCGCTGGCGTGATCGCCCTTGCCGATTCCGCCGCCGAGCATCTCGCGTGCCAGCGCGGTTTCCAGCTCGCTGCGGATCAGGCGCTTGAGTTCACGCGCACCGAACTCGGGCTTGTAGCCTTCCTCCGCGAAGTGGTCGATCAAGGTCTGATCGAAGGTCAGCGTCACGCCCTGGCTGGCGGCGTTGCGGGCCACACGATCGAGCTGCAGGCCGACGATATGGCGGA
>NZ_MVOJ01000064.1:0-11006 GCF_002018845.1 Pseudomonas sp. MF6394
GGTCAGGAGAGACACGCAACTGGAACCCTATCGGGACGGTGTATCTGAACCCTGAAAGGGAACTGACCGTGGTAATAAAAATCGCGTAGCGCGACGGTGGACGCGACAACTACCTTGAAAAACGCCGTTGATCTGGCTTTTGATCTTAGGCGCCCCGTTAAACCACGCTGGCCGAACGCAGGCTTGAATTCGTGGGTAACCCGGCAGGACGCCGGGTTAGCCGCCCCGCGCCATGGATGGCGCGTGGCGGCGGCCCACGGATTCAAGCCTGCGTTCGGGCACACCGAGCCCAAGCGAGGTGCCGAGTGGTGGGGCAAGAGCGTTTTGCTTACTTTTGCGCTTTTCAAAAGTGAGCCGCTGTCAGAGCGGAACCCTAGGTGGCCGTTACCGCAGGAATGGATATGTACACGGTCCAACTGAGTTGACTGTTAGGCCGTCTTCGCGAGCAAGCCCGCTCCCACAGTTTGATTGCGGGGTGTCAGGTAGAAAAGCGTCGGCTGTTAGGCCGTCTTCGCAGGCAAGCCAGCTCCCACATTTGGATCGCGGGGCATCAGTTAGATCAGCATCTACCATCAGGTCGTCACGGGAGCCAACTCCCACAGCTGATAGCGTCGAAGACTAAAACAGGAGGCAAAAAAAATCCCCGAACCAGTCGGGGATGTTTTATGTGCGATCAATCAGCCCAAGGGCGGATCAATCTTCGCGGTAGCGACGCAGCTTGAGCTGCTTACCGGCAACGCGAGTGTCTTTGAGCTTGGTCAGCAGTTTTTCCAGGCCGTCTTCCGGCAACTCCACCAGGGAGAAGCTGTCACGCACCTGGATGCGACCGATGGCTTCACGCGCCAGGCCACCCTCGTTGAGGATAGCGCCCAGCAGGTTCTTGGCAGCGATACCATCACGCGCACCCAGCGCGGTACGGCAACGAGCACGGCCTTCAGCCAATGGCACTGGAGCACGACGCTCACGGTCGCCACGGTCTGGACGGTCACCGGAACGCTCTGGACGATCACCGCGTGGCGCGCTGTTCGGAACCAGTGGACGTTCTTTTTCGATGGCTGCCAGGGTCAGGGCCTGACCGTTGGTGGCTTTGCGCAGCAGGGCTGCAGCCAGGGCACGCGGGGTGCAACCGATATCGGCGGTCAGGCGGTCCAGCAGGTCGCCGTGGGTCGATTCAGCGTCAGCCACCAGTGGCGCCAGGCTGTTGGTCAGTTTCTTGATGCGCGCATCGAGAACAGCCTGGGCATCCGGCAGGCGGACTTCGGCAACTTTCTGGCCGGTAACACGCTCGATCACTTGCAGCATGCGGCGCTCACGTGGAGTCACCAGCAGCAATGCACGACCTTCGCGACCGGCACGGCCAGTACGGCCGATACGGTGAACGTAGGACTCTGGATCGTAAGGCATGTCAACGTTGAACACGTGGGTGATACGTGGAACGTCGAGGCCACGGGCGGCAACGTCGGTCGCCACAACGATGTCCAGACGGCCATCCTTGAGGGAGTCGATCACGCGCTCACGCTGGTTCTGGGCAATGTCGCCGTTCAGCGCAGCGGCTTTGTAGCCTTTGGCTTCCAGGGCGCTGGCCAGGTCCAGGGTCGCTTGCTTGGTGCGCACGAACATGATCAGGGCGTCGAAGTCTTCCACTTCCAGCAGGCTCAATACAGCCGAGGTCTTCTGGTCAGCGTGAACCAACAGGTGAGCCTGTTCGATCGCGGTAACGGTCTGGGTCTTGGTCTGGATCTTCACGTGCTCCGGATCGCGCAGGTGGCGTTCGGCAATGGCACGGATGGACTGCGGCAGGGTAGCCGAGAACAACACGGTCTGACGGGTCGCTGGCAGTGCCTTGAAGATGACTTCCAGGTCATCCATGAAGCCCAGCTTCAACATTTCGTCAGCTTCGTCCAGAACCAGGTGGTTCACGGTCGACAGAACTTTTTCGTCACGACGCAGGTGGTCGCACAGACGGCCCGGAGTGGCGACAACGATCTGTGCGCCATTACGGATTGCCTTGAGTTGTGGGCCCATAGGCGCGCCGCCGTAAACGGCCACAACAGTTACACCCGGCATTTGCTTGGCGTAGGTTTCAAAGGCGGTTGCTACTTGCAGCGCCAACTCACGGGTTGGCGCCAGGATCAGGGCTTGCGGCTCGCGCTTGGCAGGATCGATGCAATGCAGAATAGGCAGGGCGAACGCGGCGGTTTTACCGGTACCGGTTTGCGCCTGGCCAATCATGTCCTTACCGGCCATGATGATCGGGATCGATTGCTGCTGAATCGCCGAAGGTTCTTCGTAGCCAGTCGCTGCGACGGCTGCAAGAATATTCGGGTTAAGATTAAAAGCGGCGAAGCCGCCGGTTTCCTGGGTCATGGGTCTGCCTCTAAGTGCATCCGCAAAGACCCATGCTCCAAAGCTGCGCATGCCGTGTTGAGACTCAAGAGTCGCCCTGGCTGCTTTGTCGGCGGGGATTTGCGAAAACGAATGAATGAAAAAGATTCGTCAAGGAAGAGTCCGCTGTGCGGACGTGCAGCCGAAGCTGACTTCGGGGAATTGCGCTACCTAAACGCGGCCCGGTTAAAGGCCGGCGCGCACTATACCGGAAATAGCTGAAAAAGGGAGCTTTTTTTATCGCCAGGCACCGATAAAGCGCACTGCGTCACGGGTTTTGCAGATCCGTGCGCCAGGGTCTATTTTTCAGAGGCCCGGCCCTGTTGGTCATCATGCTTAAACGGTTCACCCAACCATTGAGACCCTTTGGTCTGAAACCTTACCCGCGCCCCGAGGGCACACCCCATGAATCAAGCCAGCAGTAGCCGTGTCAGCCGCGCACTTGAGGGCCATGTTCTATTGCTGGGCCTGGACCGTGTGGCCAAACGCAACGCCTTCGACCTGGATTTGCTCAATGAACTGAGCCTGGCCTATGGCGAATTTGATCGAAACGATGATGCACGAGTGGCCGTGGTGTTTGCCCATGGTGACCACTTCACGGCCGGGCTGGACCTGGCCAATGTCAGCAGCGTGATGGCGGGCGGCTGGCAACCGCCGCTGGGAGGGTGCGACCCGTGGGGGGTGTTTGCCGGCCCGCGCGTGAGCAAGCCGGTGATCGTCGCTGCCCAGGGTTATTGCCTGACGATCGGTATCGAATTGATGCTGGCGGCGGATATCAACCTCTGCGCCAGCAATACCCGCTTTGCCCAGATGGAAGTTCAACGTGGGATCTTTCCATTTGGCGGCGCGACATTGCGCTTTCATCAGATTGCAGGCTGGGGCAATGCGATGCGCTGGCTGCTCACTGGCGACGAATTCGACGCCCATGAAGCCCTGCGCCTGGGGTTGGTGCAGGAAGTGATGGCCAGTGAAGACCTGTTGCCTCGCGCCATTGAATTGGCCAACCGCATTGCGCGCCAGGCGCCGCTGGGTGTGCAGGCCACGCTGATGTCGGCGCGGCTGGCGCGGATGGAAGGCGAAGCTGTCGCCGCCGCCGCGCTGCCGCCCATGGTGGATAAACTGCTTAACAGTGAGGATGCCAAGGAGGGTGTTCGGGCGATGGTCGAGAAGCGGCCGGGGGTGTTCAAGGGGATTTGAACGAACTGAATTAGCGGTCGGCAGTGAGGGCCTCTTCGCGGGCAAGCCCGCTCCCACAGTTGAATTGCATTCTCTGCTGAAATGCAATCCCCTGTGGGAGCGGGCTTGCCCGCGAAAGCGTCCGAACCGGCAACTAAGTTGCTGGCCGAATCGCCTTGATCAACGGCTGCAACGAATACCCCAACCGCGGCGCCAAGGCTTCGGCGCGGGCTGACAGCGCCTCCAGGTCCAGCTCCTGATCCAGCTCCGAAGGCACCAACAGAATCACATTGCCCTCCTTCACCGGCAGCTCCCAGTAATGCCGGTGGTACAACCCACGCAGCAACGCCGCCCCCAACGGTTTGCCGTCATCGGTGGCCCACTGGTTGATCACCAGCCAGCCGCCGGGGTTGAGCTTCTTCTGGCAGTTTTCCAGGAAGGTCCAGGCCAGATGCCCCACGCCCGGGCCGACATCGGTGTAGAGGTCGACGAAAATCAGATCGGCCGATTCGGCACTGTCGAGCAATTGCAGTGCGTCACCAATGCGGATGTACAAGCGCGGGTCGTCATCCAGCCCCAGATATTCAATCGCCAGGCGCGGTACATCGGGACGCAGTTCAATGGCTTCGACATCGTCCAGCGCCAGGAACTTGAGGCACGCCTGGGTCAGCGTGCCCGCGCCCAGGCCGAGAAACAACGCACTCTCCGGCTGCTCATGGCACAACGCACCGATCAGCATCGCGCGGGTATAGTCGTACTCCAGCCAGCTCGGGTCAGCGGTGAATACACAGCTTTGCTCGATGGCATCGCCGAATTCGAGAAAGCGGTAATCCGCCACTTCAAGCACACGGATCATGCCGAATTCATCATGGACTTCGGCCAGCAGGCGCTCGACACGCTCCTCGCTCATCACTACTCCTAAAGGGTCTACCGCACGACAAAGGCGCGATTGTCGGCCAAGCGGCAGCCACAGGTCACGCACTAATTGCTGCTAACATTGACGCCCCAACATCCACCCGCAAACGAGTTCATGATGAGCCAACCCTGGAGCCCCGATAGCTGGCGAGCCCTGCCGATCCAGCAGCAACCTCAATACCCGGACGCTGCCCACTTGCTGCAAGTGGAACAAAGCCTGGCGAGCTACCCGCCCCTGGTGTTTGCCGGGGAAGCCCGCGAGTTGCGCCGTCAGTTTGCCGAAGTGACCCAGGGCCGTGCCTTCCTGCTGCAAGGTGGCGATTGCGCCGAGAGCTTTGCTGAGTTTTCCGCCGCGAAGATCCGCGACACCTTCAAGGTGCTGCTGCAGATGGCTATTGTCATGACCTTCGCCGCCGGTTGCCCGGTGGTGAAAGTCGGGCGCATGGCCGGTCAGTTCGCCAAGCCACGCTCGGCCAACGATGAAACCATCGACGGCATCACCCTGCCCGCTTACCGTGGCGATATCGTCAACGGCATCGGCTTCGACGAAAAAAGCCGCGTGCCAGACCCGGACCGCCTGCTGCAGTCCTACCACCAGTCCACCGCCACCCTCAACCTGCTGCGCGCCTTTGCCCAGGGCGGTTTCGCTGACCTGCACCAAGTGCACAAGTGGAACCTGGATTTCATCGCCAACTCAGCCCTGGCTGAAAAGTACAGCCAACTGGCCGACCGCATCGACGAAACCCTGGCCTTCATGCGCGCCTGTGGCATGGACAGCTCGCCGCAATTGCGCGAAACCAGCTTCTTCACCGCCCACGAAGCGTTGCTGCTCAACTATGAACAAGCCTTCGTACGCCGTGACAGCCTGACCAACGACTACTACGACTGCTCGGCGCACATGCTGTGGATCGGCGACCGCACCCGTCAGTTGGACGGCGCCCATGTCGAGTTCCTGCGCGGGGTGAACAACCCGATCGGCGTGAAAGTCGGACCGAGCATGAACCCGGACGACCTGATCCGCCTGATCGACATCCTCAACCCGGATAACGACCCTGGCCGCCTCAACCTCATCGCCCGTATGGGCGCAGGCAAGGTCGGTGACCATTTGCCCAACCTGATCCGGGCCGTGCAGCGCGAAGGCAAGCAAGTGCTGTGGAGCTGCGATCCGATGCACGGCAACACCATCAAGGCCAGCAGTGGTTACAAGACCCGCGACTTTGCGCAGATCCTTGGCGAAGTGAAGGATTTCTTCCAGGTGCACCAGGCAGAAGGCAGCTATGCCGGCGGGATCCATATCGAGATGACCGGACAGAACGTCACCGAATGCATCGGCGGCGCACGGCCGATCACCGAAGATGGCCTGTCGGACCGTTATCACACCCATTGCGACCCACGGATGAATGCCGATCAGTCGCTGGAGTTGGCGTTTCTGATTGCCGAGACCTTGAAACAGGTTAAACGCTGACGTTTTATCGACCGGGATGACGCCATCGCGGGCAAGCCCGGCTCCCACATTTGGACGCGTTTCTCTGTGGGAGCCGGGCTTGCCCGCGATAGAGGTTTAAAGGTTGGTATCCCGGTTCAGCATCGCTGCCCTTAACCGGGCAGCACTGGGCCGCTGGCAATTGAGCTGGACCTGTTCCAGCCCTAGCCAGTCGGCCATCTTTCGCAGGTTCATCGCCAGCGCCAACATGCCTTCCTCATCCAGCCCCGGCTCTTCCTCGTGCACGGCATGCACGGCCAGGCGCCCATGGGCACGCTCGGCCCGCAGGTCGACGCGCGCGGCAATGCGCTCGTTGTGCAGAAACGGCAGCACGTAATAGCCATACACGCGCTTTTCTTGCGGGGTGTAGATCTCCAGCCGATAGCGAAAGTCGAACAGGCGCTCGGTGCGGCTGCGCTCCCATATCAGCGAATCGAACGGTGACAACAATGCACTGGCCGGTACGTTGCGCGGCAGTTTCGGCTGCGCCAGGCAATACGCGGGTTGCTTCCAACCCCGCACCTGGCACGCCAGCAGTTGCCCATCCTCGACCAGTTCGGCCAAGCGGTTGCGGCTGTCGGCGGGCTCGAGGCGAAAATAATCGCGCAGGTCTTTTTCGGTGGCGACACCCAATGCCGTCGCACTGTGCAACAGCAAGCCGCGCTGCGCTTGAGCCTCCCCCATGGAGACATTGAGCACCTCGGCGGGAATAACGCGCTCGGGTAAATCATAGAGCCGCTCGAACCCTTGACGACCGGCAACCGTGACCAGGCCAGCGGCGAACAGCCATTCCAGCGCGTGCTTTTCATCACTCCAGTCCCACCAGGGCCCGGCACGCTCCTCGCGGGTCGACAAGCTGCCAGCGCCCAAGGCGCCCTGCTGTTCGACGGTGCGCAACACGCGCTGGATCGTCGCCTGCTGTTCACGGCCAAAACGTGCCATCTGCGCATAGATCCCCTGCCCTTGCCGGGCGCGCTCCATGCGCCACTTCATCAGCGGGTACAGCGCCATGGGCAGCAGCGACGCCTCGTGCCCCCAGTATTCGAACAACGAGCGCCGCCGCCCCTGGCTCCAGGCGGCTTGCTCAAGAATTGACGGGGAATAATGGCCGAGGCGGGAAAACACGGGCAGGTAGTGGGAACGCACCAGCGCATTGACCGAGTCGATCTGCAGGACGCCCAGGCGTTCAACCAGGCGGTTGAGGTGCGCAGCCTTTATCTGTGCAGGCGCCTGGCGCCCGGAAAAACCCTGGGCTGCCAGC
Organism: Pseudomonas sp. MF6394; assembly: GCF_002018845.1. NCBI lineage: Bacteria > Pseudomonadati > Pseudomonadota > Gammaproteobacteria > Pseudomonadales > Pseudomonadaceae > Pseudomonas > Pseudomonas sp. MF6394. The sequence continues at coordinate 7,221 of NZ_MVOJ01000064.1, forward strand.
GCCATGCGTCGAGCTTGCTTGAGTGAAAAACACAGGTCGGCGGGCATGGCAGTCTCCAAAGAAGCTCGCCCCCTACCCTACTGCATCCGGGCTTATTTTCGCAGCGGGTCTTCCCAGAAATGCCGATGGCTTTCCTGCACGACGTCGGCGCGATTGAGCCCGATGTCCTTGAGTGCGTCATCGCTCAGGGTCGCCAGCATCTGGCGCTCCTGATGCAATAGCTGCCAACGCGCGAATGTGTGGAACAGCCCGGCAAACGGCCGTTTATCTGTCGATATGAAACCTTTTTGACCTTTCATCTTCTCGCCCTCCAATGGGGATGACGACAGTGTGTGCCTGGCATTATGATCAATCCAACGAATGTTTCTTATGCAATACATCTCGGAGATTGATCAATTGTCCGCCTATCCCAGCATCGACACAGACGTGCTGCGCACCTTCGTCGCGATCGCCGACCAGGGCGGTTTCACCCGCGCCGGCGAGCAGGTCAACCGTACGCAGTCGGCAGTGAGCATGCAGATGAAGCGCCTGGAAGAGGACGTGCTGCAGCGCAAACTGTTCGAGCGCGATGGCCGGCAAGTACGGCTCACGCCCGAAGGCCAGGTGCTGTTGGGTTATGCGCGGCGTATCCTGAAATTGCACAGCGAGGTGTTCAATACCTTGCGCGAGCCCCACATGGTGGGCTTGGTGCGCATCGGCACGCCGGATGACTACGTGATGCGCTTTCTGCCTGGGATCCTTAAGCAGTTTTCCAAAGCCTACCCACTGATTCAGATCGAAATGCACTGCGAAGCATCGACCGTATTGATGCAGCGGCGGGACCTGGCGTTGACCGTGATCAGCCGCGAACCTGGAAACGATCTGGGTGAGTTATTGCGTACCGAACGCATGGTGTGGGCAGCATCGCCGTGCTTTTGTGTGGAGGAGCACGATGCCCTACCCCTGGCGGTGTCCGGCGACGAGTGCCTGTACACCCATTGGGCACGTGCCGCACTGGACGCGGCTGGGCGAGATTATCGCCTGGCCTATCACAGCTCTAACGGAGCAGCGATCCTGGCGGTGGTGAGTGCGGGCTTGGCGGCGATGGTCAGCATGGAAAGCCTGGTCACCGACGACCTGCGCGTGCTCGGCAGCGACGAAGGCTTCCCGCCTTTGCCGTCGATGAACCTGCGCTTGCTGCGTAACCCGCAGATGACGTCGCCGATCACCGAATGCCTGGCAGAGTACATCATCGAAGGCTTCAAACTTTAAAGGTCAGCATCACCGCGCACACCACCAAAAAGCCACAGAACAGGCCGCGCAATAGACGCTCCGGCAAGGCATGGGCGACTTTCACCCCCCAACTGATACTCAGCAGGCCACCTATCGCCAGCGGCAGGCCGATCATCCAGTCCACCTCGTGGTGCCAGGCATAGGTGACCAGGGTCACACCGGTGCTAGGCAACGCCAAGGCCAACGACAAGCCTTGGGCGACCACTTGAGTAGTGCCGAAGACACTGGTGAGCACCGGCGTAGCGACCACCGCACCGCCGACCCCGAACAGCCCGCCCATGGAACCGGATGCCGCGCCCAAGACGCCAAGCCAAGGCCAGGAACAACGCATTTGCGCGGTGGGCGGCGCGTTGCGAGTGAACATGCGCACCAGGTTGTAGGCCGATAGCGCGACCAAAAAAGCAATGAAGCCGATACGCATGGCGCCCGCATCCAGCCCCACCGCCCAGATCGACCCCAGCCAGGCAAAGCAAAAGCCGGTCACACCCAGGGGTAAGGCGTGACGCAACTCGATGCGGTTACGCTGGTGATAGCGCCACAGGGCGAGCATCACGTTCGGCACGACCATCACCAAAGCGGTGCCTTGGGCAATCTGCTGATCCAGGCCGAACAACACGCCCAGCACCGGGATAGCAATCAGCCCGCCGCCAATGCCAAACAGCCCACCCACGGTGCCCAACGCCGCGCCCAATGCCAGGTACATCACTAAATCCCACACCGCTTGCTACTCCGCCATTTGATGCTTGGCATGCTACGCAGTCGGCCCTGGCGCGGAAACGCACAGCAACGCACAATGGCTGTGCCAATCTCGCATAAGCGTTGAGCCATGAACCCCAACACCTTGACCGACCAACTGAGCCTGTTTCTGGATGTACTGGAAACCGGCAGTTTTTCCGCCGCCGCGCGCCGACATCCGCTGACGCCTTCCGCCGTGGCGCGGCGCATCTACAGCCTGGAAAGCTCAGTGGGCAGCCGCTTGTTCCAACGCAGCACCCATGCGGTGGTGCCCACCTCAGCGGGCTTGGCCTTTGCCGAGCGGGCGCGACGGATTGTCAGCGAGTTGCAGTTGGCGCGGGCCGAAGCCGTCTCGCTGAGCCATGCGCCGGAAGGGTTGATCCGGGTCGATGCGCCCGCAGCGTTTGGCCGCCGGCACCTGGCGCCGGTCATTGCGGACTTTTTGAGCCTGTATCCAGGACTGGACGTGCACCTGCACCTGATCGACAGCTTTGTCGATATGCAGGGCGCGCATTTGGGCAAGGTCGACTTGGTATTGCGCGCCGGGCATATCGTTGACTCCCGGCTGATCGCTACGCCGTTGGCGAGTATCGTGCGTATCGCCTGTGCCAGCCCCGCGTATCTGAAAAGCCGTGGCACGCCGGCCCATCCTCGGGAGCTGAGCGAACATGACGGCCTGGACTGGGACGGGCTGGCGCCGATGTTCGCCTGGCGCTTCGAACTGGACGGGCGCCGCACCACCTATCGCCCGCGGCGCATCCGCATGAGCGCCAACAATGCCGAAGCCCTGCTTTCGGGTGCATTGGCCGGGCTGGGCATCGCTCACCTGCCGACCTGGTTGGCCAGTGAGTACCTGGTGCGCGGCGAACTGTTGCCGCTGTTTTGTGAAGACGGTTTGCCCAGCCCGGAAACCGCCGGCATTTATGCGCTGCGCCTGGAACAGCAGCCCAATGCCCGCAGCCGGTTGCTGCTCGAATACCTCAAATCCCGTTTCAGCCCGGTGCCGCCTTGGGATCTGGCATTGCAAAGTGGCCTGGTCTGACGCCTAGGGCAACAATTACCTGGCGCATTAAAGATTTGCCCGCTAGATTCCAGCCCATACATGCTTTTTAGAGGCACTACCATGAGCAAAAACCCTGATCCTTGCGAATCGCTATTGCTGGACAACCAGCTGTGCTTCGCCCTGCACTCCACTTCACTGATGATGACCAAGGTCTACAAGCCGCTGCTCCAAGCCATCGGCCTGACTTACCCGCAATACCTGGCCATGATGGTGCTGTGGGAAGAGGATGAGTTGACCGTCAGCGAAATCAGCAGCCGTCTGCTGACGGACCCGGGCTCCATGACGCCACTGCTCAAGCGCCTGGAAGCCGAGGGCCTGCTCAGCCGCACCCGCAGCCGCGAAGATGAACGGGTGGTGGTGGTGGAGCTGACCGACGCCGGGCGTGCCTTGCAGGAGAAGGCCAAGGAGGTTCCGCAATGCATCCTGGACGCCAGCGGGATGGCGCTGGAGCAATTGCGCAAGCTGCAAGGCGACCTGATCGCGTTGCGCGCTAATCTGCAAACCAGCCTCTGACACCCCCAGCATTACACACACTCGGAAGTGGGAGCGGGCTTGCTCGCGAAGGCGGCCTGGCAGTCAACACAGTTGGACCGGGTACATATCCGTTATTTAGGTAACGGCCACCTAGGGTTCCGCTCTGACAGCGGCTCACTTTTGAACAGCGCAAAAGTAAGCAAAACGCTCTTGCCCCACCACTCGGCACCTCGCTTGGGCTC
>NZ_MVOJ01000065.1:0-10169 GCF_002018845.1 Pseudomonas sp. MF6394
GGCTCGGTGTGCCCGTAATCCGCCAGTGATTTGGGGGGCCGCCGCCACGCGCCATCCATGGCGCGGGGCGGCTAAACCGGCATCCCTGCCGGTTTACCCCCCAAATCCCTGTCGAATTCCGGCCAGCGTGGTTTGACGGGGCGCCTAAGATCAAGAGCAGATCAAGATCAAGAGCGGCTCGCTTCGCATCGTGGTTACCGGGGGCTGCGGCGAACTGCGCAGTTGTGTAGATACCTATGGCCATCACAGGCACGCCAGCTCCCACCGTTGTACGGGGTGACTTCAGGCATTACGGGCTTGTTGCTGTTGCTGCAAACGCAGGCGCAGCAACGGATAAGGCTGCCCAAGCCCATCATGCTCCGTGCGCCCGATCACCTCGAAGCCTTGCTTGAGGTAAAACCCCAAGGCCTGGGGGTTCTGTTCGTTGACGTCCAGTTCATCGGCATTCATGTGTTCGATCGCGTAACCCAGCAATTGCCGGCCCAGTCCCTGCCCACGGTAGTGCGGGTCGATAAACAGCATCTCCACCTTGCCCGCCGACACGCCGGCGAATCCGTTGATGCGTTGGCGCGAGTCCTTGGTGCAGATCAGCATCACCGCATCGAGGTAGCGGGTCAGCACCAAGTTTTTCAGCAACTCGATATAGCTGTCCGGGAGGAAGTGGTGGGTGGCGCGTACCGAGTCCTCCCAGATCTGCACCAGGCGCGCGTAGTCGCTGGTTTTAGGTGTGTGAATCACCGAATGCTGACGCATACCCGCTGTCCCTTGCTGTATTCGGGGTTGATGGGCAATACGATAGACCTAAAAAAGCCCCGCATCTTCTCAGAGGCGGGGCTTTTTTATCATCGGGCGATCAGTCGCGCTTTTCAGCCCACAAGTCGTACTCGTCGGCATCGGTCACGGTGCACCACACTTTGTCACCCGGCTTCAGGCCGCTGGCATCGTCGATAAACACGTTACCGTCAATTTCAGGGGCGTCGAAGAAGCAACGACCCACCGCGCCTTGCTCGTCGACTTCGTCGATGAGCACTTCGATTTCCTTGCCGATGCGCAGTTGCAGGCGCGCCGAGCTGATGGCCTGTTGGTGCGCCATGAAGCGCTCCCAACGGTCTTGCTTGACGTCGTCCGGCACCACGGCCAGGTCCAACAGGTTGGCCGGAGCACCTTCCACCGGCGAGTACTGGAAGCAACCGACGCGGTCCAGCTGCGCTTCGGTCAGCCAGTCCAGCAGGTATTGGAAGTCTTCCTCGGTCTCGCCGGGGAAACCAACGATGAAGGTGGAACGGATGATCAGCTCCGGGCAGATCTCGCGCCAGTTCTTGATGCGTGCCAGGGTCTTGTCTTCGAACGCCGGGCGTTTCATCGCCTTGAGCACTTTTGGGCTGGCGTGCTGGAACGGGATGTCCAGGTACGGCAGGATCTTGCCGGCGGCCATCAACGGGATCAGCTCGTCCACGTGCGGGTACGGGTAAACATAATGCAGACGCACCCACACGCCCAGGCTGCTGAGGGCTTCGCACAGTTCGGTCATGCGGGTTTTCACCGGCGCGCCGTTCCAGAAACCGGTGCGGTATTTCACATCGACGCCGTAAGCGCTGGTGTCCTGGGAGATCACCAGCAGCTCCTTGACGCCAGACTTGACCAGGCGCTGGGCCTCGTCGAGCACGTCACCCACCGGGCGGCTCACCAGCTTGCCGCGCATCGACGGGATGATGCAGAAGCTGCAGCTGTGGTTGCAGCCTTCGGAAATCTTCAGGTACGCGTAGTGACGCGGGGTCAGCTTGATGCCCTGGGGCGGCACCAGGTCGATCAGAGGGTTGTGATCCTGGCGTGGCGGCACCACCTCGTGCACAGCGTTGACCACCTGCTCGTACTGCTGCGGGCCGGTCACGGCCAGCACACTCGGGTGCACGTTGCGGATATTGCCTTCTTCCACCCCCATGCAGCCGGTCACGATGACCTTGCCGTTTTCCTTGATGGCTTCGCCGATCACTTCCAGGGATTCAGCTTTGGCCGAGTCGATGAAGCCGCAGGTGTTGACCACCACCACATCGGCGTCCTGGTACGTGGACACGACGTCATAGCCTTCCATACGCAATTGCGTGAGGATGCGCTCGGAGTCGACAAGCGCCTTCGGGCAACCCAGGGAAACAAAGCCAACCTTGGGGTTGGCTTTTGCGATGGTGGTGGACATGTCTAACCTCGGTATTGAATGACGCTGCCGGTCGTGCACGACAAGGCAACGGATGGGCGCTTGGCGCGCCTCTGATCAAAAAGTGCGCAATTCTATCGGTGGGCAACGCACTTGACCAGCTTTATGCAGGGAAATGCGACGAGTGCTGCGCCGGGTAATCCCCATAGCCACTGGCGCGCGCTTAAGCCTGGATGTCTTGTTCGGTTCGGTGCGATACCACTTTAGACATGCCCACACCTAACGCCTGGAGGACTTTAAGCAAAGTAGAGAGCTTAGGATCGCCGCCGACGCCGATGGACCTGTAGAGGTTTGCTCGATTGAGTCCGGTGTTCTGCGACAAGCTGAGCATCCCACCACGGGCTTCCGCCACTCGACGGATAGCAACAAGGAAAGCGTCCTCGCCACCGGCTTCATCTATTTCCTCAAGCGCGACAGACAAATATTCGAGGGCAAATGCCTCGTCGTTGCGAAGCATTTCCAGAACGCTATCTTCGTGCGGTCGGGTACGAATGGTCATGTTTGCTGCACCTTGTAGGATTTCCAAAGAGCCTTTGGCCTGATCGATGTCAGTGCGTGTCTCACCTTGCGCATGAGGCATGTACCTTAAAAGAGACAGCTTTATATGTATCGACTGCGCGCCATGCGAATGCACGATTGACCGATCAGGTAATCCGGCAAGGCGCTCCTGCTCACACCACCCAAACAGCACGACTGAGCCGGGCCAGGAATATACGGTTAGCCGTAAACGTGATCAATGCAGGCCAAAAGGCGCCAAAGTGCTGCTGTGGCCTCTATGACTGATTGCCTAAAACGACACCCCGTTCACTTGAACGGGGAAATACGACGAGTGCTGCGCTATGCTTCGCGCCGTTGCGCACGGGTAAAGCCCTTGGGTCAATAAAACGTCTGTTACGAGAAGTAAAACAGCGCATGCTAGGGTCAGCTTAGAAGCGCTGTTTATAAAAGACCTCAGGTCAAAAGGGCAGGAGTGGTTGATGGGTCAGGCAAGTAGTCAGGCAGCAGGTGCCGAGCATTCAAAAGCCAAGCCGATTGGCATGCTGGTGGCGGCGGTCGGGGTGGTTTATGGCGATATTGGGACCAGCCCGCTCTACACCCTTAAAGAGGTGTTCAACGGTGGTTATGGCGTGCAGGTCAACCATGACGGTGTTTTGGGGATCCTGGCGCTGATCTTCTGGTCGCTGATCTGGGTGGTGTCGATCAAGTACGTGCTGTTCGTGCTGCGTGCCGATAACCAGGGCGAGGGCGGGATCATGGCGCTCACCGCGCTGGCGCGGCGAGCTGCCGGCACGCGGGCCAAATTGCGCGGTTTTCTGGTGGTGTGTGGCCTGTGTGGCGCGGCGTTGTTCTACGGCGACAGTATGATCACCCCGGCAATTTCGGTGTTGTCGGCCATCGAAGGCTTGGAACTGGCGTTCGACGGCCTGGAAAAATGGGTAGTGCCCATTGCCCTGGTGGTGCTGGTGGCGCTGTTCCTGATCCAGAAACACGGCACCGACCGCATCGGCAAGCTGTTTGGCCCGGTGATGGTTACCTGGTTCCTGGTATTGGGCGGCCTGGGGGTGTACGGCATCCTGCAGCAACCCGAAGTGCTCAATGCGCTGAACCCGGCGTGGGGCGTGCGCTTCTTTATGGTTCACCCGGGTATTGGCGTGGCGATCCTCGGCGCGGTGGTGCTGGCCTTGACCGGCGCAGAAGCGCTCTACGCCGACATGGGCCACTTTGGCCGCAAACCCATCGCCCGCGCCTGGTTCCTGCTGGTGCTGCCGGCGCTGGTGCTCAACTATTTCGGCCAGGGCGCGATGCTGCTGGGCGATCCGGAGGCTGCGCGCAACCCGTTCTACCTGCTGGCGCCGAGCTGGGCGCTGGTCCCGTTGGTGGGCTTGTCCACTATGGCCACGGTAATCGCTTCCCAGGCGGTGATTTCCGGCGCGTTCTCGTTGACCCGCCAGGCGATCCAGCTGGGTTATATCCCGCGCATGCATATCCAGCACACCTCCAGTGCCGAACAGGGCCAGATCTACATCGGTGCAGTGAACTGGTCGTTGATGGTCGGCGTGATCCTGCTGGTGCTGGGTTTCGAATCTTCCGGTGCCCTGGCCTCGGCCTACGGCGTAGCTGTAACAGGCACCATGCTGATGACCACCATTCTGGTATCGGCGGTCATGCTGCTGCTGTGGAAATGGCCGCCGGTGCTGGCCGTGCCGCTGTTGCTCTGCTGCCTGTTGGTAGACGGCCTGTTCTTCGCGGCCAACGCGCCGAAGATTCTCCAGGGCGGGGCCTTCCCGGTACTGGCGGGGATCGTGCTGTTTGTGCTGATGACCACCTGGAAGCGGGGCAAGCAATTGCTGGTCGGCCGTCTCGACGAGGGTGGCCTGCCATTGCCGATCTTTATCAGTAGTATCCGCGTACAGCCGCCCCATCGCGTGCAGGGCACGGCGGTGTTCCTCACCGCGCGGCCCGACGCCGTGCCCCATGCGCTGTTGCACAACCTGCTGCATAACCAGGTGCTGCATGAGCAGGTGGTGCTGTTGACCGTGGTCTATGAAGACATTCCACGGGTGCCAGCGGCGCGGCGCTTCGAGGTGGATGCCTATGGCGAAGGCTTCTTCCGGGTGATCCTGCACTTCGGGTTTACCGATGAACCGGACGTACCCGAAGCGTTGAAGCTGTGCCATCTGGATGATCTGGACTTCAGCCCGATGCGCACCACCTATTTCCTTAGCCGTGAAACGGTGATTGCCTCGCGTATCAAAGGCATGGCCCGTTGGCGCGAAGTGTTGTTTGCCTTCATGTTGAAAAACGCCAACGGCAACCTGCGGTTCTTCAAACTGCCGGTCAACCGTGTGATCGAGCTGGGCACCCAGGTCGAGATGTAAGGCGCTGCCTACCGGGAGCCGGCAATCGGCTCCCGCTTTCCTTTCTGAACCCTGTGCAAACGATGGTTGTCGACTAGGCTGGTAGGAGCGAGCTTGCTCGCGAAAAACGTCAACGATCACGCGTTAATCCTGGATAAACGCGACCCCTGTGAGGCCTTCGCGAGCGAGCTCGCTCCTACAAAAATGCCTATGAAGCCCAGAAGAGGTGCGCCATGAGTCAGCTGCTCGAACCTTACACCCTGCGCCAATTGACCCTGCTCAACCGCATCGCGGTTTCACCCATGTGCCAATACTCCAGCGACGATGGGCTGGCCAACGACTGGCACCTGGTGCACCTCGGCAGCCGAGCCGTGGGCGGCGCCGGGCTGATTTTTACCGAGGCCACGGCGGTGACCGCCGACGGCCGCATCACCGCCCAGGACCTGGGCCTGTGGAACGACGCCCAGATCGAACCGTTGCGGCGTATCACGCGGTTTATCGCGGCCCAGGGCGCAGTGGCTGGGATTCAGCTGGCCCATGCCGGGCGCAAGGCCAGCACTCATCGGCCATGGATCGGCAAACACGGCAGCGTCAAACCGGAGGAGGGCGGCTGGGTGCCGGTGGGGCCCTCGCCGATTGCCTTCGACCCCAATCACACCCAGCCCAAGCCACTGGACGAAGCACAGATCCAGCAGGTGATCGCCGACTTTGTCGCCGCCGCCAAGCGCGCCTTGACCGCAGGCTTTGAAGTGGTGGAAATCCATGCCGCCCACGGGTATCTGTTGCACCAGTTCCTCTCGCCGATCAGCAACCAGCGTCAAGACCACTACGGCGGCTCTTTCGAAAACCGCATTCGCCTGGTGTTGGAAGTGACCAAGGCCGTGCGCACCGTGTGGCCTGAGGAGTTGCCGCTGTTTGTGCGCGTGTCGGCCACCGATTGGGTGGAAGACGGCTGGAACCCGGATGAAACCGTGGAATTGGCGCGCCGCCTGAAAGACCTGGGGGTGGATCTGATTGACGTATCGTCCGGGGGCACTGCCGCCAATGCCGAGATTCCCACCGGCCCCGGCTACCAGACGCGCTTCGCTGAGCGCGTGCGCAAGGAATCGGGCATGGCCACCGGCACCGTTGGCATGATTACCGAACCCGCCCAAGCCGAGCACATCCTGCGTACCTGCCAAGCCGACATTATTTTCCTGGCCCGCGAACTGCTGCGTGACCCTTATTGGCCACTGCACGCCGACGATGACCTGGGTGGGCGCAAGGCAACCTGGCCTGCGCAATACCAGCGGGCGACTCATCGGGACCAGCCGATTCATGAGTCGGACCTGCGGGATTGATCCTGCTCACCTCTGTGCCAAACCCACCCTGATACGGTGGGTTTTTTCTTGCGCGCGTTGTAGGCGTTGCGCAGCCGATATCGGCCACTGCGTGAGCAATCGCTGTAGGTTTTTATTACCGACGTTATTTTTTAAGTTAATACTCTAAAAAAATCCCACGAATGATGAGATAGTTTCTACGCTAAGGGTAAGCCCGACTTCTGGCCCAGGGAGACAGGCGGTTGGTCCGCGAAGCCGTTGCGCTTCTCGGGAGTTGGGAAATGGGCACCAGGAGTATTTGACTGATATCAGGAGTAGCGGTCCATGGCCAAGTCCTATGGCGTAGCGGGTGCGGTGGCGTCTTTTCTGAGCCGCCGGATGTCCTTGCGGGGTCGAAGATTGAGTTCAGATGAAATGGAGTTGCTGGCGCAATATCGGGCGCTGACCGAGAGTGATCAGGTGGCGATGCGCTATCTGATTGGCGCGATGAAAAGCGTGTCGCGGTTCTGAGCCAAATCCGATCATTCCCACGTTATTGCGTGGGAATGATCGTGCAGTGTGGCATCAGGTGTACTTGCGTTGCTCTGGCGCAGGCGGGAAGTACTGATACAGCCAGGTTTCACTGAGGGTGCGGTCCTGGGTGCGAATAAACAGGCGTAGCTCGACCGGCTCCACGCTGTCGCTGGTGGGGTACCAGTCGAACAGGATGCGGTAACCCTTGATGTTGTCCAGCACCAGCACGCTGAAGTCCTTCACCTCACCGTGGGAACAGGTCACCACAGGCTCGATGCCAGTGCCCGCTGGCAGGCGATCCAGGCCGCCGCCCTTGAAGTCCACGGCAAAACGCCGCGCCCATACTTTCGGATAATGCTCGCCGGGGGCCCAGCCTTCGGTAAAACCGCCCATGCCCGAACGGGTCGCGTCGACCTGTGCCAGCGGCGTGCTCACCGGCGGCAGTGCGCTCCAGTAGAGCTTGTAGCCGTAGTTGAGCGAATCACCGGCGGCCACGGGCTTTTTCGGGGTCCAGAAGGCCACGATATTGTCCAGGGTTTCGCCAGTGGTAGGGATTTCCAGCAGGTCGATCGAGCCTTCGCCCCAGGCCGTGGTCGGTTCAACCCACAGGCTTGGGCGTTTGCTGTACCAGTCGACGGTGTCCTGGTAGCTGGCGAACTCATGGTCGGTCTGCACCAGGCCGAAGCCTTTGGGGTTAGTGTCGGCGAACGCGTTGAATTGCAGTTTGGCCGGGTTGTTAAGGGGCCGGCAGACCCATTCGCCGTTGCCGCGCCACATGGCCAGGCGGTCCGAGTCGTGGATTTGCGGGTGAATGGTGTCGCACATGCGGCGCTCATGGGTGCCGCAGCTGAACATACTGGTCATGGGCGCGATGCCCAGTTGTTCGATGGCGGTGCGCGCATTGATGTGCGCGTCGATCGCCATCACCACTTGGTTGGCCTGGCAGTCGATATCGAAGCGGTAGGCGCCAGTGGCGCTGGGCGAGTCGAGCAGGGCGTAGACCACAAAACGCGTGGCGTTCTTGTCCGGGGTTTCGAACCAGAACTGCGTGAAATCAGGGAATTCCTCGCGTTTTTTCGCGTAGGTATCAATCGCCAGGCCGCGCGCCGAGAGGCCGTACTGGCCGGTGGAATCCACCGCACGGAAGTAGCTGGCGCCCAGAAACGAGAGCACGTCATGGCGGTCCAGTTCCGGCGCCTTGAACAGCTTGAAGCCGGAGAAACCCAGGTCGCCGGTCAGTTGCTGGGTGTCCACCGTGGTTTTTTCATAGTTGAACAGCGAAGGGCGAAAGTGCACTTCGCGGGCTTCACGGGTCTTGGGGTCGACGCTGTGCATGCGCACCGGCGTCTTGAAACCCATGCCGACGTGGAAGAACTGCACGTCCAGTTGGCCGTTCAACTCCTTCCACAGCGAATGGTTGCGGTCGTAGCCGATGGCGTTGAAATTCTGCGGGGTCATGGTGGCCAGGGTCGGCGGCAGCACCTGCTTAGTGTCCTGGTAGCCACGGGTGGCCAATTGCTTGGCCTGGGCCTTGAGCGATTCGAAATCGAACGCCACGGCCTTGCCATCGGCAGCCTGGTTTGCGGCCCAGGCCTGCGCGGCCAGCAGGCCACTGGCCGACAAACCGGTGTAAGCCGCAATGGCCATGGATGCTTTGAGCAAATTCCTGCGGTGCATAGAGACAACCTGTCGTGAGCAAATCCCGCGCCGTTCCTGGCACGTAACGGATCAGAAATAACGGTTCGGACATGCCTTCGGCCAAACGCAACGGACAATAAACAGACGCCGGATAGCTTAAGCGGTTCGATGAGCGAGGCAAATTGATTGATGGCGGGATGATGGCGTTGCATGTGCAACAAGACATTTCCAGCATCGCGGCAGAGCGTTACATCTGGAAGCACTCTAGATCACGGCTTTTTGGCACTTAGTTTTACGCTGGAGGCCTATTGGTCCTACGAACCCAAGTGTCTGGAGGCTACGAATGAATACCCGTGGATTGCTCGATCAACTGCTCAAGTCTGGCCAGGACATGTTGCAAAACAAGGCCGGCGGCCAACGCAAGTCCAATGACAAGGGCGCCCTCGGCGGCTTGCTCAACGGTGGCGGGCTCGGCAGCATGCTCGGCGGTGCCGGCGGCGGCGCCCTGGCAGCGGGAGCCATGGGCTTGCTGCTGGGCAACAAAAAAGCCCGCAAATTCGGCGGCAAGGCACTCACCTACGGCGGCCTGGCCGCACTCGGTGTGATTGCCTACAAGGCTTACGGTAACTGGCAAGCCCAGCAGGCCAGCGCGCCCCAAGGCGAGCCGCAAACCATCGACCGCCTGCCACCGGCCCAAGTGGAGCAACACAGCCAAGGCATTCTCAAGGCACTGGTAGCCGCGGCCAAGGCTGACGGGCATGTGGATGAGCGCGAGCGCGCCTTGATCGAAGGCGAATTTACCAAGCTGGACAACGATCAGGAGTTGCAACACTGGCTACACGCCGAACTCAACAAACCCCTGGACCCCACCGACGTCGCCCGCGCCGCCAGCACCCCGGAAATGGCCGCCGAAATGTACATCGCCAGTGTGATGCTGGTGGACGAAGAAAACTTCATGGAAAAAGCCTACCTGGACGAACTGGCCCGCCAACTGAAACTTGAACCAGGCTTGAAGCTTGAGCTGGAAAAACAAGTACGGCTAAACGCGTAAATAGGGCCACACGCCAGTCAAACCTGTGGGAGCGGGCTTGCCCGCGAATGCGGTGGGCCAGTCACTACTATTTCTGACTGACTGACGCCATCTCGGCATAGATACCAACACCGTAACTACGATGCGAAGCGAGCCGCCCTTGATCTTGCTCTTGATCTGCTTTTGATCTTAGGCGCCCCGTTAAACCACGCTGGCCGGAATTCGACAGTGATTTGGGGGGTAAACCGGCAGGGATGCCGGTTTAGCCGCCCCGCGCCATGGATGGCGCGTGGCGGCGGCCCCCCAAATCACTGGCGGATTACGGGCACACCGAGCCCAAGCGAGGTGCCGAGTGGTGGGGCAAGAGCGTTTTGCTTACTTTTGCGCTGTTCAAAAGTGAGCCGCTGTCAGAGCGGAACCCTAAGTAGCCGTTACCGCAGGAATGGATATGTACACAATCCAGCTGTGTTGACTGTTAGGCCGCCTTCGCAGGCAAGCCAGCTCCCACAGTTGGGTCGCGGGGAGTCAGGTAGATAGCCGTAGGCTGTTAGGCCGCCTTCGCAGGCAAGCCAGCTCCCACAGTTGGGTCGCGGGGAGTC
>NZ_MVOJ01000066.1:0-7891 GCF_002018845.1 Pseudomonas sp. MF6394
GAGCATAACCTTGCCTGGGAAAGGCAAGCTGGAGTCTTGAGATGAACCATGGAAGTTTTGTCATTGAGAAGTTGTACAAGCACTACAACGTTCACGTAGAGCAACTGGGTAACGACCCGCAAAGAAAAACCGTACTGATGGTTAACGGCGCGCTATCCACCACGCGCTCCTTTGCCCGTACCAGCAAATGCCTGGCCGAGCACTTCAATGTGCTGCTGTTCGACTTGCCCTTCTCTGGTTTGTCGCGCAAGCACAACACCGAACTCGACCTGGTCACCAAGGACGACGAAGTGCAAATCCTGCGAGCCTTGGTGGCGCGTTTCAAAGTCAATCATCTGGTCTCGGCATCATGGGGCGGCATCTCCACGCTGTTGACCCTGGCGCACAACCCGCCCTCCATCGAAAGCTCGGTGGTGATGGCCCTGGCGCCCAACCTCAACCAGGCGATGCTGGAATATGTCGAGCGCGTGCGTGTGCTGATCGAGGCTGATGACAAGTCGGCGGTCGGCCATCTGCTCAACGAAACGGTGGGCAAATACCTGTCGCCGCGCCTCAAACGCAATAACCATCGGCACCTGTCGACCATGGCCACCACCGAGTACCGCCAGGCGCGCTTTCATATTCATCAGGTGCTGGGCTTGGGCGATGGCAACTACTTGCCGGCGCTCAGGCAGATTGAAACACCGGTGCACTTTCTCAACGGCGCGCTGGACGAATACACCCCGGCCGACGAGGCCCAGCTATTCAAACACTATGTAGGCCGCAGCAGCTTTGCCGTGGCCGAACACACCGGCCATCTGCTGGACCTGGAGTCCCGCGAAGCCGCGCTGGCAGTGCATCGGGCCTTGCTGGACTTCCTGGTGGGCGAGCATGCGAGCTTGTCAGCTATAGACGAACCGCCAGTGGGAAAAGGGGCGACGGATGGCGCATAATCGCCAACACATAGCCTGCTAATAAAAAGGGATCCCATGCCGAATCGTGCCCCTCTCGATGCCAAGACCGCCCGCTGGCTCCCCTGGGTGGTAGCGATTGCCTTCTTCATGCAGTCGCTGGACGGGACGATTCTCAACACTGCGCTGCCGGCGATGGCCCAGGACCTCGCGGAAAACCCGCTGCGCATGCAAGGGGTGGTGATCGCCTACATGCTCACCGTGGCCTTGCTGATTCCCGCCTCGGGCTGGATCGCCGACCGCTTTGGCACCAAGAAGATTTTCTTTGGCGCGATCATGCTGTTCAGCATCGGGTCGTTGCTGTGTGCGCTGTCCAGTAGCTTGAGCATGCTGGTGGGGGCACGGGTGGTCCAGGGCCTGGGCGGCGCGCTGATGCTGCCGGTCGGGCGGCTGGTGGTGCTGCGGGCTTATCCGCGCTCCGAGCTGGTGCGGATCATGGGCTTCATCACCATTCCCGGCCTGCTCGGCCCCTTGCTTGGCCCGACGATGGGCGGCTGGATGGTGCAATACCTGACCTGGCACTGGATCTTCCTGATCAACCTGCCGGTGGGCATGATCGGCTGCTATGCCGTGTGGAAATTCATCCCCGACCTGCGCGGCAGCGAGCGCACGCGCTTCGACGGCCTGGGCTTTCTGCTGTTCGGCGCGGCGATGGTGCTGATCACCATCGCCATGGAGGGCCTGGGCGAACTGCACCTGCCGCACCTGCGGGTGATGTTGCTGTTGTTCGGCGGGCTTGCCTGCCTGGCGGCGTACTGGCTGCGCGCCGGGCACATCGACAACCCGCTGTTCTCGCCGGTGCTGTTCAAGACGCGCACCTTTGCCGTGGGGATCCTCGGCAACCTGTTTGCGCGCCTGGGCAGCGGCGCACTGCCGTTCCTGGTGCCGCTGCTGTTACAAGTGGCGCTGGGCTATTCGCCGTCAGAAGCCGGCATGAGCATGCTGCCGCTGGCGGCGGCGGCAATGTTCGCCAAATCCATCGCGCGCCCGCTTATCGAGCGCCTCGGCTACCGCATCGTCCTGACCGGCAACACCCTGGCCCTGGGCCTGATGCTGGCGAGCATGGGCCTGGTCAGCGAACAAACGCCCTACCCGTTACTGTTAGGCATGCTGGCAGTACTGGGGGCCATCAACTCCCTGCAATTTACCGCGATGAACACCGTCACCCTGATCGACCTCGACGACGCCCAGGCCAGCAGCGGCAACAGCTTGCTGTCGGTGGTGGCGCAGTTGTCCCTGAGCCTGGGCGTGGCTTGTGCCGGTGCATTGCTCGGCGGCTTTACCGCCGAAGCCGGCAATGACGGGGTCAATACGGTGCTGGGCGCCTTTCAACTGACCTTCCTCACCGTGGGCATCATGGCGATGCTGGCGGCGGCGATCTTCCTGCAACTGTCGCCCAAGGACGGCAAACGCGTGGTCAGCCGCGAGCACGATATCGAGCACTAACGGGCGTCTCGTCGAGAACTTGCGAGGAAAATCCCACGAGACTGGTACACTGCGCGACATTTTGTTTTGCAGAGCCAGTCCCGTGACTACCATCGCCACCGCTTTTAATACTTTGCCCCTGTCCGCCGCCATGCTGGCTAACCTCGACTCGCTGGGTTACGTCGAGATGACGCAGATCCAGGCGCAAAGCTTGCCGGTGATCCTCAAAGGGCTGGACCTGATTGCCCAGGCCAAGACCGGCAGCGGCAAGACCGCTGCATTCGGCATCGGCCTGTTGAACCCGATCAACCCGCGCTACTTCGGTTGCCAGGCGCTGGTGATGTGCCCGACCCGGGAGCTGGCCGACCAGGTGGCCAAGGAAATCCGTCGCCTGGCCCGTGCCGAAGACAACATCAAGGTACTGACCCTGTGCGGCGGCGTGTCCCTCGGCCCGCAGATCGCCTCCCTGGAGCACGGCGCCCACGTTATCGTCGGCACGCCGGGCCGTATCCAGCAGCACCTGCGTAAAGGCTCGCTGGTGCTGGACGGCTTGAACACCCTGATCCTCGACGAAGCCGACCGCATGCTCGACATGGGCTTCTACGACGCCATCGAAGACATCATCAGCAAGACCCCGCCGCGCCGCCAAACCCTGCTGTTCTCGGCCACGTACCCCGTGAGCATCAAGCAGCTCGCTTCCAAGTTCATGCGTGCGCCTCAGCAAGTGAAAGCCGAAGCGTTCCACTCCGACGACCAGATCGAACAGCGCTTCTACGAGATATCCCCGGAAGAACGCATGGACGCCGTGACCAAGGTGCTGGCGCACTTCCGCCCGGCCTCCTGCGTGGCGTTCTGCTTTACCAAGCAGCAAGTGCAGGAAACCGTCGACCACCTGACCGCCAAGGGCATCTCCGCCGTTGGCCTGCATGGTGACCTGGAACAGCGCGACCGTGACCAGGTACTGGCGATGTTTGCCAACCGCAGCACCTCGGTGCTGGTGGCCACCGACGTTGCCGCCCGTGGCCTGGACATCGACGCCCTGGACATGGTGATCAACGTCGAACTGGCCCGCGACTCGGAAATTCACATCCACCGTGTAGGCCGTACCGGCCGTGCCGGCGAAACCGGCATCGCCATCAGCCTGGTGGCGCCGTCCGAAGCCCACCGCGCCCAGGCCATCGAGCAACTGCAAAAGTCGCCGCTGAACTGGGACCAACTGGACAACCTCAAGCCGCAAAGCGGTGGCCCGCTGCTGCCGCAGATGAGCACCCTGTGCATCGCCGCAGGGCGTAAAGACAAGGTTCGCCCAGGCGACATTCTCGGTGCATTGACCGGTGAAGCCGGCATTCCGGGTGCCCAGGTCGGCAAGATCGCGATCTTTGATTTCCAGGCCTTCGTGGCCGTGGAGCGCGGCATCGCCAAGCAGGCGCTGCAGCGTTTGAATGACGGCAAGATCAAGGGCCGTTCGCTGCGCGTGCGTATTTTGTAAAGATCTATCGATGGGTGAAGATCCATTGTGGGAGCGGGCTTGCTCGCGAATGCGGAGTATCAGTCGACATGTTTGTCACTGAACCACCGCATTCGCGAGCAAGCCCGCTCCCACATTTGACTGTATTTCAATTCAGAATTTTTGTGAGGACATGGCTGTGCGCTCGACCGAAGTTGTGATCATTGGCGCCGGCGCCGCAGGCTTGATGTGCGCGCTGACCGCCGCCGGGCGTGGGCGCAAGGTGATGTTGATCGACCACGCCAACAAGGCCGGCAAGAAAATCCTGATGTCCGGTGGCGGCCGTTGCAACTTCACCAACATGTACACCGAGCCGGCCAACTTCCTCTCCCATAACGCGCACTTCTGCAAGTCCGCCCTGGCCCGCTATACCCAGTGGGATTTCATCGGGCTGGTGGCCAAGCACGGCGTGCCGTACCACGAGAAGAAACTCGGCCAGCTGTTCTGCGACAACAAGTCCAGCGACATCCTCGGCATGCTGCTTGATGAGTGCATCCAGACCGGCGTGAGCCTGCACCTGGACACCTCCATCGAGGCCATCGCCAAGCTCGAAAGCGGCTATCAACTGCAAACGACCCTGGGCGAACTGCGCTGTGAATCGCTGGTGATCGCCACGGGCGGTTTGTCGATCCCGACACTGGGCGCCACGGGTTTCGGTTACCAAGTGGCCAAGCAATTCGGCCACGAACTGCTGCCGACCCGCGCCGGGCTGGTGCCGTTCACCATCACCGACCAGCTCAAGGAGTTGTGCGGCGAGTTGTCCGGCACCTCGGTCGACTGCCTGGTGAGCTGCAACGGCCAGAGTTTTCGCGAGAACATCCTGTTCACCCACCGCGGCCTGAGCGGGCCGGCAATTTTGCAGATTTCCTCGTATTGGCACTCCGGCGACACGGTAGAAATCAACCTGCTGCCCGACCACGACGCCCATGCCTGGCTGCAACAGCAACAGGCCGAACACCCCAACAGCGAGTTGAAAACCCTGCTGGGCGAGATCTTCACCAAGAAGATGGCCAACCTGCTGGCCCAAAGCTGGTTCGAATCCAAGCCGATGAAGCAGTACACCCACGCTGAAATTGCCGATATCGCGCAAAAACTGGGGAGCTGGCAACTGGTACCGGCCGGCACCGAGGGTTATCGCACCGCCGAGGTGACATTGGGCGGGGTGGATACGCGGGAAGTGTCGTCCAAGACCATGGAATCGCTGAAAAGCCCCGGCCTGTACTTTATCGGCGAAGTGCTGGATGTGACCGGCCACCTGGGCGGGTTCAATTTCCAGTGGGCCTGGGCCTCGGGCTACGCGGCCGCGCAATACGCCTGACTTGCACCTTGAAATGCAATCCCCTGTGGGAGCTGGCTTGCCTGCGATAGCGGCGTTGAATCCCACATCGTTATCGCAGGCAAGCCCACATTGGTTTTGCAGTGTTACTGAACATTTTGCTGTCCGATGTGATCGCCACGCTTGCCGTGGCGTCATTACTGGCTCAATTTAGCGACAACGTCCCGGAAGACTCCAGACTTCATGTCATCGACCTCGTTCAAGCAGTCCATGCGGCGCCTGTGGGCGCTGGATAAATTCAGCTACAGCGTACGGGTGTTCATCGCCCTCACCGGCAGCATGGCGTTGTGTTGGTACCAGGATGAAATGACGCTGCTGATCCCGCTCTTCCTGGGGATTATCGCCAGCGCCCTGGCCGAGACCGATGACAGCTGGCAAGGCCGCCTCAATGCGCTGGCGGTGACACTGGTGTGTTTCAGCATCGCCGCGCTGTCGGTAGAGCTGCTGTTCCCTTACCCCTGGATATTTGCCATCGCCCTGGCCCTGGCCAGTTTCGGCCTGACCATGCTCGGCGCGCTGGGCGAACGCTATGGCGCGATTGCTTCGGCCACCTTGATTCTGTCGGTCTACACCATGATCGGCGTGGACCAGCGCGGCGGCGCCGTCACGGATTTCTGGCATGAGCCGCTGTTGCTGGTCGCCGGTGCCGCTTGGTACGGCGCGTTGTCGGTGCTGTGGCAGGCGCTGTTTTCCAACCAGCCGGTGCAGCAGAGCCTGGCGCGGTTGTTCCGCGAGCTGGGGCGTTACCTCAAGCTCAAGTCGTCCTTGTTTGAACCCATCCGTCAGTTGGACGTAGAAGCGCGACGCCTGGAACTGGCTCAGCAAAATGGCCGAGTCGTCGCTGCGCTGAATGCCGCGAAGGAAATCATCCTGCACCGCGTCGGCAATGGGCGTCCGGGCTCGAAGGTCAGTCGCTACCTGAAGCTCTACTTCCTGGCCCAGGACATTCACGAGCGCGCCAGTTCCTCTCACTACCCCTACAACGCCCTCACTGAAGCCTTCTTCCACAGCGATGTACTGTTTCGTTGCCAGCGCCTGCTGCGCCAGCAGGGCAAGGCCTGCCAGACGCTGGCCGAGTCGATCCAATTGCGCCAACCGTTCATCTATGACGACAGTTTTGCCCAAGCCCTGGGCGACCTCAACGCGTCCCTGGAGCACCTGCGCATCCAGAGCAACCCGGCCTGGCGTGGCCTGCTGCGCTCCTTGCGCGCCCTGGCGGCCAATCTGTCCACGCTCGACCGCCTGCTGGGCGACGCCAGCAACCCCGATGCCCTGGCCGACGCCACCGACAGCAACCTGCTGGACCGCGCCCCGCGCAACCTCAAGGAAATGTGGACGCGCCTGCGCACCCAACTGACGCCCACCTCGCTGCTGTTTCGCCACGCCCTGCGCCTGTCCCTGGCGTTGACCGTCGGCTACGCCACCCTGCACGCCATTCACGCGTCTCAGGGTTACTGGATTATCCTCACCACCCTGTTCGTGTGCCAGCCGAGCTACGGCGCCACCCGGCGCAAACTCGGCCAGCGGATCATCGGCACCGCCATCGGCCTCACCGTGGCCTGGGCGCTGTTTGATCTGTTCCCCAACCCGGTGGTGCAGTCGATGTTCGCTATCGCTGCAGGCCTGGTGTTCTTTATCAACCGCACCACCCGCTACACCCTGGCGACGGCGGCCATCACCTTGATGGTGCTGTTCTGCTTCAATCAGGTGGGCGATGGCTACGGGCTATTCCTGCCGCGCCTGTTCGATACGTTGCTCGGCAGCCTGATCGCGGGCCTGGCGGTGTTCCTGTTCCTGCCAGACTGGCAAGGCCGGCGCTTGAACAAAGTGCTGGCCAACACCCTGACCTGCAACAGCATCTACCTGCGCCAGATCATGCAGCAATACGCCGCCGGCAAGAGCGACGACCTGGCTTACCGCCTGGCCCGCCGCAACGCGCACAACGCCGACGCCGCGTTGTCCACCACCCTGGCCAATATGCTGATGGAGCCGGGGCACTTCCGTAAGGAAGCCGACGTGGGCTTCCGCTTCCTGGTGCTGTCTCACACCTTGCTCAGCTATTTGTCAGGGTTGGGGGCACATCGCGATACTTCGCTACCGAGCGATGTGCGTGAGCACTTGATCGAAGGCGCGGGCAACAGCCTGGCGGCGAGCATTGATGAGATCGCCACCGGCCTGGCCAACAAACAGTCGGTTGCGATCCAGAGCGATGCCGAGGAAGCGCTGGCCGCCGAGCTTGAACAAATGCCGGATGAGATCGACGAAGGGCAGCGGTTGGTACAGACGCAGTTGGCGTTGATCTGCCGGCAGTTGGGGCCGTTGCGTACGTTGGCGGCGCATTTGATCAAGGATACCGGTGCGGCTTAGGCCGCTATCGCAGGCAAGCCGGCTCCTACATTGGAACGCATTCCCATGTAGGAGCCGGGCTTGCCCGCGATGAGCATAGGTATCTACACAACTGTGTAGTTCGCAGCAGCCTCCTGAAACCACGATGCGAAGCGAGTCGCTCTTGATCTTGATCTGCTTTTGATCTTAGGCGCCCCGTTAAACCACGCTGGCCGGAATTCGACAGGGATTTGGGGGGTAAACCGGCAGGGATGCCGGTTTAGCCGCCCCGCGCCATGGATGGCGCGTGGCGGCGGCCCCCCAAATCACTGGCGGATTACGGGCACA
>NZ_MVOJ01000067.1:0-6829 GCF_002018845.1 Pseudomonas sp. MF6394
GGCCACCTCATGAACACTACTGGCAGACAGGCACTCTTCAATCAATGATTGCTTGAGCGCTAGGTTGTATTTCGTCATGGAACACTCTCCCGAGGGGGCAGGTGTCCAACATTCGGGGGGCAGTTCACGTCAGGGCGGAACCCTAAGTGGCCGTTACCGCAGCAATGGATATGCACACAATCCAACTGTGTCGCCTGCCAGGCCGCCTTCGCGAGCAAGCCCGCTCCCACAGTTGGATCGTGGGGTGCCAGGTAGAGAAGTGTCGGCTGATAGGCCGCCATCGCAGGCAAGCCAGCTCCCACAATTGGATCGTGGGATGTCAGGGAGATAAGCGTCGACTGTCAGCCCGTCACGGGAGCAAGCTCCCTCGCCACAGGTACGGCGTCGCTGCAGATAACGGCTCCCACAGAGGTCGGCTTTTAATTCAAGCGCAGGTTCAAACAGTGCCAAATGGGAAGTTTCAGCCTACCTTGTAGGATCCTGCCACATCTTGGCGTTTGGTGATCGTGAAAGCGGCACGTATGATGCATCCCAAACTCCCGCAGATTAGAAGCCTATGTCCCTGATAGTTCTACTGCTTCTGCCTTTTATCGGCAGCTGTCTGGCGGCCTTGCTGCCGCATAACGCACGTAACACCGAATCCCTGTTGGCCGGCCTTGTGGCATTGGTCGGTACTATTCAAGTCGCCCTGCTCTACCCCCAGATCGCCCACGGTGGCGTGATCCGCGAAGAATTCATGTGGTTGCCCAGCCTGGGGCTGAACTTCGTGTTGCGCATGGATGGGTTCGCCTGGCTGTTCTCGATGCTGGTGCTGGGCATCGGCACGCTGGTGTCGCTGTATGCGCGTTATTACATGTCACCGGACGACCCGGTGCCGCGTTTCTTTGCGTTTTTCCTGGCGTTCATGGGCGCCATGCTGGGCCTGGTGATCTCCGGCAACCTGATCCAGATCGTGTTTTTCTGGGAACTGACCAGCCTGTTCTCGTTCCTGCTGATCGGCTATTGGCACCACCGCGCCGATGCGCGCCGTGGTGCGTATATGGCGCTGATGGTCACTGGCGCAGGCGGTTTGTGCCTGTTGGCGGGGGTGATGCTGCTGGGGCATATCGTCGGCAGCTATGACCTGGACCAGGTGCTGGCGGCGGGCGATCAGATTCGCGCGCATTCGCTGTACCCGGTCATGCTCGCCCTGGTGCTGATCGGCGCCTTGAGCACAAGCGCGCAGTTCCCCTTCCATTTCTGGCTGCCCCACGCCATGGCGGCGCCGACGCCGGTTTCGGCCTACCTGCACTCGGCGACGCTGGTGAAGGCCGGCGTGTTCCTGCTGGCCCGCCTGTGGCCGTCGCTGTCCGGCAGCGAAGAATGGTTCTGGATCGTCGGCGGTGCCGGCGCCCTCACTCTCCTCCTCGGCGCTTACTGCGCCATGTTTCAAAACGATCTCAAAGGCCTGCTGGCCTATTCCACCATCAGCCATCTCGGGCTGATCACCCTGCTGCTGGGCCTTAACAGCCCGCTGGCCGCTGTTGCCGCCGTCTTCCACATTCTCAACCACGCCACCTTCAAGGCTTCGCTGTTCATGGCCGCGGGCATCATCGACCACGAAAGCGGCACGCGGGATATCCGCAAGCTCAGTGGCCTGGTGCGCCTGATCCCGTTTACCGCGACCCTGGCGATGGTCGCCAGTGCGTCCATGGCCGGGGTGCCGTTGCTCAATGGTTTCCTGTCCAAAGAGATGTTCTTTGCCGAAACCGTGTTTATCTCGTCGACCCAATGGGTGGAAATCGCCCTGCCGCTGATCGCGACCATCGCCGGTACGTTCAGCGTGGCCTATGCCTTGCGCTTTACCGTGGACGTGTTCTTCGGCCCGCCCGCCACCGACTTGCCGCACACGCCCCACGAGCCGCCGCGCTGGATGCGCGCACCGGTCGAGCTGCTGGTGTTCACCTGCCTGCTGGTGGGGATTTTCCCGGCCCAGGTGGTCGGCTCGATCCTCGCCGCTGCCGCCCTGCCGGTGGTGGGCGGTACCTTGCCCGAATATAGCCTGGCGATCTGGCACGGCTGGAACGCGCCGATGATCATGAGCCTGGTGGCGATGACCGGCGGCGTGGTGCTGTACCTGTTGCTGCGCAAGCAACTCAAGCGTGGCCGCTTCGAATACCCACCGCTGATCGGCTACTTCAACGGCAAGCGCGGTTTCGAGCGCTGCCTGGTGGTGATGATGCGCGGCGTGCGCCGCATCGAGAAGCGAATCAGCACCAAGCGCCTGCAAACCCAGTTGTTCCTGTTGGTGCTGCTGGCGGTGATCGGCGCAATGATCCCGATGATCAACAGTGGCCTCAGCTGGGGCGACCGCCCGAAAATCCCGGGTTCCATCGTCTTCGTCACCTTGTGGTTGCTGGCGATTGCCTGCGCTCTTGGCGCCGCCTGGCAAGCCAAGTACCACCGGCTGGCGGCCCTGACCATGGTCAGCGTGTGCGGCCTGATGACCTGCGTCACCTTCGTATGGTTCTCGGCACCGGACCTGGCCCTCACCCAACTGGTGGTGGAAGTGGTCACCACCGTGCTGATCCTGCTGGGCCTGCGCTGGCTGCCACGGCGGATCGAAGAAGTCTCGCCACTGCCCAGTTCGCTGCGCAAGGCGCGTATCCGCCGCCTGCGTGACTTGCTGCTGTCCACCGCGGTCGGCGGCGGCATGGCGCTGTTGTCCTACGCGATGCTGACCCGCCAGACGCCCAACGATATCTCCTCGTTTTACCTCAGCCGCGCCCTGCCCGAAGGCGGCGGCAGCAATGTGGTGAATGTGATGCTGGTGGACTTCCGTGGCTTCGACACGTTGGGCGAAATCACCGTACTCGGCGCCGTGGCCTTGACCGTGTACGCCTTGCTGCGCCGCTTCCGCCCTTCCAAGGAAAGCATGGAGTTACCGCCCCAACAACGCCAACTGGCGCCGGACGTGGCGACCGATCTGGTCAACCCGCGCCAGGCCAGCGACACCGCCCTGGGCTTCATGATGGTGCCGGCGGTGCTGGTGCGCTTGCTGCTGCCGATTGCGCTGGTGGTGTCGTTCTACTTGTTCATGCGTGGCCACAATCAACCGGGTGGTGGTTTCGTCGCCGGGCTGGTGATGTCGGTGGCGTTTATCCTGCAATACATGGTCGCCGGTACACAGTGGGTCGAGGCGCAGATGAGCCTGCGGCCGATGCGCTGGATGGGCTTCGGCCTGCTGTCGGCCACCTTGACCGGGCTGGGTGCGCTGTTCGCCGGGTACCCGTTCCTCACCACGCATACCTGGCATTTGAGCCTGCCGCTACTGGGCGATATCCATATCGCCAGTGCGCTGTTCTTTGACGTCGGCGTGTACGCCATGGTCGTGGGCTCGACGTTGTTGATGCTTACCGCCCTCGGCCACCAGTCGGTGCGCGCGCATAAACCGAGCAACCAGCCCAAAGTGGTTGCTGCAACCGAAGGAGCCGCCTGATGGAAGAAGTCATCGCAATAGCCATTGGGGTCCTGGCGGCCTCCGGCGTCTGGTTGATCCTGCGGCCACGGACGTTCCAAGTGGTCATGGGTTTGTGCCTGCTGTCCTACGGCGTCAACCTGTTCATCTTCAGCATGGGCAGCCTGTTTATCGGCAAGGAGCCGATCATCAAGGACGGCGTGCCCCAAGACCTGCTCAACTACACCGACCCACTGCCTCAGGCCCTGGTGCTCACGGCCATCGTCATCAGCTTCGCCATGACCGCGTTGTTCCTGGTGGTGCTGCTGGCATCCCGGGGCCTGACCGGCACTGACCATGTAGACGGCCGGGAGCCCAAGGAATGACGTGGATGAATCAACTGATCGTCGCGCCGATCCTGCTGCCGCTGCTCACCGCCGGGCTGATGCTGATGCTGGGCGAGAAACGCCGCCCGCTCAAAGCCCAGATCAATCTGTGCTCCAGCATCGTCGGCCTGGGCGTTGCTGTGCTGCTGTTGTACTGGACGCAACAAGGCGGCCCCGGCTCCATTGGCGTGTACCTGCCGGGCAACTGGCAGGTACCGTTCGGCATCGTGTTGGTGGTGGATCAACTGTCGGCGATGATGCTGGTGCTTACCGGGGTGATCGGCGTGAGTGCGCTGCTGTTCGCCATGGCGCGCTGGGACCGTGCGGGCACCAGCTTCCATGCCCTGTTCCAGATCCAGCTGATGGGGCTGTATGGCGCCTTCCTCACCGCCGATCTGTTCAACCTGTTCGTGTTCTTCGAGGTGCTGCTGGCCGCCTCCTACGGTCTGATGCTGCACGGTTCCGGCCGCGCGCGGGTGTCGTCGGGGCTGCATTACATTGCGATCAACCTGCTGGCGTCGTCGCTGTTCCTGATTGGCGCGGCGATGATCTACGGCGTCACCGGTACGCTGAACTTCGCTGACCTGGCGCTGAAGATCCCGCTGGTGCCGGAGGCCGATCGCGGCCTGTTGCATGCCGGTGCGGCGATCCTGGCGACGGCGTTCCTGGCCAAGGCCGGCATGTGGCCGCTGAACTTCTGGCTGGCGCCCGCCTACTCCTCGGCCAGCGCGCCGGTGGCGGCGATGTTCGCGATCATGACCAAGGTCGGCGTGTACACCGTGCTGCGCCTGTGGACCCTACTGTTCTCCGGCCAGGCCGGCGCCTCGGCGCTGTTTGGCGGCGACTGGCTGGTGTACGGCGGCATGGCGACCATCATTTGCGCGGCACTGGCGATGGTGGCGGCGCAGCGCCTGGAGCGCATGGCCAGCCTGAGCATCCTGGTGTCGGCCGGGATCCTGCTGTCGGCCGTCGGGTTTGCCCAGCCGAGCCTGACCGCTGGGGCGCTGTTCTATCTGGTCAGCTCCACCCTGGCACTGAGTGCGCTGTTTTTGCTGGCGGAATTGATCGAGCGTTCGCGTTCGGCCAACGATCTCCCATTGGATGAAGAGATCGATGCGCTGCCCAAAGCCATGGAATCGCTGCATCCGCGCCCGGGCGTGAACCTGGACGATGAGCAAAAAGCGGTGATCGGCCAGGTCATCCCTTGGACCATGGCCTTTCTCGGCTTGAGCTTTATCGCCTGTGCGCTGCTGATTATCGGCATGCCGCCACTGTCCGGGTTTATCGGCAAGCTCAGCCTGTTGAGCGCGCTGATCAACCCACTGGGCCTGGGCAACGCCGTGGATGAGTCAATCCGCCCAGCGGCCTGGGGCTTGGTGGCGCTGCTGATTCTCTCTGGCCTGGCCTCGCTCATCGCGTTCGCCCGCCTCGGTATCCAGCGCTTCTGGACCCCGGAAGAACGCCCATCACCGCTGCTGCGCCGCTACGAATGTGTGCCGATCTTCCTGCTGCTGGGGTTGAGCATCGCGCTGACCTTCAAGGCCGAGGCGCTGATGCGCTACACCCAAGCCACCGCCGACAGCCTGAACAACCCGGAACACTACGTGATGGCAGTGCTCGCGACCCGGCCAGTGCCCAGCCCTGAAGCCAAGGCCGCCGCCCTGGAGGTGCAACCATGAAGCGTCTGTTCCCGGCTCCCTGGTTGTCGTTGGCGTTGTGGGTGTTGTGGCTGGTGCTGAACCTGTCGATCAGCCCCGGCAACCTGTTGCTGGGCGCACTGCTGGGCTTTCTTGCGCCGCTGCTGATGGCGCCGCTGCGCCCGCTGCCGATCCGCATCCGCCGCCCAGGGGTGATCATCCGCCTGTTCTTCCGGGTCGGCCTCGACGTGATCATCTCCAACCTGCACGTGGCCTGGGGCGTACTCACCTGCGGCTCCCGCCCACCGCGCTCGCGCTTTATCAAGATCCCCCTGGACCTGCGCGACGCCAACGGCCTGGCCGTGCTGGCGATGATCACCAGCGTGACCCCCGGCACCGTCTGGTCGGAACTGGCCCTGGACCGCAGCATCCTGCTGCTGCACGTCTTCGACCTGGATGACGAGGCCTCGTTTATCCAGCAATTCAAGCACGCCTACGAACGGCCCCTGATGGAGATCTTCGAATGAGCGCCCTGCTCGCCAATGCGATCCTGTTCAGCCTGTTCCTGTTTTCCCTGGCCATGGTGCTGACCCTGGTGCGCCTGTTCAAAGGCCCCTCGGCCCAGGACCGGGTACTGGCGCTGGACTACCTGTACATCCTGGCGATGCTGATGATGCTCACCCTGGGTATTCGCTATGCCAGCGACACTTACTTTGAAGCGGCGCTTTTGATCGCGCTGTTCGGCTTCGTCGGCTCGTTCGCCCTGGCCAAATTCCTGCTGCGTGGCGAGGTGATTGAATGATGCCGTTATGGGTTGAAATTATCGTGGCGGCGTTGCTGTTGCTCAGCAGCCTGTTTGCCTTGATTGGCGCGATTGGCTTGCTGCGGATGAAAGAATTTTTTCAACGCATGCACCCGCCGGCACTCGCCTCGACGTTGGGGGCCTGGAGCGTGGCGTTGG
Organism: Pseudomonas sp. MF6394; assembly: GCF_002018845.1. Taxonomy (NCBI): domain Bacteria; kingdom Pseudomonadati; phylum Pseudomonadota; class Gammaproteobacteria; order Pseudomonadales; family Pseudomonadaceae; genus Pseudomonas; species Pseudomonas sp. MF6394. The sequence continues at coordinate 6,421 of NZ_MVOJ01000067.1, forward strand.
CGTCGATCATCTACTTTTCAACGCTCAAATCCGGGCCGGTGTTGCATGGCTGGTTGATTCCGATTTTGCTCGCGATCACCGTGCCGGTCACCACACTGCTGTTGGCGCGAACCGCCCTGTTCCGCAAACGCATGGCCGGTGATGACGTCCCCGCCGAAGTCAGCAGCCGCCGCTGATTCACCAAACGAACGAATTAATAATGTGGGAGCTGGCTTGTCGGGTCGCCGCATCGCTGCGAAGACGGCCTGACAGCCGACCGGGATGTTGGATTTGACCGCGTACATATCCGTTATTTAGGTAACGGCCACTTAGGGTTCCGCCCTGACGGCGGCTCACTTTTGAACAGCGCAAAAGTAAGCAAAACGCTCTTGCCCCACCACTCGGCACCTCGCTTAGGCTCGGTGTGCCC
>NZ_MVOJ01000068.1:0-4863 GCF_002018845.1 Pseudomonas sp. MF6394
AGGATTACATCGCCTACTACAACCAAGACCGCATAAGCCTCAGACTGAATGGCTTGAGTCCAGTACAATTTCGGACCCAGGCACTAAATCAATAGCGTCCCCTGTCCAACTTTCGGGGGGCAGTTCAACGGCGGCTCACTTTTGAAAAGCGCAAAAGTAAGCAAAACGCTCTTGCCCCACCACTCGGCACCTCGCCTAGGCTCGGTGTGCCCGTAATTCGCCAGTGATTTGGGGGGCCGCCGCCACGCGCCATCCATGGCGCGGGGCGGCTAAACCGGCATCCCTGCCGGTTTACCCCCCAAATCCCTGTCGAATTCCGGCCAGCGTGGTTTAACGGGGCGCCTAAGATCAAAAGCAGATCAAGAGCGACTCGCTTCGCATCGTGGTTACCGTCTGCTGTTACAACCCACAAGGTTGTGTAGATACCTATGGTCATCGCAGGCAAGCCAGCTCCCACATGTAGACCGCGGGGTGTCAGGGAGATGGGCGCCGGCTGGCAGGCCGTCACGGGAGCAAGCGTCCTCGCCACAGACTCAGCGTCGCGCCGAGGTTATGCGTCTAGCGCTGTGACAACACACTGGCCAGCAACCCAGGGAAGCGGCTCTCCAGCTCGTCACGGCGCAACGAGTTCATATGGGTGGTGCCCACATTGCGCGTGTGCACCAAGCCCGCATCGCGCAATACCCGGAAATGATGGGACATGCTGGACTTGGGCCGCCCCCCGTCCAGTTCGCCACAGGTCGCCTCTGGCACGTTGGCCAGGTAGCGCACGATGTCCAGGCGTACGGGGTCGCTCAAGGCGTACAGCACACGCTCAAGCGTCAATTCCAGCGGGGTAGGGTGTTTGAAGGCTCGCATGGGGCGGATCATAACAGGGGGGTAGCGTTCAATACCATAGTTCGATTACCATCGAACTATCGAATCACTCACCCCTTCCTGGAGCTCCCAATGTCGGCCTTGTTCGAACCGTTCAAACTTAAAGACGTGACCTTGCGCAATCGCATTGCTATACCACCGATGTGCCAGTACATGGCCGACGACGGCATGGTCAACGACTGGCACCACGTGCACCTGGCCGGCATGGCCCGTGGTGGTGCCGGCCTGCTGGTGGTCGAGGCCACTGCGGTTGCCCCTGAAGGGCGCATCACCCCAGGCTGCGCCGGCATCTGGAGCGACGCCCACGCCGAGGCATTCGTGCCGATGGTCAAAGCGATCAAGGCCGCAGGTTCGGTGCCGGGCATTCAGATCGCCCACGCCGGCCGCAAAGCCAGCGCCAACCGCCCCTGGGAAGGTGATGACCACATCCCGGCCTCTGATTCCCGCAGTTGGGAAACCATCGCCCCGTCTGCCATCGCGTTCGGTGCCAACCTGCCCAACGTACCGCGTGCCATGACCCTTGAAGACATCGCCCGCGTGCAGCAGGACTTCGTCGACGCGGCTCGTCGTGCTCGCGATGCCGGCTTTGAATGGATCGAGTTGCACTTCGCCCACGGCTACCTGGGTCAGAGCTTTTTCTCCGAGCATTCCAACCAGCGTACCGATGCCTACGGTGGCAGCTTCGACAACCGCAGCCGCTTCCTCCTCGAAACCCTGGCTGCAGTGCGTGAAGTCTGGCCGGAAAACCTGCCGCTCACCGCCCGGTTCGGTGTGATCGAATACGACGGCCGTGATGAGCAGACCCTCACCGAGTCCATCGAACTGGCCCGCCGTTTCAAGGACGGTGGCCTGGACCTGCTGAGCGTCAGCGTCGGCTTTACTATTCCTGACACCAACATTCCTTGGGGCCCGGCCTTCATGGGCCCGATTGCTGAGCGTGTACGCCGTGAAGCCGGTATCCCGGTGACGTCAGCCTGGGGCTTCGGCACGCCGCAACTGGCCCAAGGCGCGTTGCAGGCCGGGCACCTGGACCTGGTTTCGGTAGGTCGGGCACATTTGGCCGACCCACATTGGGCCTACTTTGCCGCCAAGGAGTTGGGCGTGGACAAGTCTTCCTGGACCTTGCCGGCACCTTACGCGCATTGGTTGGAACGCTATCGCTGAGGTAAGCCTGCGCGTTGCATGAGCCACTCGATTGAGTGGCTTTTTTTCGCCTGTTGTTTTTCGCGACCTAAGCGGCGAAAAATAACAAATGAGAACCGATATCAAACGAGAATGCCCTGATATATGATGCGCGGCGAATTCTTGGCAGGTTTGCCGTCCCATCTGGCTCATTCACTAGGTTCCACACCCATGCGTCGTACCCTGATTTCCATCTGCGTGCTCCAGGCGTTTTCCCCCTTCGCGTGGTCAGAGCAGGTGCCTGCCGAGAGTGCCAGTATCGAGCTGCAAGCGACCAATGTCACCGCCACTGCGGACTTTGAGTCGGCCCAAGGCCCCGTGCAGGGCTACCACGCCACACGCTCAGTCAGTGCGACGCGCACCGACACCTCTATTCATGAAACCCCGCAGTCCATCAGCGTAGTGTCCAAGGACGTGGTTGAAGACCTCGGTGCAACGCGCCTGCAGGATGCCCTTGACTACGCCGGCGGCGTGGGTCGTGCCAACAACTTCGGCGGGCAGGGCCTGACCACCTTTACCGTGCGCGGCTTCACCACCGGTGAGTTCTACCGCAATGGGTTCCCGATCAACCGCGGTTACCCGAACATGCCGGACGCCAACACCATCGAGCGTCTTGAAGTGCTGCGCGGCCCCGCGACCATGCTCTACGGCCGTGGCGACCCGGGCGGTACCTTCAATGTGGTGTCCAAGCAGCCGCTGGCCGAACGCACCGTCACCCTGGGTAGCCAGCTCAATGACCAGGGCATGAAGCGCGGCACCCTGGATGCCTCCGGCCCGCTGGACGATGAAGGCCGCCTGGCCTATCGCCTGAACGTAGTGGGCGAGGGCGGCGACACCTTCCGCGATCACGTCGAGACGGAACGCTACGGCGTGACGCCGGTGATTACCTGGCAGGCCACCGATGACACCAAGGTGACCTTCGAAGGCGATTTCATGCGCAACAACCACCCGCTGGACCGCGGCCTGACGCGCTTCCCCAATCAGCGCGGTACCCCTTCGCGCGACACGTTCTGGGGCGACAAGGACGCCGGCAAGCTGCACAACGACAACAACATGGCGCAACTGCGTTTTGAGCATGCGCTGAACGACAACTGGACTCTGGGCGGCGGCTTCCAGTGGTTGGACGGTAGCTTGAAAGGCAATGCCATCGAAGCCAACGGGCCGGGCAGCCTGGGCGCCGATGGCCGCACCCTGCAACGCAACTTCAACTATCGCAAGCTGGAATGGACCGACAAGGATTACCAGCTCAACTTGACCGGGCACTTCTCCACTGGCGGCTTCGATCACACGCTGCTCACCGGTATCGAGTACGAGGATTACGACTACAAATCGATCATCCAGCGTTCAAGCGCCGTTGCGGGTACTTACCCGATCGATATCTTTGATCCGGTGTACGGTCAAACCCGTCCGGCGCTGACCCGTACGCCGACCCACGATAAAGAGAACCTCAAGACCTACGCGGCCTTCGTACAGGACCAGGTCGCGCTCACCGAACGTCTGAAAGTACTGGCCGGTGCGCGCTTTGAGCGTTTCGAGCATGATTACCAGAACTATGTAGGTAAAAGCTGGCAGGCCGCCGACAACGCTGTCACTCCGCGCTTGGGGGTGATTTACGACCTCACCGACACCGTCGCGGTGTATGCCGATGCCGCGCGTTCGTTCAAGCCCAACACCGGTGCTAGCCGCGAAGGTGGTGGTTTTGCGCCGGAGAAGGGCAAGTCCTACGAGATGGGCGTCAAGTGGGAGGCGCTGGACCGGCAGTTGAGCGTGGATGCGGCGATCTATCAGATCGAGAAGAAGAACGTGCTGACCACAGACCCCGTGGACAATACCTTCAGTGTCGCGGCTGGCCAGGTGCGCAGCCGTGGATTTGACCTGAACGTGGCAGGCAACCTCACGCCCGAATGGCGCGTGATCGGCGGCTACGCCTACGTAGATGCCGAAGTCACCCGTGATAACACCCTGCGTTCAGGCACGCGCTTGATGAACATCCCGCGCAACAGCTTCAGCCTGCTCAACGTCTACGAGTTCCAGGACGGCGCGCTCAAAGGCCTGGGCCTGGGCGTCGGCGGCAAGTACGTCGACCAGCGCGCCGGCCAGACTGCTAACACGGCATTCTCCATGGACGCTTATACCGTGGTCGACTTGCTCGGCTACTACAAGGTCAATGAGCGGGTGCGTCTGAACCTGGATGTGAAGAACCTGTTCAACCGCGAGTATGAAGAGGGCGCGTTCGGCAATATCTACGCCTACCCCGGTGCACCGCGTACCGTGCAGGTGGGCATCGCCTATACCCTATGATGAACAACTGCGATATGTGGGAGCTGGCTTGCCTGCGATGACGGCCTGCCAACCGACGCCTACTACCTGAAACCCCACGGTCCAACTGTGGGAGCTGGCTTGCCTGCGAAGACGGCCTGCCTGCCAACGCCCACTACCTGACACCCCACGGTCCAACTGTGGGAGCGGGCTTGCTCGCGAAGGCGGCCTGGCAGTCAACACAGTTGGATTGTGTGCATATCCATTGCTGCGGTAACGGCTACTTAGGGTTCCGCCCTGACGGCGGCTCACTTTTGAACAGCGCAAAAGTAAGCAAAACGCTCTTGCCCCACCACTCGGCACCTCGCTTGGGCTCGGTGTGCCCGTAATCCGCCAGCGTGGTTTGACGGGGCGCCTAACGGCGTTTTTCAAGGTAGTTGTCGCGTCCACCGTCGCGCTACGCGATTTTTATTACCACGGTCAGTTCCCTTTCAGGGTTCAGATACACCGTCCCGATAGGGTTCCAGTTGCGTGTCTCTCCTGACC
>NZ_MVOJ01000069.1:0-4457 GCF_002018845.1 Pseudomonas sp. MF6394
GTGTGTCAGCCGCTTCCAAGCTGACTGACACACCGCATTCGCGAGCAAGCCCGCTCCCACATTTTGTTCTGCGCATGAAAATGAAACCGGTTTCAGAGGTAAACAACAATGCATAAATACCCCGTCTCCATCAGCCTTTCCAGCTACGGCGCCGACCTGGTTCGCCAGCAGGGCCAATTGAGTTTTGTCGCGCTGCTGAGCGCCGCCGGTGCCCAGCGCATTGAATGGCGTGAAGAACTGCTCACCACCGAGCAACCGGCCGAGCTGGCCCTGGCCGCTGCAGAACAAGGCCTGGAATCAGTCTTTTCCTCGCCCTTGGAACTCTGGGTCGCCGGCCGTGCCCAGCCCAATGCCGAGCTGGCCGCTACCCTGGATCGCGCCCAGGCCTTTGGTTCGGGCTGGTTGAAAGTGTCCCTCGGTTACTTCACCGACACCAACGATCTGGAAAGCCTGCACGCCCTGCTCAACCGCCACCCGGTCAAGTTGCTGGTGGAAAACGACCAGACCCTGCACGGCGGGCGCATTGAACCGATGCAACGGTTCTTCACCGAAGTCGAACGCCTGGGCCTGCCAGTGAAAATGACCTTCGATATCGGCAACTGGCAGTGGCAAGACCAATCCGCGCTCACCGCTGCGCGGTTGCTGGGCCGGCATGTGGATTACCTGCACTGCAAGGCCGTGGCCCGTCGCGCCGACGGCAAGCTGGTGGCCTTGCCGCCGGGCGCCACCGACCTGCGTCTGTGGGAACAACTGCTTAAACACATGACTCAAGGTATTACCCGGGCGGTGGAATTTCCGTTGCAGGGCGATGACCTGATCGAGGTCACCGCGCAACAGGTCACCACTCTCGCCCGCCTTGGCCAACCCCATGTGGAGAACGCCCATGTCTGAGATCGATATCCTCTCGTTTGGCGAAACCATGGCGATGTTTGTCGCCGAACAGACCGGCGACCTGGCCCAGGTCGGGCAGTTTCACAAACGCATTGCCGGCGCCGACAGCAACGTCGCCATCGGGCTGTCGCGCCTGGGGTTCAACGTGGCCTGGCTGAGCCGCGTGGGTAACGACTCCCTCGGGCGTTTTGTGGTCGACACCCTGAGCAAAGAGGGGCTCGATTGCCGCCATGTGGCCGTCGACCCGCTGCACCCTACCGGCTTTCAACTCAAGTCCCGTGAAGAGGCCGGCGCAGACCCTCAAGTGGAGTACTTTCGCAAAGGCTCGGCCGCCAGCCACTTGTGCATCGACGCCATCCACCCGACGTTGCTGCAAGCCCGTCATTTGCACGCCACCGGCATTCCGCCAGCGTTATCCGACGCCACCCGCGCACTGTCGTTCGAGCTGATGACGCAAATGCGCAAGGCCGGGCGCAGCGTGTCGTTCGACCCGAACCTGCGCCCGTCCCTGTGGGCCAGCCAGGCGCAGATGATCCGCGAAATCAACGCGTTGGCCGCTCTGGCCGACTGGGTGTTGCCGGGCCTGGGCGAAGGTCGCCTGCTCACCGGGTTCGACGACCCGCAAGACATCGCCGCGTTCTATCTCGACCAGGGCGCCGAAGCCGTGGCAATCAAGCTCGGCGCCGAGGGCGCCTATTACCGCACCCATATGGACCAGGGTTTTGTCGCCGCCGTACCGGTGGCCAAGGTGGTGGATACGGTCGGTGCCGGCGATGGCTTTGCCGTGGGCATGATCAGCGCCCTGCTGGAAAACTCAAGCTTCCCCGAGGCCGTGCAGCGCGGCAACTGGATCGGCAGCCGCGCCGTGCAGAGCCGTGGCGATATGGAGGGTTTGCCGACCCGCGCTGAATTAACCACCCGATCCGTTGCGTGACCCATTACCTGTTGCCACAACTACAACAAGCTCAGGAGCAACCCCATGGAAACCGTGAAACTCGCCACCCGTCGCTGGTGGTACATCATGCCTATCGTGTTTATCACCTACAGCCTGGCCTACCTGGACCGCGCCAACTACGGCTTCGCCGCCGCGTCCGGCATGGCCGAAGACCTGATGATCACGCCGGGCATGTCTTCGCTGCTCGGTGCGCTGTTTTTCCTTGGCTACTTTTTCTTCCAGGTGCCAGGGGCGATCTACGCGCAAAAGCGCAGCGTCAAGAAACTGATCTTCGTCAGCCTGATCCTCTGGGGCGGCTTGGCCACGCTGACTGGCGTGGTGTCCAACGCCTACATGCTGATCGTCATCCGCTTCATGCTCGGGGTGGTCGAGGCCGCCGTGATGCCGGCCATGCTGGTATACCTGTGTCACTGGTTCACCCGTGCCGAACGCTCGCGGGCCAACACCTTCCTGATCCTCGGCAACCCGGTGACCATGCTGTGGATGTCGGTGGTGTCGGGCTATCTGGTGCAGCATTTCAGCTGGCGCTGGATGTTTATCATCGAGGGCCTGCCGGCAGTGTTGTGGGCGTTTATCTGGTGGAAGCTGGCCGATGAGCGTCCTAAGGATGCCACGTGGCTGAGCGACGCCGAAAAGCACAGCCTGGAAACCGCCCTCGCCGCCGAACAGGTGGGGATCAAGGCCGTGAAAAACTACGCCGAGGCGTTCCGTTCGCCCAAGGTGATCATTCTCGCCCTGCAGTTCTTTTGCTGGAGCATTGGCGTGTACGGCTTCGTGCTGTGGCTGCCGTCGATCCTCAAGGCCGGTTTGCAGATGGACATGGTCGAAGCCGGCTGGCTCTCGGCGCTGCCTTACCTGGCGGCGGTGATCGGCATGCTCGTGGTGTCCTGGGGTTCGGACAAGCTGCAAAAACGTAAGCGTTTTGTCTGGCCGCCGCTGTTGATTGCGTCAATTGCCTTCTACGCGTCCTACGTGTTGGGCGCCGAACACTTCTGGTGGTCCTACACCCTGCTGGTGATCGCCGGGGCCTGCATGTACGCACCCTACGGCCCGTTTTTCGCCATCGTCCCGGAAATCCTGCCGGCCAACGTCGCCGGTGGCGCCATGGCGCTGATCAACAGCATGGGCGCCCTGGGCTCGTTCGGCGGCTCGTACTTGGTGGGTTACCTCAACAGCAGCACCGGCTCGCCCGGCGCTTCTTATCTGCTGATGAGCGGCGCGCTGCTGCTTTCCGTGGTGCTGACGATTTTCCTCAAGCCCGGCGCCAGTGACCGCTCGCCGGCGCCAACCCTGGAATTGAAGGTAAAAACCTCATGAAAAAGTCTGTCGTGCTGTACAAAAAACTCTCCGCCCCGCTCATGGCTCGTCTGCATGAGCAGGTCGACGTCACGCTGATTGACGCACTGGATGAAACCGGCCTGGCCAAGCTGCGCGATGCCCTGCCCACCGCCCATGGCCTGCTGGGTGCAAGCCTGCGCCTGGACGCACGGCTACTCGATCTGGCGCCCCAGCTGGAAGCCGTGGCCAGCGTCTCGGTGGGCGTCGACAATTACGATATCGACTACCTGACCGAGCGCGGCATCCTGCTGAGCAACACTCCGGATGTGCTTACCGAGACCACCGCCGACACCGGTTTTGCGCTGATCCTGGCCACCGCCCGGCGTGTGGTCGAGCTGGCTGACATGGTGCGTGCCGGCCAGTGGAACAAAAACATCGGCCCGGCGCATTTTGGCAGCGATGTCCATGGCAAGACCCTGGGCATCATCGGCATGGGCCGCATCGGCGAAGCCCTGGCCCAGCGTGGGCATTTTGGCTTCGGCATGCCGGTGATCTACCACAGTCACTCGCCCAAGCCGGCGGTTGAGGCACGCTTTGGGGCGCAGTACCGCAGCTTGCAGGCCTTGCTTAAAGAGGCGGATTTTGTCTGCCTGACATTACCGTTGACGGCTGAAACCGAGAAGTTGATTGGCGCCGAGGAATTCGCGCTGATGGGGCCAGAGACGATCTTTATCAATATCTCGCGAGGCAAGGTGGTGGATGAGGCGGCGCTGGTGCAAGCGTTGCAGCAACGCACTATCCGCGCGGCGGGGTTGGATGTGTTTGAGAAAGAGCCGCTGGATCATGCGTCGCCGTTGTTGCGGTTGAATAATGTGGTAGCCACACCGCATATTGGCTCGGCGACCCATGAGACGCGGGAGGCGATGGCTAAGTGTGCGGTGGATAATCTGCTGGCGGCACTGGCTGGCGAAAAGCCGGTAAACCTGGTGAATCCAGGGGCATGGAGGCACTGATACAACACAAGAGCAAATGTGGGAGCGGGCTCGCCTGCGAAGACGGCCTACCAGCCGACACTTCTCTACCTGACACCCCACAATCAAACTGTGGGAGCGGGCTTGCTCGCGAAGGCGGCCTGGCAGTCAACACAGTTGGACCGGGTACATATCCGTTATTTAGGTAACGGCCACTTAGGGTTCCGCCCTGACGTGAACTGCCCCCCGAATGTTGGACACCTGCCCCCTCGGGAGAGTGTTCCATGACGAAATACAACCTAGCGCTCAAGCAATCATTGATTGAAGAGTGCCTGTCTGCCAGTAGTGTTCATGAGGTGGCC
>NZ_MVOJ01000070.1:0-3339 GCF_002018845.1 Pseudomonas sp. MF6394
GGAATTTAATCTTGACGATGACCTACTCTCACATGGGGAAACCCCACACTACCATCGGCGATGCATCGTTTCACTGCTGAGTTCGGGATGGGATCAGGTGGTTCCAATGCTCTATGGTCGTCAAGAAATTCGGGTACTGAGTCGTGGCCAGCTGGCCTCGCTTCAGCAAATTGGGTATGTGACAGCTTTCGGTGTTTTGTGAGCGTCGAACTTTCGGTTCATCTTCGTCTTCACACACCGCAATCTGATGCTCGTTAGAGTAGTCAAATTGCTTGGGTGTTATATGGTCAAGCCTCACGGGCAATTAGTATTGGTTAGCTCAACGCCTCACAGCGCTTACACACCCAACCTATCAACGTCGTAGTCTTCGACGGCCCTTCAGGGAACTCAAGGTTCCAGTGAGATCTCATCTTGAGGCTAGTTTCCCGCTTAGATGCTTTCAGCGGTTATCTATTCCGAACATAGCTACCCGGCAATGCCACTGGCGTGACAACCGGAACACCAGAGGTTCGTCCACTCCGGTCCTCTCGTACTAGGAGCAGCCCCTCTCAAATCTCAAACGTCCACGGCAGATAGGGACCGAACTGTCTCACGACGTTCTAAACCCAGCTCGCGTACCACTTTAAATGGCGAACAGCCATACCCTTGGGACCGGCTTCAGCCCCAGGATGTGATGAGCCGACATCGAGGTGCCAAACACCGCCGTCGATATGAACTCTTGGGCGGTATCAGCCTGTTATCCCCGGAGTACCTTTTATCCGTTGAGCGATGGCCCTTCCATACAGAACCACCGGATCACTAAGACCTACTTTCGTACCTGCTCGACGTGTCTGTCTCGCAGTCAAGCGCGCTTTTGCCTTTATACTCTACGACCGATTTCCGACCGGTCTGAGCGCACCTTCGTACTCCTCCGTTACTCTTTAGGAGGAGACCGCCCCAGTCAAACTACCCACCATACACTGTCCTCGATCCGGATAACGGACCTGAGTTAGAACCTCAAAGTTGCCAGGGTGGTATTTCAAGGATGGCTCCACGCAGACTGGCGTCCACGCTTCAAAGCCTCCCACCTATCCTACACAAGCAAATTCAAAGTCCAGTGCAAAGCTATAGTAAAGGTTCACGGGGTCTTTCCGTCTAGCCGCGGATACACTGCATCTTCACAGCGATTTCAATTTCACTGAGTCTCGGGTGGAGACAGCGCCGCCATCGTTACGCCATTCGTGCAGGTCGGAACTTACCCGACAAGGAATTTCGCTACCTTAGGACCGTTATAGTTACGGCCGCCGTTTACCGGGGCTTCGATCAAGAGCTTCGCGTTAGCTAACCCCATCAATTAACCTTCCGGCACCGGGCAGGCGTCACACCCTATACGTCCACTTTCGTGTTTGCAGAGTGCTGTGTTTTTAATAAACAGTCGCAGCGGCCTGGTATCTTCGACCGGCATGAGCTTACGGAGCAAGTCCTTCACCCTCACCGGCGCACCTTCTCCCGAAGTTACGGTGCCATTTTGCCTAGTTCCTTCACCCGAGTTCTCTCAAGCGCCTTGGTATTCTCTACCCAACCACCTGTGTCGGTTTGGGGTACGGTTCCTGGTTACCTGAAGCTTAGAAGCTTTTCTTGGAAGCATGGCATCAACCACTTCGTTACCTAAAAGGTAACTCGTCATCAGCTCTCGGCCTTAGAATCCCGGATTTACCTAAGATTCCAGCCTACCACCTTAAACTTGGACAACCAACGCCAAGCTGGCCTAGCCTTCTCCGTCCCTCCATCGCAATAACCAGAAGTACAGGAATATTAACCTGTTTTCCATCGACTACGCTTTTCAGCCTCGCCTTAGGGACCGACTAACCCTGCGTCGATTAACGTTGCGCAGGAAACCTTGGTCTTTCGGCGTGGGTGTTTTTCACACCCATTATCGTTACTCATGTCAGCATTCGCACTTCTGATACCTCCAGCAAGCTTCTCAACTCACCTTCACAGGCTTACAGAACGCTCCTCTACCGCATCACTTACGTGATACCCGTAGCTTCGGTGTATGGTTTGAGCCCCGTTACATCTTCCGCGCAGGCCGACTCGACTAGTGAGCTATTACGCTTTCTTTAAAGGGTGGCTGCTTCTAAGCCAACCTCCTAGCTGTCTAAGCCTTCCCACATCGTTTCCCACTTAACCATAACTTTGGGACCTTAGCTGACGGTCTGGGTTGTTTCCCTTTTCACGACGGACGTTAGCACCCGCCGTGTGTCTCCCATGCTCGGCACTTGTAGGTATTCGGAGTTTGCATCGGTTTGGTAAGTCGGGATGACCCCCTAGCCGAAACAGTGCTCTACCCCCTACAGTGATACATGAGGCGCTACCTAAATAGCTTTCGAGGAGAACCAGCTATCTCCGAGCTTGATTAGCCTTTCACTCCGATCCACAGGTCATCCGCTAACTTTTCAACGGTAGTCGGTTCGGTCCTCCAGTTAGTGTTACCCAACCTTCAACCTGCCCATGGATAGATCGCCCGGTTTCGGGTCTATTCCCAGCGACTAGACGCCCTATTAAGACTCGCTTTCGCTACGCCTCCCCTATTCGGTTAAGCTCGCCACTGAAAATAAGTCGCTGACCCATTATACAAAAGGTACGCAGTCACCCAACAAAGTGGGCTCCCACTGCTTGTACGCATACGGTTTCAGGATCTATTTCACTCCCCTCTCCGGGGTTCTTTTCGCCTTTCCCTCACGGTACTAGTTCACTATCGGTCAGTCAGTAGTATTTAGCCTTGGAGGATGGTCCCCCCATATTCAGACAAAGTTTCTCGTGCTCCGTCCTACTCGATTTCATGACTAAGAGATTTTCGCGTACAGGGCTATCACCCACTATGGCCGCACTTTCCAGAGCGTTCCGCTAATCTCAAAGCCACTTAAGGGCTAGTCCCCGTTCGCTCGCCACTACTAAGGGAATCTCGGTTGATTTCTTTTCCTCAGGGTACTTAGATGTTTCAGTTCCCCTGGTTCGCCTCTTGCACCTATGTATTCAGTACAAGATAACCATCTTATGATGGCTGGGTTCCCCCATTCAGACATCTCCGGATCAAAGTCTGTTTGCCGACTCCCCGAAGCTTTTCGCAGGCTACCACGTCTTTCATCGCCTCTGACTGCCAAGGCATCCACCGTATGCGCTTCTTCACTTGACCATATAACCCCAAGCAATCTGGTTATACTGTGAAGACGACATTCGCCGAAAATTCGAATTTCTCAATTAAGAGAACTCACAAATTTTACCTTAGCCTGATCCGTTACCAGTGAAAGTAACGTTCAGTCTATCTTTCTATCACATACCCAAATTTTTAAAGAACGA
>NZ_MVOJ01000071.1:0-3027 GCF_002018845.1 Pseudomonas sp. MF6394
AGCAAGGGCACCGAGCTTTTGAAACAAACAGCTTCTGGAATAAATCGGAACGATTTATGGAAGGCTACCAGCTCTTGATCTTGATCTGTTGTTGATCTTGCTCTTGATCTTCCTCGCGTACGCGAGGCCCATGCACTCGTAGAGTGCTTTAATGGGCTAAAACACTACTTCGTAATGTTGATATATCAAGGAATGAATAGAGGCATTTAAAGGCTTTATAAAGCACCAAGTTGCTTTAAAGCACAAGTAGTGCTTTATAAGCACTTGATTAACTGAAAATATATGTTACAACATGATCATATAACATCTTTTTAAATCATGGGAAATAATTACGTTTCATTTAATGCCAAGTACTATAAAAACTCAAATGCGTCTGGTGAAATAGGACACGTTCAACGTGTCTTTGCCACAAACGCCAACCAAATAGTCGAATTTGCCAAAGATAATTTTGGTTGTGGCTATAACATCTATGATCGTTATAAGGACGTTTTTAAGCAGGTAGAAGACATTAAAGGCAAGAAAATACAAAAAACCGCCAATACATTCATGGATGGGGTTTTGTCATTTTCAAGAGATCAGATGTTGGAGATCATGCAAGATCCTGACTGGAAAACATCGTTTTCCACCCATATTGAGCAGTTCATGCAAGATGTAAAAGATAAGACCGGCATGGAGCCGTTAGGCTGGGAAATGCATATGGACGAAGGCCATAAAGACCCAGTAACAGGCGAATATAAGCTGAATTATCACGCCCAGTGTATTTTCTTCAATTACGATTTTAAGACCAACAAAGCCCCATTGCGTGACCTCATGGGCCGCAAAGGTGATTCGATATGGTCGAAGCTGCAGGACACTGCAGGCAAGCGTTTCGAGGATCTTGGGTTTGTTCGTGGTGTATCTGCTGATATGACCAAAGCCAAACACGAAGAAAAAGACAAATATATAGCCTCTAAACAGGCCGAGATCGATCGTCTCCAGGCTGAGCTGGCACAGCGTCAAATCCAGCAGGATCAGGCTATACGCTTCAATCAGGAGCTTCTCGAGCAGGTTGCCGAGAAGGTAGATGTGATTGTGGAGGAATTTAACACCCAAGGTGCTGCATATAACAGTCTAATCGAGCGTGTTCATCTTGAAAGAGAAGTTAGAAAAGATATAAAAAACATGTATAACGAAGTTAAAGACATGTTGAATGACAATCCTATTTTCAAGAATTTACAACAACAACTTAAAAATTCATTTCCAGATTTTTATGATAAATCATTAAAATTCTGCAACAAAGTTGCGGCATATTTTAACGCCGATTCGGGTGATGGTGAGTTACTACCATTACTTAAAGAAACGCGAGAAAATGCGATAAAATTGAAGTCTCTCAATGATGAATTGAAGAATAGGAACGGTGGTAAGTTCAAGTTTTAAAAGTGCAAAGCACACCCAGAAAAAGAGCCGTAAGGCTCTTAATTCTTTTAAGTGGCATATCATGCCGATTGTTGTTCATCATCGTTATTTTCATGCTGATTTTCAGGGTTTGCCGGGTCAAACGATGATGTAACTTCACGTTTCCCGTTTGTGTAGTTGATTGTGAGGTTATAAGTTTCACGTCTTTCCATGATTTCAAGCCATTTTCCTTGTCCGAACAAGTGAGGATTAGCTATATAAACAGATGTGCCAAGACGTTTCAGAATGTCTTTTTTAACCAAGTCACTAATGCAGTTATTGAACGATGCTGGTGTTAAACCAGCAGCAGCCGCACATTGCTCTTTTGTGTATTTAGGAAGGTTTATAATGCCCTTCCAGTTCATTTCTTTAAGTATCTCGTATAAGGCTGGGGAACAGCCTTTTGGAAGGTCATAGATGCGGTTAATGTCTTGTAGATAGACCTTCACATACAAGGGTTCCTGTGGAACTCTTGCAATGGTGTTTGTGACTGTTTGTTTTACCTGACCAGTTTCTTCATTAACGATACGTTTAGTATCGGTATATGTGGTTTTTTTAGTTGGTGTTGTAAGCTTTTTAACATTACTTTCTTTTGGTAATTCTTCTTTTTTAACATTTGCTTTTGGCATAAAAAACGCTCCTAAAAATATTATCTTACTTACAAATTAACACGCCTTTCATCATTGTCAATGCTGATCTTTCATTTTTTTTGATGATTTTCATTCACTGAGCTGGTGAATGCCTTGCCTTTGGTAAAATTCATCATTTTTGATGAGTGTTTTTTGAGGTCTTGATCAAAACATTCATTTTTTTTGATGAATTTGATTCACTGAGCTGGTGAACCTCTATCACTGAGGTGATGAATGACCATCACTCTCCTGATGAATGCTCATTCAGGTGAAAAGGTTGATTTTACGGGCTGAAACGGGTGTTTTTGGAATATGGCTCCTTCTTATATTATTAGGGTGGTTTTCAAAGCCTTTGATTTTCAGCCGTTTAGATTGCTGATTTCAGGTTCAGGATCAGCCACAACGCTAAGCAGGCTTTTCCAAGCCTCGGCTTGGTGGTGGAGCTGGTGGCCTAGACCGTAGGGCGACGGTCAACAGTGAGCCAACAGGGCGAGAACCTTGGAAAAGAGCCACTGCCCAACGGGCTGGCGTCCTGTAAATGTGGCTGATCCGTAGGATCGATGGTGAGCAATCGAGTGACCTAACGCCTCCCTGCGGTCGTTGTTGGGTCATTTGACACGCTTGGCCATGAAGCCGGCCAACCATGTCAAACGACCTCGATCACGTCACCAGTGGCCTCTACGGAGCTTCTAGGGTGGAATGGGATCGAGGGGGCACCCTCGTCACTGTCCAACCCGCTTTTGCTTTTCGGGGACTGACAGCACACCCATACATTCCCTGGAGGGAAATGTTCATGGGTGTAATGGGCACCGTCACCGGTGCTGTTCTGGTGAATAAAGCAAGGGCACCGAGCTTTTGAAACAAACAGCTTCTGGAATAAATCGGAACGATTTATGGAAGGCTACCAGCTCTTGATCTTGATCTGTTGTTGATCTTGCTCTTGATCTTCCTCGCGTACGCGAGG
>NZ_MVOJ01000072.1:0-2862 GCF_002018845.1 Pseudomonas sp. MF6394
CATCATTTCCATACTGATCACCCTGTGTTCTCCTGCTCAAAAATTGAGCAGAAGCAGTTGAACACCTGGGTCAGTTTTCAGTCGGCAGAACAGCCTCTACTGGGTCAGTTTTCGGTCAGCGGCAACAGCCCAGTGGTAACCACCCTAGAGAGGTTAGCTGAATTTTTCGAGGCTGAGGAGTATCACCAAGACTTCTTCACAAAGAATCCAAGCAACAGATACTGCCAGATATCAATCTCACCAAAGCTCGCAAAACTGGAAAAAATAATCAAAAAATAATCAAACATGTGGCACCACTAGTACCACATAAACTTAGCGATCTGATTCTTCGAAATGGCCTGACTAGAGGTCTCTCTTACAACGTCTGCGATGGAGGCACCGGGTTCAGAACACTCCTGAATGACCTGGGCCTTAAAAGATTTGCTGTAGGTACGGCGCTGAGGGGGCATGGAAAATCCGCTTGATGGGCCATGGCCTTCGGCGGCGGTGTCGGGAAGGTGTGTTGGCAGGACGGATACTGTTGAACTACGTTGTCTGGGGCAACGGAAGTGTTTCGGCCCGACTCTGGAACGCGATCCGCAGCGACGACTGGGCAATTCCGCACGTTGGCCTGAGCAGCCTCGGGGAAATCGTCGGCTGGGCGCGCCCAGACGAGTTTCCGCCAAGGAACATGCAGACGAGCAAGGGGCTGCGGGCACTCGGCTACAACGTGAGGATCGGTGTTTGATCGAGGCGCCTGTGGCACACGCAGGCTGACGAGCCATGCGCTGTCCATGGCCTGATCAGGCCGCCCCGCTGCGCCTTGCCTGAGCAGTTGACCTGCATCAATGGGGCGGGAGATCGCTGTACATTGACTCTTGAAGTTTGTCCTGGTAAGCGCAATACCTTGCAAAGTCTTGCAAGAACTTCCTCAGGCGAGGCCGCGTGACGACGGAACTTGTGGGGGTGGTATGACAGCGCGCCAGCAGGCGATCTTCACACTCGACGAGTTGGCTGCCTACTTGAAAGTCGGCAAGCGGACGCTTTACCGGCTCGCCTCGCACGGGGAGATTCCGGTCTTCAAGGTCGGCGGGACGTGGCGGTTTCGTCAAAGTGAAATCGAACGATGGATCAATGATCAGATCCAAGCAGGCAGAAAGAAGGAGGTGATACGCACAGATGAGCAGCCAAAGTCAGCGGAACACTCCGTGTCGTCTGGGCGCGCTGTCCGTCGCCGCAGGCAAACGGAGCGAGCGAGAGTCTTCAATTTTTCTTCTGGAGGTATGACATGGACATTGATTTCAAGAAGTTGGCTCCCTGGAACTGGTTCAAGAAGGAGCAGGAAGAACAACAGAGCACTGCCTCGCTGCCCGTGCAGCGCAATGACCTGCCGGTGGCGGGTGGGCCCGTCAGTCCCATCCTGCAATTGCACCGCGAGATCGACCGCCTCTTCGACGACACGTTTCGAGGCTTCGGTTTCCCGGCGCTGGCCATGCCACGCTGGCCGTCGGACTGGCCGGGCCTGCTGAAGCCGGCGCTGGACATCCAGGAGACCGACAAGCAGTACAAGATCGCCCTGGAAGTGCCCGGCGTCGAGGAAAAAGACATCCAGATCACGCTCGACAACGACGTGCTGCTGGTGCGCGGTGAAAAGCGTCAGGAGCAGGAAACGAAAGACGGCGGTTTCCACCGGGTGGAGCGCTGCTACGGCAGCTTTCAGCGCGCTCTGAACCTGCCGACCGATGCCAACCAAGACACGATCAAGGCCGCTTTCAAGAACGGCGTACTCACGATCACGATGGAAAAGCGCGAGGCCAGTGCTCCCAAGCAGGGCCGCTCGATCCCGATCAACGGCTGACGCCGATCGGCTCGTCCTCCGAAAAAACCAGGTGAAGGTCGAGGCGCCGTGATCGGTGGCGCCTCGTCAAATCAATCTTTACAGGAGCATCAGCATGGCCAGAAAACAATGCCAAGTCTGCGACCAGTCCGCCACGGTGCGGGTGGAAGCCAATCTCAATGGTCGCCACAGCACCATGCTGTTGTGTGACGATCACTATCGCCAACTGGCGCGCCAGCAAAAGCGCACCGTCTCGCCGCTGGAGGCTCTGTTTGGCTCGCGCAGCGGTTTGTTCGAAGACTTCCTCGGCAGCGACTTCTTCCGCATCGGTGACGATGCACCGTCCGTGGCGGCTGATGCCGACGAAGTGGTCGATGCGTCTTTCGGCGAATCCGCTCCCGCAACGGCGGGCACGGCGCGCCGCCGCGGCAGTGGGCTGGCCAGCCGTATCAGCGAACAGTCCGAGGCCCTATTGCAGGAGGCCGCCCGACACGCTGCAGAGTTCGGGCGCGCCGAAGTTGATACCGAACACCTGCTGCTGGCGCTATCCGACAGCGATGTGGTCAAGACCATCCTGGGGCAGTTCAAGATCAAGGTCGATGACCTCAAGCAACAGATCGAATCCGAAGCCAAGCGCGGCGAGAAGCCGTTCGAGGGCGAGATCGGCGTGTCGCCCCGGGTCAAGGACGCGCTCAGCCGTGCTTTCGTGGCCTCCAATGAACTCGGCCACTCTTATGTCGGGCCGGAGCATTTCCTGATCGGGCTCGCCGAGGAAGGCGAAGGTTTGGCGGCCAACCTGCTACGTCGTTACGGTCTCACGCCGCAAGCGCTGCGCCAGCAGGTAAGCAAGGTGGTCGGCAAAGGGGCCGAGGATGGCCGCGCCGAGACGCCGACCAACACGCCCGAGCTGGATAAATACTCGCGCGACCTCACCAAGATGGCGCGCGAGGGCAAGCTCGATCCGGTCATCGGCCGTGCGCAGGAGATCGAGACCACCATCGAGGTGCTGGCCCGGCGCAAGAAAAACAACCCGGTGTTGATCGGTG
>NZ_MVOJ01000073.1:0-2236 GCF_002018845.1 Pseudomonas sp. MF6394
TATAGACATCATCCGGAGCAAGAACCGAAACGCTACCGCTCGATTGGTTTACGCCGATGGTGATGGTTTTACCGTTATCCAATGTCACGGTCAGCGGGTTGGTGATGTTGGTCACCGGCGCGCCGTTTTTATCCACAAGGCTGGCGGTGTAAACGATGTTGCCGCCTTCGCCGACGGTGGTGGTGGCGGTCAGGACCACATCGACCTTGTCGATAGTGTCGTTGATCGTAGTGGTCGCGCCGCTGCCTGCAACTTCCAGTTTTTCGAAGTTGCCGCCCGTGGTTTCGGTGATCTTGACCGTCTGAGTGCTCTTATCGATGAACACGTCATCGGTAGGCGCAGGCACGGTCACAGTACCGACGGTCTCGCCAGCTTTGATAGTGATCGACGAGCCGTTATCCAGCTTCAAGGTGACGTCAGTACCGGCCTTGTTGCTCAAGGTCGCGGTGTAGGTGATCTGGCCGCCTTCGTTAACGGCACTTGGCGCAGTCAAGGTGACAGTCGTGGTGTTGTCAGTGCCTGGTGTATCCGTAACGGTGGTATTAACCGGGGTAGTACCTGGAACCAGATTTTCAAAGTGCTCGCCGCCGGTCACGCTTTTGATGGCGGTAGTGACAGTTTGATCGCCTTTGTAAACATCATCCGGCGCGATGGTGGTGATAGAGCCACTCGACTGATTCACACCAATGGTGATGGTCTGGCCGTTATCGAGGGTGACGGTCAGCGGATTGGTGATGTTGGTCACCGGTGCGCCGTTTTTATCCACAAGGCTGGCGGTGTAGACGATATTGCCGCCTTCGCCAACGGTGGTGGTAGCAGTTAGAACTACATCCACCTTGTCGATGGTGTCGTTGATCGTGGTCGTTGCGCCGTTGCCTGCAACTTCCAATTTTTCGAAGTTGCCGCCCGAAGCGTCGGTGATCTTGACGGTCTGAGTGCTCTTATCGATGAACACGTCATCGGTAGGCGCAGGCACGGTCACAGTGCCAACAGTGTCGCCGGCCTTGATGGTGATGCTTGAACCATTGTCGAGTTTCAGCGTGACGTCGGTGCCGGCCTTATTGCTCAAGGTCGCGGTGTACGTGATCTGGCCGCCTTCGTTAACGACACTTGGTGCTGTCAGCGTCACGGTGGTGGTGTTATCGGTACCCGGTGTGTCCGTAACGGTGGTGTTCACCGCGGTAGTGCCCGGCACCAGGTTCTCGAAATGCTCGCCGCCGGTTACGCCTTTGATAGCAGTAGTGACGGTCTGGTCGCCTTTGTAAACATCATCAGGAGCAAGAACCGAAACGCTACCGCTAGTCTGGTTTACGCCGATGGTGATGGTCTGACCATTATCCAAGGTGACGGTCAACGGATTGGTGATGTTGGTCACCGGTGCGCCGTTTTTATCCACAAGGCTGGCGGTGTAGACGATATTGCCGCCTTCGCCAACGGTGGTGGTCGCGGTCAGGACTACATCGACCTTGTCGATGGTGTCGTTGATCGTGGTCGTTGCGCCATTGCCTGCAACTTCCAGTTTTTCGAAGTTGCCGCCAGTGGTCTCGGTGATCTGAACGGTCTGCGTGCTCTTGTCGATGAACACGTCATCAGTAGGGGCGGGCACGGTCACCGTACCGACGGTCTCGCCAGCCTTGATGGTGATGCTTGAACCGTTGTCGAGCTTCAGTGTTACGTCAGTGCCCGCTTTGTTGGAAAGCGTGGCGGTGTACGTAATCTGCCCACCTTCGTTTGCCTCAGCCGGAGCCGTCAACGTAACGGTGGTGGTGTTATCGGTGCCAGGGTTATCGGTGACAGTAGTGTTCACTGCCGTCGTGCCAGGGACCAGGTTTTCGAAGTGCTCGCCGCCGGTCACGCTTTTGATGGCGGTAGTGACAGTTTGATCGCCTTTGTACACATCATCCGGCGCGATGGTGGTGATAGAGCCACTCGACTGATTCACACCAATGGTGATGGTCTGGCCGTTATCGAGGGTGACGGTCAGCGGATTGGTGATGTTGGTCACCGGTGCGCCGTTTTTATCCACAAGGCTGGCGGTGTAGACGATGTTGCCGCCTTCGCCGACGGTAGTGGTAGCAGTTAGAACTACATCCACCTTGTCGATGGTGTCGTTGATCGTGGTCGTTGCGCCGGAGCCTGCCACTTCGAGTTTTTCGAAGTTGCCGCCAGAAGTCTCAGTAATCTTGACTGTCTGGGTACTCTTATCGATGAACACGTCATCGCTAGGAGCGGGCAC
>NZ_MVOJ01000074.1:0-2032 GCF_002018845.1 Pseudomonas sp. MF6394
GTGCCCGCTCCTAGCGATGACGTGTTCATCGATAAGAGTGCCCAGACCGTCAAGATTACTGACGCTTCCGGCGGCAACTTCGAAAAACTCGAAGTCGCAGGCTCCGGCGCAACGACCACGATCAACGACACCATCGACAAGGTGGATGTAGTTCTAACTGCTACCACCACCGTTGGCGAAGGCGGCAATATCGTCTACACCGCCAGCCTTGTGGATAAAAACGGTGCGCCGGTGACTAACATCACCAACCCGTTGACCGTCACCTTGGATAACGGCCAGACCATTACCATCGGCGTAAACCAGACTAGCGGTAGCGTTTCGGTTCTTGCTCCTGATGATGTTTACAAGGGCGACCAGACCGTCACCACCGCCATCAAAGGTGTCACTGGTGGCGAGCACTTCGAAAATCTGGTCCCTGGCACTACAGCGGTGAACACCACCGTTACCGATACACCGAGCACCGATAACACCACCACCGTTACACTGACAGCGCCGACCGAGGCGAACGAAGGTGGGCAGATTACGTACACCGCCACGCTTTCCAACAAAGCGGGCACTGACGTAACACTGAAACTCGACAACGGTTCAAGCATCACCATCAAGGCCGGCGACACTGTTGGTACTGTGACCGTGCCTGCGCCTACCGATGACGTGTTTATCGATAAGAGCACGCAGACCGTTCAGATCACCGAGACCACTGGTGGCAACTTCGAAAAACTGGAAGTTGCAGGCAATGGAGCAACGACCACGATCAACGACACCATCGACAAGGTGGATGTAGTTCTAACTGCTACCACTACCGTCGGCGAAGGCGGCAATATCGTTTACACCGCCAGCCTTGTGGATAAAAACGGCGCGCCGGTGACCAACATCACCAATCCGCTGACCGTCACCTTGGATAACGGCCAGACCATCACCATTGGCGTAAACCAGTCGAGCGGTTCTATCACCACCATCGCGCCAGACGATGTCTACAAAGGCGACCAGACCGTCACTACCGCCATCAAAGGCGTGACCGGCGGCGAGCACTTCGAAAATCTGGTTCCAGGTACTACCCCGGTTAACACCACCGTTACTGATACACCGGGCACCGATAACACCACTACCGTAACGCTGACCGCTCCGACCGAAGCGAATGAGGGTGGCCAGATCACCTATACCGCGACCTTGAGCAATAAGGCCGGTACCGACGTCACGCTGAAGTTGGATAACGGCTCTTCGATCACCATCAAGGCTGGCGACACGGTTGGCACCGTAACCGTGCCCGCCCCTACTGATGACGTGTTCATCGATAAGAGCACTCAGACCGTCAAGATCACCGACGCTTCGGGCGGCAACTTCGAAAAACTGGAAGTTGCAGGCAATGGAGCAACGACCACGATCAACGACACCATCGACAAGGTCGATGTGGTCCTGACCGCCACTACCACCGTCGGCGAAGGCGGCAACATCGTCTACACCGCCAGCCTTGTGGATAAGAACGGCGCACCGGTGACCAACATCACCAATCCGCTGACCGTGACATTGGATAACGGCCAGACCATCACTATTGGCGTAAACCAGTCGAGCGGTTCTATCACCACCATCGCGCCAGACGATGTCTACAAAGGCGACCAGACCGTCACTACCGCCATCAAAGGCGTGACCGGCGGCGAGCACTTTGAAAATCTGGTTCCAGGTACTACCCCGGTTAATACCACCGTTACGGACACACCGGGCACCGATAACACCACCACGGTTACGCTGACTGCGCCAAGTGCCGTTAACGAAGGCGGCCAGATCACCTACACCGCGACCTTGAGCAACAAGGCCGGTACTGACGTCACCTTGAAGCTGGATAACGGCTCGTCGATCACTATCAAAGCTGGCGAGACCGTCGGTACTGTGACCGTGCCCGCCCCTACTGATGACGTGTTCATCGATAAGAGCACTCAGACCGTCAAGATCACCGACGCTTCGGGCGGCAACTTCGAAAAACTGGAAGTTGCAGGCAATGGAGCAACGACCACGATCAACGACACCATCGACAAGG
>NZ_MVOJ01000076.1:0-1784 GCF_002018845.1 Pseudomonas sp. MF6394
TCGCGCGACCTCACCAAGATGGCGCGCGAGGGCAAGCTCGATCCGGTCATCGGCCGTGCGCAGGAGATCGAGACCACCATCGAGGTGCTGGCCCGGCGCAAGAAAAACAACCCGGTGTTGATCGGTGAGCCCGGCGTCGGCAAGACCGCCATTGTCGAAGGACTGGCGCAGCGGATGGTCGCCGGCGAAGTGCCCGAGACGCTGCGCGACAAGCGTCTGGTGGAACTCAACATCAACGCCATGGTGGCCGGCGCCAAGTATCGCGGCGAGTTCGAGGAGCGCGTGCAGAAGGTGCTCAAGGAAGTGACCGAGCACCAGGGCGAGATGATTCTCTTCATCGATGAAGTGCACACCATCGTCGGTGCCGGCCAGGGTGGCGGCGAAGGCGGGCTGGACGTGGCCAACGTGTTCAAGCCGATGATGGCGCGCGGCGAGCTGAACCTGATCGGCGCCACCACGCTCAACGAGTATCAGAAGTACATCGAGAAGGACGCCGCGCTGGAGCGTCGTTTCCAGCCGGTGATGGTGCCCGAGCCGACGGTAGCGCAGACCATGATGATCCTGCGCGGCCTGCGCGACACCTTCGAGGCGCACCACAAGGTCAGCATCACCGAGGATGCGATCATCGCCGCCGCCGAGTTGTCGGACCGCTACATCACCGCGCGCTTTTTGCCTGACAAGGCCATCGACCTGCTTGACCAGGCGGCCGCACGCGTGAAGCTGTCGGCCACGGCTCGCCCAGTGGCCGTACAAGAGCTGGAGTCCGAACTGCACCAGTTGCGGCGTGAGCAGGACTACATGGCCTCGCGCAAGCAGTACGACAAGGCCGCCGAGCTGGGCAAGCGCATCGAGGCAAAAGAGGCCGAACTCAAGAAGCTCATCGAAGATTGGGAGCGCGAGCGCGCCTCGGGCAGCGCCGAAGTCAAGGCCGAGCATGTCGCGCAGATCGTCTCGCGCCTGACCGGCATTCCGGTCAACGAGCTGACGGTGGAAGAACGCGAGAAGCTGTTGCATCTGGAACAGCGGCTGCACGAGCGCCTGGTGGGCCAGGACGAAGCGGTGCGCGCGGTGGCCGATGCCGTGCGGTTGTCGCGCGCGGGGCTGCGCGAAGGCGGCAAGCCGGTGGCGACTTTTCTGTTCCTCGGGCCGACCGGCGTGGGCAAGACCGAGCTCGCCAAGGCGCTGGCCGAGTCCATCTATGGCGATGAAGGTGCGCTGCTGCGCATCGACATGTCCGAGTACGGGGAACGCCATACCGTGGCACGCCTGGTGGGCGCGCCTCCGGGTTATGTGGGCTATGACGAGGGCGGCCAGCTCACCGAGAAGGTGCGTCGCAAGCCCTACAGCGTGTTGCTGCTGGACGAGATCGAGAAGGCTCACCCCGACGTCTACAACATCCTGCTGCAGGTGTTCGACGACGGGCGGCTCACCGACGGCAAGGGCCGGGTGGTGGATTTCACCAATACCATCATCATCGCCACCTCGAACTTGGGCTCGGACATCATCCAGCGTCGGCTGAAGGCCCGTAGCGCCGCCGGCGAGGAATACGAGAAGACCAAGTCCGAGGTGATGGACGTGCTGCGCGGACACTTCCGCCCCGAGTTCATCAACCGCATCGACGAGATCATCGTCTTCCATGCGCTGGGCAAGGAGGAGATCCGCCATATCGTCGGCCTGCAGCTCGATCGTGTGGCCCGCAACGCCGCCAGCCAGGGCGTGACGCTGACCTTCGATCAGACCTTGATCGACCACTTCGCGGAGGAAGGCTACAAGCCCGAGTTCGG
>NZ_MVOJ01000077.1:0-1663 GCF_002018845.1 Pseudomonas sp. MF6394
CGGCGTTTTTCAAGGTAGTTGTCGCGTCCACCGTCGCGCTACGCGATTTTTATTACCACGGTCAGTTCCCTTTCAGGGTTCAGATACACCGTCCCGATAGGGTTCCAGTTGCGTGTCTCTCCTGACCATCGTTCCGGTCTTTTCTCTCTGGCCTGCCGGTATATCGCATCTCGACGAGCCAAGATTTCTCGGTCTTTTCCTTCATGACGTTGAGCCGGTGTTACGAAGCGGATCCGGCTATGACGGTGCACGGTGTTGTACCAGGTCATAAAATTCCTCACCCAGATACGCGCATCATCCAGGCTGGTAAACCCCGCCTGTGGCCACTGCGGGCAGTATTTCAGTGTCCTGAACAGTGATTCCGAGTACGGGTTGTCGTTGCTAACCCGTGGTCGACCGCGAGACGGCGTGATGCCCAGGTCATACATCTTGGTCAGTAACGTCACCGATTTCATCGGTGCACCGTTGTCCGAGTGAAGCACCAGCGGCTGGCGCCAACACTTCTCCTGAGTCACGCTTCGTTGCAGCAACGCTGCTGCCTTTTCCCCGCTCTCGGCTTCATAAACTTCCCAGCCCACGGCTTTTCGGCTGTAGATGTCTTCGATCAGATAGAGGTAGTAAAATTTCCCGCGAACCGGGGACGGCAAGTAGGTGATGTCCCATGACCACACCTGATTAGCTGAAGTCGCTGCGTAAGTGGTCGGTGCCTCATGGCGATGCGGTCGCTTGGCTCTGGATCGGTGATGCTGCTGACCTGCCGCATGCAGCACACGATAAAAAGTCGCCTCCGAGGCTACATATCTTCCTTCATCGGCCAATTGCGGCACGATCTGGCTTGGCGGGAGGTGCGCATAGGCTTTGCTGTTGCACAGCGTCACGATGCCTTGCCGTTCAAGCTCACTGAGCGCGTTGTTCGGTATCGGCCTAAGCGTCGTCGTGCGTCCATCTGCCAAGAGTTCTTGCGGCAAGCTCCAGCGTTGCAGTGTCCTCAGTGAAATGCCTACCTCCTGACAAGCAGGCGCCCTGCGGGCGCCCGCCAGAATGGCTTCATTAAGCCAATCAACGAGTAAATACCGTTCTGGCAACAAGGTCAGGTGGCCTCGTCGTCGCTCCCCCAGTAGGCATTGAGCTTTTTTCGTAGTACCAGTAAGGCCGCTGTTTCAGCCAGGGCTGCATCTTTGCGGCGCAACTCACGTTCAAGTTCACGGATACGATTTTTATCATCCCGTGACTGTCCGGAGCTTGCAGTTTTCGCGGTTGACTGTTTCGTGCTGCCGGCAATAAAAGCGTTGCGCCAATCGGTTATTTGCTCGGGAAAAATACCTTTTCGTCGGCAGTACTCACCGATTTCCAGTTCCGATAGCGAACCTGTTTCTATGATGATCGCCAGCTTGGATTCGGCTGACCAATTTTCGGCCGGTTGCTTGGCATCGGACAATTGCGTTCCTCTGGCGGCAGCTTGTTTGCGCCAATAATGGAGAGACATATCGCTGCAACCTTCGCGCCGAGCGACCTCCGCCGCCGAGAGGCTCAGGGGCGGAAGCATCATTTTCAGCAGCGCAGCTTTACGTTCTTCTGAATAGAAAGGCATGACCATACTCTTGCCGCCCCCGGAATGCTTTTCAAAAAGCGGGGGACACGACAACTACCCTGACACCGGGGG
>NZ_MVOJ01000078.1:0-1445 GCF_002018845.1 Pseudomonas sp. MF6394
TGAACTGCCCCCCGAAAGTTGGACAGGGGACGCTATTGATTTAGTGCCTGGGTCCGAAATTGTACTGGACTCAAGCCATTCAGTCTGAGGCTTATGCGGTCTTGGTTGTAGTAGGCGATGTAATCCTCTATGCCTGATGCCAGCTGCTCCACACTCTCAAATGACTCCAAATAGAAAAACTCGCTCTTGAGCGTGCCGAAAAAGCTTTCCATCGCGGCATTGTCCAAGCAATTACCCTTGCGCGACATGCTCTGCTCAATGCTCTTTTCGGCCAGCATGTGTCGGTAGGTAGGCTGCCTGTACTGCCAACCCTGGTCAGAGTGCAGTATCGGTTTGTCACCTTGATTCAGTCGCTCAAAGGCTTTTTCCAGCATCGTCGAAACCATCCTGAATTCGGGACGTCGGTTGACCTGGTAAGCCAGGATCTCGCCGTTGTACAAATCCATGAGAGGCGAGAGAAACAGCTTTTGCCCCTTCACCTTGAACTCCGTCACGTCGGTTGCCCATTTCTGGTTAGGGGCTTGTGCCTTAAATTCGCGCTTTAGTAGATCAGGCGCAACAAGCCCTTCAGCACCTCGGTAAGAGCGATATTTCTTCACTTTGACCAGCGACTTGAGGCCTATCATCTGCATCAGTCGATACACCTTTTTGTGATTGATCAACTCACCACTGTTTCCAAGGGTCGCGGCGATGCGGCGGTAGCCGTAACGCCCCTTATGCCCGTGATAGACGCTGCGGATGCGATCTTTAAGGCCGGCATGCTTGTCGGTTAGCAGTGTTTTGCTTTGGTAATAGAAGGTGCTGCGTGCCAGTGCCGCAGCACGTAGCAACAGAGCAAGTGGATGCTCATGCCTCAATCCTTGGACGGCCTGCGTTTTTTGGGTTGCGCAGTACGAGGATCCGCTTGGATTAAGGCATCGAGCTTTTTTAGATAGGCATTCTCCGCACGCAGATAAGCCAGTTCTGCGAGCATTTGTGCAGGGGTCAGTTCTGCGTCCGCAGGAAGAGCAGGACTTGCTTTGGGTTGCCTGGAAGGTTTGCGGGGCATGCTGGACTCTTTAAGACGATGCGGTTGTAGTGCTTCTACACCGCCTTCATCGTACAGCTTTCGCCACTGTCTGATACTACTTGGACCACGGATATCAAACCGTATACAGGCCTGTTGGTCCGACAGTCCGTCTTGTTTGATGCACTGCAAAACCTTCAATTTAAACTGGGCATCGTAATGGCTGTACTTGGCAATCAAGCCAGAGGCGCCGTGCTTTTCAAAACCCTTGACCCAGCGTCGCAGCAGCGATGGACTCAAGCCATGCTTGAGGGCCACCTCATGAACACTACTGGCAGACAGGCACTCTTCAATCAATGATTGCTTGAGCGCTAGGTTGTATTTCGTCATGGAACACTCTCCCGAGGGGGCAGGTGTCCAACATTCGGGGGGCAGTTCA
>NZ_MVOJ01000079.1:0-1373 GCF_002018845.1 Pseudomonas sp. MF6394
GTGGTGGAACGCGCAGAACCAGGCGCGCGCGGCTTCATCGACCAAGACGCAATGAGCTGTGTCCTGCTGTTCAACCTGGGCACCACTGGCGAACCCGGCCATGCCGATGACCGCGCCGTCCTCAAGCTGAAGCCTACCGCCGGCTACACCGCCGCCCAGCAAATCGGCGGGCGCGGCATCAGCCAGAAAGACCTCAGCGACTGGATCGAAGACTGGCACCAATACCTAACCCCGGTTGACGAGGCAGGCAACGCTATCCCGGTGGCCAAGGCCATTGCCGCCGTGCGCACGATCACCATCAAGGCGTCGAGCGAATCGGAAACCACCGTGGGCGAGACTAGCGCCAGTCGCAGCGCCATGGACCAGATCGAGGCACGCAGCAAGGAGACCCTCCCGGTGTCCTTAAAATTCAGCACCGTCCCGTTCGAAGGCTTGACCGAACAAGTCATCACCCTTCGGCTGTCGGTTATCACCAGCGGCGCAGTGCCGGTCCTAAAACTTCGCTGGGTTGGCGAAGAGGTTCAGCGCGAAGACATTGCACAGGAATTCAAAGCCGTGTTGCAACGTAACATCTGCGAAGCTGCGACATTGGCGCTCGGCGCATTTGACCCCAAGTGAGAATGGAGGCCGGGCGACCGGCCTTTCTACTAACTGCGCCTCGAATAAAATGCAGGGGAGTGAACACCCGGCATAAGTCTAACTTACTAGCCCTTGGCTACAAATTTTTTCTCAAATCCATAACATTACTCTTCGCATCTGCCAGCATTTCCCTTATATAAATATCGGAACTTAGCTGAAAAGATATTACATCAGTGTCCCAAGATTCCTGCTCGCCATATGATAACTCTACGATCCTCAACTTAACCCCGAAGCAATATGAAGCAAAAGACTTTGAATCCTGAAGGATGCCCGATAGGTTTTTCTTGTCTACATACAGCATCAGATCTTCGTGAGCGGCAGCGAACTCATTGGTGGCAGCGTACCAGTCATCATTAGATTTCTTATCTGCCAGCTCAAGCTTAGGAATGTCCGCTGCTTTAGGATCTCGCCTTTTGACTATCTGAAGCGTCATAAAACTCCTGATAAAAGCCCTACTGGTATATAGGCCCTCAACGGCTTTATTAAATCTCTTTAAAGATTCAAATTTCTGAACATGGCTGAACTGCTGCTTCCATGCCAACAAAGTTATAACCGCTACAACAGCAGCAACTGTGGTAGCAACAAAGCTGAGCAATTCAAAAGAACCCTTCACCCGGCTTGCATCCCCGAACGCAGGTGCCCATGCAACACCGGTCAAGAACGACCCAAACAATAGAACAATAACTACGGCCAAATCAGATCTAATCATTTTTTACTAATCCGTTCCTTCGGCC
>NZ_MVOJ01000080.1:0-1296 GCF_002018845.1 Pseudomonas sp. MF6394
TGTTGCCGCTGACCGAAAACTGACCCAGTAGAGGCTGTTCTGCCGACTGAAAACTGACCCAGGTGTTCAACTGCTTCTGCTCAATTTTTGAGCAGGAGAACACAGGGTGATCAGTATGGAAATGATGGGCAAAATTCGCCGGATGTATTTCCGCGACAAGCTGTCGCTGCATGAGATAGCCAAGCGCACCGGGTTGGCGCGCAACACGATTCGCAAGTGGGTCAGAGCACCTGAGGCCAAGCCGCCGGTCTACCAACGCCGCGCGATCTTCAACAAACTCAGCCCTTTTCACGCCACGCTGGAGCAGGCGCTAAAAGCCGATTCGCTGCGGCCCAAGCAACAGCGGCGCAGTGCCAAGGCGCTGTTGGCGCAAATCAAAGCCGAAGGTTATGACGGTGGCTACAGCCAGCTCACCGCGTTTATCCGTGCCTGGCGAGAGGGACAGGGCAAGGCGTCGCAGGCCTTTGTGCCGCTGACCTTTGCTCTTGGCGAGGCGTTTCAGTTTGACTGGAGCGAGGAAGGTTTGCTGGTCGGCGGCATTTACCGGCGTATGCAGGTGGCACATCTGAAGCTGTGTGCCAGCCGTGCGTTCTGGCTTGTGGCGTATCCGAGCCAGGGCCATGAGATGTTATTTGACGCCCATACACGCTCGTTCGGCTCCTTGGGCGGCGTGCCGCGCCGGGGCATCTACGACAACATGAAGACCGCCGTCGACAAGGTCAATAAGGGCAAAGGCCGGGCGGTGAATGCGCGCTTTGCGGTGATGTGCGCGCATTACCTGTTCGATCCGGACTTCTGCAACGTCGCCGCTGGTTGGGAAAAGGGCATCGTTGAAAAGAACGTGCAAGACAGCCGCAGGCGTATCTGGCTAGACGCCCAGGACTGCCAGTTTCACTCCTTCGAGGAACTCAATGCCTGGCTGGGCCAGCGCTGCCGCGCGCTTTGGAACGAGCTGACGCACCCTCAATACAGCGGTCTGAGTGTGGCCGAAGTGCTGGAGTTGGAGCGCGCTGAACTGATGCCTGTGCCAGCGCCATTCGACGGTTACGTCGAGCGGCCTGCGCGGGTCTCCAGCACCTGCCTGGTCAGCGTCGGGCGCAACCGCTACTCGGTGCCGTGTGAGTACGCGGGTAAGTGGGTCAGCAGCCGTTTGTATCCGACGCGAATCGAGGTGGTGGCTGACGACGCGCTGATCGCCAGCCATGTCCGCTTGCTGGATCGCGACCAGGTCAGCTATGACTGGCAGCACTACCTCCCGCTGATCGAACGCAAGCCCGGTGCGCTGCGCAACGGCGC
>NZ_MVOJ01000081.1:0-1293 GCF_002018845.1 Pseudomonas sp. MF6394
CGGCGCCGCTGCGTCAGCTTAAGCACGGTCTGGGGCGTCATGCCGGCGGTGACCGGATCATGGCGCAAGTTCTGGCTGCCGTACCGGTCGCCGGGCTCGATGCCGTGCTGGTAGCCGTTGAGCTGGTACTGGAGAGCGGCAGCCTGAGCGCCGAACACATCCTCAATGTCGTGGCGCGCCTGGCCGCGACCGAACCACCACCCAGCGTCGAAACCCACTTGTCGCTCAAGGAAGCCCCCGTCGCTAACACGGCGCGCTACGACCGCCTGCGTGGCCAGGCCGAGGAGGTCGGTCATGCGTGATTTGATGGCGGAACTCAAGGAGCTGCGCCTGCACGGCATGGCCACGGCCTGGGCGGAGTTAACTGCACAGGGTGAGTCGAACACAGCCTCGTCCAAGTGGCTGCTCGAACACCTGCTGGAACAAGAGCACACAGATCGCGCCATGCGCTCGGTGAGCCACCAGATGAACATGGCCAAGCTGCCGATGCACCGCGATCTGGCCAGCTTCGATTTCAACGCCTCTAGCGCCGACGCACGCCTGATCAGCGAGCTGGCCAGCCTGGCCTTTACCGACACCGCGCAGAACGTGGTGCTGATCGGTGGGCCAGGCACCGGTAAAACCCACCTAGCCACCGCGCTGGCCGTGTCCGGCATCACCCGGCACGGTAAGCGCGTGCGCTTCTACTCCACGGTCGATCTGGTCAATCTGCTGGAGCGCGAAAAGCACGACGGCAAAGCCGGGCGGATCGCCCAAGCTCTGCTGCGCATGGATCTGGTCATCCTCGACGAACTGGGTTATCTGCCCTTCAGCCAGGCCGGCGGTGCGTTGCTGTTTCACCTGCTATCCAAGCTGTACGAACACACCAGCGTGGTGATCACCACCAACCTGAGCTTCGCCGAATGGTCGAGCGTGTTCGGCGACGCCAAGATGACCACCGCCCTGCTGGATCGGCTGACCCACCACTGCCACATCGTCGAAACCGGTAACGAGTCCTATCGCCTGCAACACAGTAGCTTGGCGGCCCAGGCCAAGATCAAATCACGGGAGCGAAAGCGTAAGGGCGGCCAGGAACCGGAGGACGATGAGCCGTTCTGATTTCATGGCGACGACGGCCTGCTACATGGCTGCGTGTGGCAGGTCTTAAACAACTGAACTGGGCTAGCGAAGGAGTGGGGGCAACAGCAGCTGCGCTGGTAGACTTATCCACAGTTGCTGGTAACAAAATCAGCAATCCGCCCTGGGTCAAATTTCAATCGGCAGGGTGGGTCAATTTTCCATCAGCGCCAACAC
>NZ_MVOJ01000082.1:0-1275 GCF_002018845.1 Pseudomonas sp. MF6394
AGTTCCAGTACATCCTGCGCGATGAGTCGATGCACCTGAACTTCGGTATCGACGTGATCAACCAGATCAAAATCGAAAACCCACACCTGTGGGATGCCGAGATGAAGGAAGAAGCGACCCAGATGATCCTGCAGGGTACGCAGCTGGAGATCGAATACGCTCGCGACACCATGCCTCGTGGGGTTTTGGGGATGAATGCGGCGATGATGGAAGATTATTTGAAATTCATCGCTAACCGTCGTTTGACGCAGATTGGGTTGAAGGAAGAGTACCCAGGCACCACCAACCCGTTCCCGTGGATGAGCGAGATCATGGACTTGAAGAAAGAGAAAAACTTCTTCGAGACCCGTGTGATCGAGTACCAGACCGGCGGCGCGCTGAGCTGGGACTGAATCCACACGGCCCCCAAAAAATGTGGGAGCGGGCTTGCTCGCGAATGCGCAGTGTCAGTCAGTGGAATACTAGCTGGCCTACCGCTTTCGCGAGCAAGCCCGCTCCCACAGGTGGTTATCTGTGTTCTTTAGACTTGCGTAAAAAGCCTTTATGCCCAACCAAACCATCAAGACCCCTTGCGTCGGCCTGTGCTCCACCGTCTACGGTGACCTGGTCTGCCGGGGCTGCAAGCGCTATCACCATGAAGTGATCCAGTGGAATGGCTATAGCGCCGAGGAAAAACAAGCGGTGTGGCTGCGCCTGGAGCAGTTGCTGGTACAGGTGATGGCCAGCAAGCTGGAAGTCTTCGATCCGCAGCGCCTGCGTCAGCAACTGGAAGCGCGCAAGATTCGCTTTGTACCGCACCAGTCGCCGTATTGCTGGGCATACCAACTGATTGCCCGGGGTGCACGGGTGATCTCCAAGCTGGATGCGTATGGCTTGGCGTTGCTGCCCGAGTTTCGCGAGCGCCACCTGGCGGACCTGCGCGATGCGATAGACCGGGAGTTCTTTTTGCTGTCCGAGGCCCATTACGAACGCTATCTCGCCCCGGTTTTCCTGAAAGAGTCATTCGGACCGGCGCTGATTGCCACGCGCTGACCAGCGCCGCAAGCACCGTCAAAGCTGACTCGCCTGCGAGAGTAACCACGATGCGAAGCGAGCCGCTCTTGATCTGCTCTTGATCTGCTTGTGATCTTGATCTGGCTTTTGATCTTAGGCGCCCCGTTAAACCACGCTGGCCGAACGCAGGCTTGAATTCGTGGGTAACCCGGCAGGACGCCGGGTTAGCCGCCCCGCGCCATGGATGGCGCGTGGCGGCGGCCCACGGATTCAAGCCTGCGT
>NZ_MVOJ01000083.1:0-1204 GCF_002018845.1 Pseudomonas sp. MF6394
CTGTGGGAGATTCTATGGTTGAGGGGCAACCCTCAACCAACCTTTGGCTGATATTCGCTTTGCCCTTTCAGTAGAGCGAACACCACTCGAGCAAGCTTGCGAGCCAATATTACCAACGCTTGAGTGGTGCTATAGCCTCGTGCCCTCTGTGCTTGATAAAACGCTTTCCATGTCTCTGTTCGGCTAGCCGCCATCGCGGCGTTATGTAGCAGGCGCCGGGCCTCTGAGTCGCCGCGCTTACTTAAACTGCGACGACCATCTTTCTGTCCTGACTTGTTGACGCGCAAATCCATACCAAGAAAGGCGATAAACGCGTCTGAATTCCTGAATTCTCCCCGTTGGAAGGTGGCAATCAAGCGCGCGCCAGTCAAAAAGCCGATGCCTTCGACCTTCAAGCAACGCTTCAACTGCCCCAGCATACCTGCCTCTTTCAGGCAATCACTGATCATCTTTTCAATTAACCCTTCAAGTCTCTGCATCGACTTCACCTGCTCGGCAAACGAGGCCTTAAGCAGCGGTTCATTCGCCCAGCTTTGCGTCAGGCCGACGCGCGCCTGAACCAAGGCTGCGCGCCGACGAAACAGGCTTAGAAGGTGGCGATACAGCGGCGATGGCGGTGTCCAGGGACGCAGTTCGTCTGCCTCCTTTCTCAAATAGCGGGCGAGCAGTTGGGCATCCAAAGCATCGGTCTTGGCCCGGATCTTCAAGCTTTCGCGGTAATGTTTGAGCTCATAACCTCCAACCATGTAAACCACGCAACCAGCTTCATGGGCTAGATCGGAAAACTCCAAGTGGTAGATGTTGGTGGCTTCAATTGCGATGGCCACTTTGCAGGACAGCGTTTTCAGCCATTTTTTGATAGCAGCTTTGTTGTTTGCGATCGTTTCCAGTAGATCGGCTTCAGCGTGATAAATCACCAGCTCATTCTTAGCGACATCAACGCCTACGATCGGCTTTGAGACAGAAACTGGCATTGCCATGGGGGCTTCCTCCGGGCTATGTTTTTGAGCACTTGAAGGGCTCACCCAGAGGCGCAGGCTTGTTCCTATCGTCGGTCATAGCCAGATGCATTCTTTATCGGCGCTTGGGTGAAAGGAGGAGGGGCGAAATCTCCCACGGTCTGTACTGCGTCAACAGTCAGAATCGGGCTTTGTCCCTTCTCCTCCCTTCAAGTCCTAGCATACAAGCGGGCTTGCTCGCGAAG
>NZ_MVOJ01000084.1:0-1193 GCF_002018845.1 Pseudomonas sp. MF6394
GGATGGTCTGAAGTAGCCATGTATTTCCCCGGCATACCACCTAGCGCAACTTTTAAACTCGCCAAATGATCAAAAAACAATCAATTCGACGAGTATTTCTTACGTTTTCGCCACCCGGACCCCACTCCGGTGGCCATTTCCCGCATTACAGGCGCACCTCTCCTGCATTCGTCAGTAAATGTCGGCGCGCCATCCACAGGTTCGACAGAGCGAACAGTGTCACCAGTTGCGCCGTGTTTTTGGCCAAGCCGCGAAAGCGCACCTTGGTGTAACCGAACTGGCGCTTGATTACCCGGAACGGATGCTCGACCTTGGCGCGCACCTGAGCCTTGGCCTTTTCAATCTTGCGCTTGGCTTTGTACAGCACGCTGCGCTTATCGAGTTTTTTGTAGGTGCTGCGGCGTGCCGCCACCTGCCAGATAACTTCACGTCCTTCATGCTCGGGCCGCTTTTCGACACCGGTGTAGCCTGCATCGGCGCAGACCACGTTTTCGTCGCCATGCAGCAATTTGTCCACCTGGGTGACATCCGCCACATTGGCCGCCGTGCCCACTACGCTGTGCACCAGACCCGATTCGTCATCGGCGCCGATGTGGGCCTTCATGCCAAAATAATACTGGTTTCCCTTCTTGGTCTGGTGCATTTCCGGGTCGCGCTTGCCGTCCTTGTTCTTGGTCGAACTGGGCGCATTGATCAGCGTTGCATCGACGATGGTGCCCTGGCGCAGCGACAGGCCGCGGTCGCCCAGATAGCCATTGATGACAGCGAGGATGCCGGCCGCCAGCTCGTGTTTCTCCAGCAAGCGGCGGAAGTTGAGAATGGTGGTTTCGTCGGGGATGCGCTCCAGGTTCAGCCCGGCAAACTGGCGCAGGATCGTGGTTTCGTACAGCGCTTCCTCCATCGCTGGATCGCTGTAGCCGAACCAGTTCTGCAGCAGATGCACACGCAGCATCGCCATCAACGGGTAGGCCGGACGGCCACCTTCACCTTTCGGATAATGTGGCTCGATCAAAGCAATCAAGCCCTTCCACGGCACCACCCGATCCATCTCGATCAGGAACAACTCCTTGCGGGTTTGCTTGCGCTTGCCAGCGTACTCGGCGTCGGCGAAGGTCATCTGCTTCATCGGGAAACTCGGTGGGTGGGGTCGCGGTATTTTGCCAAATCAGAAAGTCTTTTTCAGAGTTTCCCTA
>NZ_MVOJ01000085.1:0-935 GCF_002018845.1 Pseudomonas sp. MF6394
AAAGGCGCCAACGCCGGCCACGCCACCGAAGCCAACATGGACCGCCTCGACGGTGCCGGCGCCGCTGCCGCCGTGGAAGCACGCGCCGTCACCGCCAACGACTCCGCCGCCATCGTGCGCGCCAAGGCCGCCCTGGACAAACTCGACGTCGCCGAAGGCCTCGCCGAGCTGGAAGGCGCCTCCGCCCGCGTCGCCGTTGACGAAAAACGCATGATCAACTGCCGCGCCGACCTCAACCAACTCGTGCCGTTCAAGTACGACTGGGCCTGGCAGAAGTACCTCGACGGCTGCGCCAACCACTGGATGCCGCAAGAGGTCAACATGACCGCCGACATCGCGCTGTGGAAAAACCCCGAAGGCCTGACCGACGACGAACGCCGCATCGTCATGCGCAACCTGGGCTTCTTCTCCACCGCCGACTCCCTGGTGGCCAACAACCTGGTACTGGCCGTGTACCGCCTGATCACCAACCCGGAGTGCCGCCAGTACATCCTGCGCCAGGCCTTCGAAGAAGCGATCCACACCCACGCCTACCAGTACTGCATCGAATCGCTGGCCATGGATGAAGGCGAGATCTTCAACATGTACCACGAGATTCCATCGGTGGCCAAAAAGGCCGCCTGGGGCCTGAAGTACACCCGCTCGATCTCCGATCCGAAGTTCGAAACCGGCACCGTCGACACCGACAAAGAACTGCTGCGCAACCTGGTCGCCTACTACTGCGTGCTGGAAGGTATCTTCTTCTACTGCGGCTTCACCCAGATCCTGTCCATGGGCCGCCGCAACAAAATGACCGGCGTGGCCGAGCAGTTCCAGTACATCCTGCGCGATGAGTCGATGCACCTGAACTTCGGTATCGACGTGATCAACCAGATCAAAATCGAAAACCCGCACCTGTGGGATGCCGAGATGAAGGAAGAAGCGACCCAGATGAT
>NZ_MVOJ01000086.1:0-677 GCF_002018845.1 Pseudomonas sp. MF6394
TGGGAATGGGAACGTGCTGGCAAGGCAGCACGCTGTGTTCGGCATTGGGCGAACTTTTCGCAGATGGACACGCGTTATGCCTGGGGCGATGACGGGCGCGTCACCGTGCATAACGCCGACGGTAGCCAGGAGGTGTATGTCCATGACCATCGGGCGCGGTTGGTGCAGCGCATCGATCCGGACGGCGCTCAGCATTACAAATCCTACGATGACCAAGGCCGGCTGACCGTCGAGCAAGACCCGATGGGCGCGGTGACGGCCTATCAGTATGACGACGCCGGACGCCTGGTGGCGCTGTTTCCGGGGGATGATGAGCCGACGTCC
This sequence comes from Pseudomonas sp. MF6394, assembly GCF_002018845.1. Classification (NCBI taxonomy): domain Bacteria; kingdom Pseudomonadati; phylum Pseudomonadota; class Gammaproteobacteria; order Pseudomonadales; family Pseudomonadaceae; genus Pseudomonas; species Pseudomonas sp. MF6394. The sequence goes on from NZ_MVOJ01000086.1 coordinate 325, forward strand.
TACGAGCATGACAATGGCTTCGTACGGGTTATACGACGTGGTGAGGCGGTCTGGAAATATGAGCGTAATGGCCAAGGCGACATTACGCGCAGGACCGATCCCGATGGCAACTCGACTGACTACAGCTACAACAAACATGGGCAACTGAAGGGGATTTGGTACCCGGACAGCAGTTGCCATCGGCTGGTGTGGAACGAGCGTGGGCAGTTGCTTGAGGAGCAATTGCCCCATGGTGGGATCAAGCGTTATCGCTATGACGACTTGGGGCGACAGGTTGCCCGTGAGGATGAGCATGGCGCACTAATCCAGTATCAGTGGGACGCCGCAGGACGCTTGCTGAAACTGATCCAGCC
>NZ_MVOJ01000087.1:0-551 GCF_002018845.1 Pseudomonas sp. MF6394
ACATTCGCCGAAAATTCGAATTTCTCGATTAAGAGAACTCACAAATTTTACCTTAGCCTGATCCGTTACCAGTGAAAGTAACGTTCAGTCTATCTTTCTATCACATACCCAAATTTTTAAAGAACGATCTAATCAAAGACTAGAAATCAATATTCACTTCAGAATATTCATTTCTAAACTCTAACAGCAGAAGCAGTTAATGGTGGAGCCAAACGGGATCGAACCGTTGACCTCCTGCGTGCAAGGCAGGCGCTCTCCCAGCTGAGCTATGGCCCCATAACAAAATTGGTGGGTCTGGGCAGATTCGAACTGCCGACCTCACCCTTATCAGGGGTGCGCTCTAACCAACTGAGCTACAGACCCAATTTCGAGCGCGTAACTGATTAGCTAAGAGCTATCAGCTTGGAGCTTAAAGCTGCTTCTATCGTCTTCTTCAATGAATCAAGCAATTCGTGTGGGAACTTATGGAGCAGCTGATGTCGTCGATTAAGGAGGTGATCCAGCCGCAGGTTCCCCTACGGCTACCTTGTTACGACTTCACCCCAGTCATG
>NZ_MVOJ01000088.1:0-539 GCF_002018845.1 Pseudomonas sp. MF6394
ACATTCGCCGAAAATTCGAATTTCTCAATTAAGAGAACTCACAAATTTTACCTTAGCCTGATCCGTTACCAGTGAAAGTAACGTTCAGTCTATCTTTCTATCACATACCCAAATTTTTAAAGAACGAACTAGTCAAAGACTAGAAATCAACATTCACCATCACCACGATGGAATGCTCATTTCTAAGCTTTATACAAACAGAAGCAGTAGTGGTGGAGCCAAACGGGATCGAACCGTTGACCTCCTGCGTGCAAGGCAGGCGCTCTCCCAGCTGAGCTATGGCCCCGTATTTCTACAGGCGTTTCCCACACAAAATTGGTGGGTCTGGGCAGATTCGAACTGCCGACCTCACCCTTATCAGGGGTGCGCTCTAACCAACTGAGCTACAGACCCAATTTCGGGCTGCTTCTTTTCGTCTTCTTCAATGAATCAAGCAATTCGTGTGGGAACTTATGGAGCAGCTGATGTCGTCGATTAAGGAGGTGATCCAGCCGCAGGTTCCCCTACGGCTACCTTGTTACGACTTCACCCCAGTCATG